>JAZKBK010000002.1:0-300000 GCA_040388625.1 Gemmatimonadota bacterium | reverse complement strand
CGCGACCAGAGTAAGGACGTACGGAAAGGCGAGAAATAGCTGATACGGCAGGTTACTCCCGGTTGCCTGAAAGAAAAATTGCAACGCGCTCGCAGCCCCGAACAGGAGCGCCGCAAGTGCAGCGCCGAGCGGGTTCCATCGTCCGAGAACAACTATCGCTATGGCGATGAAGCCGCGTCCAGCAGACATGCCTTCGACGAAGGTGCCAGCCTGTGCAAGTACGAGCGTGCCACCACTTATGCCTCCGAGCAACCCGCCAAACAGCACAGCAAGGAATTGCACTTTTTTCGCGCGGATACCAGCAGCTATTGCCGCCGCTGGATTTTCACCAATCGCGCGCAGGCCGAGCCCTGCATGCGTCCGGTATGTCCACCACATAACCACCGGAACAAGCACGTAAAGGACGTACGTGATTGACGGCTGCACAAATAACGCGCGGCCAACTACCGGAGTCCGGGACAGCAACGGTATCGGCATCGGATCGAGTGTAGGCGTATTTAGAGCGGCACCGGCGCTTCCGTACAGGATGCGGTACAGTGTTCCCGTTCCACCCAACGCGAGCAAAGTGACAGCCGTGCCCGATATGATCTGATCCGCACGCAGCGTGACCGCAAACAAGGCGAAAATTGCAGCGACCGCGCAACCGCACACAGCTGCGAACGCAAAGCCGGCCCAGACTCCACCGTATCCCGCACCAACGACAGCACCCAACGCGCCGGCGATGATGCTTCCCTCCAACCCGATATTTATTATGCCGCTCCGCTCCGTAACGGTCTCGCCAAGCGCGGCGAATGCGAGTGGAGTGGCGGTCCGCACGACGCCCTCGAGGAATGCAGAGGTCCCGTCGATCATGCGCTTGTTGTCACTCTGTCGGCCCGAAGTTGCGCAATTGCGATGACTGCCAGAATCACGATGGCCTCGATTACCGACGCTGTGGTAGATGGAATCCCGATGTTACGCTGCATGGCACCGGCGGCAGTCTCGAGTGCGCCAAATAGAATCCCGGTGCCGATCACCCCGAGTGGATTGAGTCCGGCCAGAAGCGCGACTGCGATCGCCGTGTAGCCATACCCGGGCGAGATGTTTTCGTACAGGGCAAACGTTACGCCCGATACCTCGATCGCTCCAGCCATTCCTGCAATTGCTCCACTCGCGACGAAAGCAAACGCGGTCACTCTGGAGACATCTATGAGGCCGGCGCTTCGAGCTGCAAAAGGATTGACACCACTCGCTCTCACTCTGAAGCCCGTTGCGGAGTACTTCATCACCCACCACGCTATCACTGCAAGTGCTACTGCAATGACAAACCCCCAGTGCAACCTCGTCCCGTCCAGAAGGATTGGCATGTGCGCGCCGCTCACGATGCCACTGGTCTGCGGATAGACGTGCGTTGGTTCCTGCAACGGACCGCGTACCAGGAACGAGGCGCCGTATGTAGCGATGAAATTCAGCATTATCGTACTGATCACTTCAAGGACGCCAAAGCGCGATCTCAACCACGCCGCGATGGCGGCCCAGATGGCACCGGCAACCACGCCCGCAATCAGAGCGATTATCAGTGCAAGCCACCCGATCCCGGCCGGTGCGGAAACGCCGACCCACGCAGCCGCCGTCGCACCAGCGATGAACTGACCATCTGCGCCGATGTTCCATACTCCGGCGCGGAAGGCGAGCGCAACTGCGAGGCCTGTTATCACCAGCGGCGTAGCATGCACCAGCATGTCGACGACGAATGCCATTGTCTCCGTCATGATACGGGCAGCCCGAGCATCGCTCTACCGATCGACTCGTATTCACGAGGCGGTTCCGTCACCTTCCCCGCGTGCACGACAACTACGCGCTCGGCGAGTGCGAGAACCTCATCCAGATCCGATGAGTAGATCACGACCGCCATGCCGGCATCACGCGCCGCGAGAATGCGTGCGTGTACCGCTGCAGTTGCCTGTACGTCGAGTCCACGAGACGGGTTCTCCGCAACCAGTGCGGTCTGCGATCCCTCGATCTCCCGTCCAACGACCAATTTCTGTTGATTGCCACCCGAAAGCGAGCGAGCTCGCGTCAGCTCGTCAGGAGCCCGTACATCGTAATCTCGAATGAGCTCGCGAGTTCGCCTCCCGATGGCAGCCCAGCTCATCACTCCGTGGCGGGTACTTGCACCGAGCAGAGCAACATTGTCACGCAACGAAAAATCCTGGATCAACGCATCGCGATGCCGGTCTTCCGGAATGAAGCCAACTACCGGTGGGATCCCCACGTCGCCGCTAGTGACACGCATTCGTCCGGCAAGGACGCGTAGCAGTTCGCGCTGCCCATTTCCTTCCACCGCCGCGATCCCAACTATTTCTCCTGCATGAACGGAAAGCGTGACGGATCTGAGCCGCTCCACGCCACCGTCGTCGCGAACAGAAACGTTCTCCAGCGAGAGGACAGTGGCGTTACGATCTGTTGCGATTGCGGTAACCGGTTGTATCTCGGTGCTGGTCCGCTCTCCACCCAACATGGCGGCAACAAGAGTCTCTTCAGTTGCTTCGGACGCGTGTCCGCTCCATACGGTCGAGCCGCGTCTCAGCACTGTGATATCGTCCGCAAATTCCAGTGCATCGCGAAGCTTGTGTGTTATAAGGATCGCAGTCCCGCCATCGCTTACGAGCTCGCGCGCCTTGTGAAGCAGCTCCCTCGACTCGGTTGGAGTCAACACTGCCGTAGGCTCATCCAGTATGAGTATTCTCGTATCGCGGGACAATGCCTTGAGGATTTCGACCCGCTGTTGTGCTCCGGCAGGAAGATCTTCGATCCGCGCCGACGGATCGACCGCGAGTCCTGTGCGCGCAGACAGCGCCAGGATCGCGTCGCGAATTTGCGTGGGACGAAAAGTGCCTCGGCCGCCCAGTGCAATATTTTCGGCGACTGTCATGGCCGGTACCAGCGTGAAGTGCTGATGTACCATCCCGATTCCGGCAGCTATCGCATCGGCAGGCGATGCAAATGATCGATCGGTGCCGTCAACCGCAATGCTGCCCGAGTCCGGCCGCAGCATCCCGAATGCGATGCGCATGAGTGTCGTCTTGCCAGCGCCGTTCTCGCCGAGCAATGCATGGACAGTTCCACGCCGTGCTTGCAACGATGCACCATCCAGTGCTGTCAACCGGCCGAAGCGCTTGGTGATCGACGCCAGCTCGAGTGCGACGCCGCTCACCTGATCAGAGACCCGTTGGTGCCTCTATAAATGTCCATGGCACACCGAAACGGTCCGAAACGTGGGCTGCAAGCGCGCGTACACCGAGCGTCTCTGTAGCATAATGGCCCGCGTAGATGACAGTGATCCCACTCTCGTCCGCGTCCACCGCGGTGTGGTGTGATCCCTCACCGACTATCAGTGTGTCGATGCCGCGATCGCGCGCTTCGTTCAGGGTTTCGGTACTCGCACCGGCACCCGTGCAGATTGCCCACGCGTGCGTTCTGCGTCCCGAGTCGATGGGTGTCGTTCGTGCCGAGCCACCGTGCGATCGAACGAAGGCATCCGCACGTGCTGCAAGCTCTGTCGTTGCGACATCACTCTCACCCGATACACCGATCGATATCGTCCTGAAGCGAGCGAACTCGGCAGATGGCTCCAGCCCAAGCTCGGCGGCAAGCAGCGCGTTATTGCCATACAGCGCATGTCGGTCGAGCGGCAGATGAGACGAATAGACTGCGATGTCTCGCGCCAGGAGCGCTCGGATTCGATCGAAGTACTTTCCGCGTATCGGCTGCAGTCCGCCCCAGAACATTCCGTGATGCACTATCAGCAGGTTCGCGTCAGCCTGTGCTGCAGCCGTGATTGTGCGTAATGAAAAATCCACTGCAGCCGCCACTCGACTTACGGAACCGCTGTTCGCCAGTTGGAGGCCATTCAAGGCGTTCGGGTAATCCGGCACAGAGTCGGTTTCCAGCAAGTCGTCCAGATATCTGACGACGAGAGCGGTTGTCGTCATTCCGGCACCTTTAGTGTTTTCGCGTCGATCAGCTTCCGAGCCGAGTCCAACCTGGCAACCGTTGCCGGCAAGATCTCGGGTGCAAGCCTGGGATTGGGCACCCAGCGAACGACGCCGTCATTTTCGCCCAGTCGGTAAACGTGACCCTTGAACGCGCCACTCTTCACGTCGCGTGCGATGATCATCATTGCTCTTGGAAGATCGATCACGACGCTTCCGAGCGTGACTTCCGGTGCAACTCCGTTCTGGTCGGAGTTGGATCCGATTATACGGACAGTCCGGGATTGACGCGCTGCCTGGAAAACGCCAAGTCCGGCCGCATCTGCATCCTGGAATATCACGTCCGCGCCGCGGGCGATCTGTGCGAGCGCCTGCTCCCGGGCTGCGCTTGCGTCATCCCAATTCCCAACGTAGGCGGTGAGCAGCTTCACATTCGGATTGACAGACTTTGCACCCGCTTCGAATGCCTTGAATGCAGCAACGACTGGGGGTAGCTGTGTCCCGCCGATCGCTCCAATGACGCCACTGCGAGAGGCCGCGCCTGCGACAATGCCGGCCAGATATGCACCGTCCGAAAAGGTGAAATAGACACCGCCGACGTTCGGTGCTGTTTTCACCCCTGAGGTAGTCACGAATACCGTTTTGGGGAACGACGGCGCGACGCGGATCGCTGGATCCTGATACTCGAAGCCGTGTCCGAAAACGAGGTTGTATCCCTGCGCGCCGTACTGCCGAAAGTTCTCGTCTATCTCCGCCGGCGTCTGCGTCTGGACGTTCGAGATATGCGCGCCGAGCGAGTCCTTGATTGCCAGGAGGCCCTGATAGGCGCCAGCGTTCCAGCCCTGATCCGAGATCGATCCTGTCGTCACGAGTGCGACCTTGAATGCATTGGATGCTGGCTTCGCCTGCTCTCTGGCGCCTCCGCAAGCCACGATCGCGATTGCGAACAAGCTGTGGATAACTGTGGATAACCTTGATACAGGTTGACATGTAAGAGTGCTAAGTCTTTTCATGACAACGAGTTATGACAATTGTTGATAACTGTGTGAATATTCGGGAATTCATCGGTCACTCGATTGCTCCCATGGCTTCCAGGAGGCGATTCAGATCTTCAGTGGAATAGAACTGGATTCTGAGCTCACCCTTGTCGCGCTTCTTTCGAAAGAGTGAAACATCAGTTTGAAAACGCTTTCGCAGGAGATCTTCGACATGTCTTACTTCAGGCGGACGGGTGTCTTCCTTACGTGGCCTGCCGCGGTGTGGCTTGTCATGACGTGGTGCGTCCTGTCTCACGCGCTCTTCGATTGCGCGGACCGAGAGGCCATGCTCGACGGCCTCTGTGGCGAGCTTCGTGGCCAGCGCGGCATCTTCGAGTGCCAGGAGTGGTCGCGCGTGGCCGAGGCTCAACGCACCCGTCTCGAGCATCTTGCGTACGGCTGCCGGCAGCTGAAGAACTCGCTGGAGATTCGCGACGGTGGAGCGATCCTTTCCAACCAGATCCGCGATCTCGTTCTGGGTAAGGTCGAACTCGCTTGCGAGACGGGCGTAGCCTTCGGCTTCTTCTATCGGGTTGAGATCTGCGCGCTGCAAATTCTCTATCAGCGCGAGAGTCAGCATTGTACGGTCGTCGTAGTCCCGGACTATTGCTGGTACTGTGGTCCATCCGAGTGATTTGACTGCGCGGAGGCGACGCTCGCCGGCGACGAGCTCATATCCGTCCTTTGTGTTTCGCACCGCTATCGGTTGCAGCAAGCCCGCCGTCCGAATGCTATCAGCCAACTCTTTCAGCTCTTCCGGGCTGAATTCCTTTCTCGGCTGGTAGTGGTTCGGTCGGATGTCGACGATCGTGATTTCACGAAGTGCACTGACTGGCTCCGCCACCTTTGTATCTGATTCTTCAGCAGGTGCCGTTGAAGATGATCTTGGCCTTTGGGTCGTTCGCTCGCCGAGCAGGGCGTCGAGTCCTCTTCCAAGGCGGCGAGGCGAAGGAGTTTTGTCTGCGCTCATTGGGCCGGTTCCCCATTGCCGTTGGTTGCCAGTGCTTCTCGTTGGATGAGTTCTCTCGCAACGCCCATGTACGCTTGCGCACCAACTGATGCTACGTCGTAGAGGATAATCGGCTTTCCGAAGCTGGGTGCTTCGGCGAGCCTGACATTCCGCGGAATTACCGTTTCGAAGACCTGTGAGCCGAAATATTCACGTGCATCGCTTGCAACCTGGCGACTGAGGTTGAGCCGAGCATCGTACATGGTGAGGAGAACCCCATCGATGCCGAGTGATGGATTGACACCTTGCTGGACCCGGTGAACGGTGTTGAGGAGCTGAGAGAGGCCTTCGAGCGCGTAGTACTCGCACTGTAGCGGGATAATCAGGGCATCTGCCGCTGCCAGCATGTTGATGGTGATGAGTCCGAGTGACGGGGGGCAATCGATGAGGATGAAATCGTAGTCATCTCTGACCAGTTTCAGCGCCTCTCGCATTCGCTGTTCCCGGTGTGGCTGATCGACCAGCTCGATTTCGGCGCCTGCGAGATCTGGTGTCGCTGGGACGACGTCGAGGAGGCGGAAGTGCTCACCCACCTTGCGGGCTTCTGCGACGGTTGCCTCACCCAGAAGCACTTCGTAAACCGTCTTGCCGATGTCGCTGGGCTCTATTCCGATACCGCTGGTGGCATTGCCCTGTGGATCTCCATCTACCAGGAGCGTACGCTGTTCGGCAGCCGCGAGAGAGGCTGCGAGGTTCACTGCGGTCGTCGTCTTTCCGACGCCGCCTTTTTGATTGGCGACAGCTATGACTCTGGACAATTGACGGAATGTACCTGGCGGAGGGAGAGGTCGAGGAATCTAAGGCCGTCTGATGCGTGTTGCATGATCTCCCTCGCGATCCACGACTTGGCGCGAGGTATGAGGGTTCAGCCGCGGGAAGGTGGGATGTTCAGGACTGGAAACACAAGAGAGGGCAGCGTCAGCTGCCCTCTCTGTGGAACGTGAAAAAAGCCAAACCGTGGAACGTGAAAAAACTAGTTACGGGTTTGGGGTAAAGCGCCAGTCCGCCGAGACACTGACGGTGATGGTCTGCTGCCCTGGATTGATCTGGGTTTCTGCGGACTGAGCCACCGTCTTCGCGGCGAACATTGGTCTTGGAGGAGGAGGATAGGATCCACCGCCGCCAACACTCAGGTGCATGAGTGGACCAAGGGATCCACCAGCGGCCTTGGCGGCAACTTCGGCGTCAGCGCGCGCTTTCACTACCGCATCCGCAAGCGCCTTTTGACGGGCAGCGTCGGTATTGCTAGCGTAGAAGTCGAGTGAGGAGATGATGTTGGAGCCGTTCGCCAGCGCGGTATCGAGCACTTTACCAATTTGCTTGAGGTCATGTATGTCTGCGAGCACGGTGTTTGTCACCGTGTAGCCGGTGAGTGTCGGCGCCCGATTGGGGTCGTAGCGATACTCCGGGTTCACGCTATAGCCCGTTGTCGAGAGCTGTTCGTTAGTTAATCCTAACCCACGTAAGGCAGATAAAACGGCATTCTGCTTCCTGGCATTGTCTGTCGCTGCCTCCGCCGCGGTCGTTGCCTTGGTCTGAACGGCGATGCTGATAGTCGCACGATCCGGAGTGAACTTGGCGTCTGCAGTCGCAGAGCTCGCGATCGTCGGAATCGGGTCGTGGGTCATGGGTGCGCTCTGAGCTGAGAGCAACGTTCCCGAGAAGACGGATAGTACGAGGACTTTATCGAGTAGCATCAAGGCTCCAGGAAATTTGTAGAAAGGACGTTGGGTTCGCCCCTGGTGTTGGAACACCGATGCGGCAGCTATTGTGCCGGCTGCCTCGGCGGAAGGAGGAGCTCGAACGTCAGGGCGTTACCGGCTCGTAATCGTGGATGCGCGCGAGATCCATTCCCGTGGTACCCCTCGTGGTGGACTCGATGAACATCGAACGGAATCGCGCGTTCCAGATAATCTCGTTCGCCTTGTACGACGTTCGGGAGTGCACGGTTTGCGAAAACGTTTCATCGTTTCCCGAGAGCAGGACGAGGAATTCTGCTTCGTTTGCTACCAGTGTTTCAGCAGTGCAGTGGAACAACGGACTGGATTCATCGATCGGGTGCACGACGGTCCAGCTCAGCGCGAAGAACGTGACCTTGTCGAATTCGAGCGGCAGCGATGTGAACTCTCGCACACGCTCACCGTTCGGCCGCACGGCGATCCTGCTGTACATGATTTGTACCGACACTTCGATCAATTGATTGCTGCGTTCGTTTGCGCAACGGAACATGAACGCTCTGATACCACGGTACGGTGCGATCAGCGCGTGCCTGCTATACATGATTGCAGCACTCGGTCGGGAGAATCGCGCGAACACCAGACCTGTCGCGAGTGCTGCACTCAGCAATCCAATGAACGACTCGATACTAAGCAGAATATTCGCCGGCATCCCGACCGGCGCGATATTACCGTAGCCGATGGTACCGAATGTCTCGACGCTGAAGAAGTAGGCACGGAAGTAGTCACTGAACAGCGTGGAGTGCCCAGCGAAACCAGCACCAGCCAGTGCGTTGCGGCCGCACGCGAGATAGCCGAGTCCGAACACAGCATTCACAACGACGTAGAACGTCGCGATGATGAGCAGGAAGCGTCCCCATCCCATGCCCAGCAAGGCGTGGTATGGAGCGAATATGTGCCTGCCCTTGGTTCCTGCGAGTTCTACATTGAACGTGCCGTCGCGATTTAGTAGCCTTACGCGACTATCTACCGCGATGCGATTTCCGAAGCCCAGATTACGAGCGGCGTCCGGGTCTGTAACTGGCTTGTTTACAGGGGATACTGGATCAGCGATGCGACGAAACCCTCAGCGAACGTGTCGTGAATTGCTACTCGCTAACTGTAACCTTCATGCCACCAACCGTGAGAGCCGCACTTCCGAATGGAGCGGCCATCGGAATCATTTGCGCGCCAACTCCGCGTCGATGACTGATTGCAGCCAGGCTGACAGTTACGATGCGGACTTCAATGCGGCAGAAAGTTTCCTCACTTCGACTTCCGGATCTGCAACTTCAACGACCAGCTGATCGAACTTCTCGTGGTTCAGCGCTATGACTATTGTGTTGTCCGTATCGTGCACATCATAGAAGACGCGTCTGCCATGCTGATAGAATGTGCCGGCAGTAATGACGCCTGGAATCTGGGTGCCGGGCATACGAAGGCCATGCCACCATCCGCGTGCTGCTTCGGGATCTATCGTTACACCGGTAATGTGTACGAGCGGGATTCGGATCTGGCTCCTGAGTGCCCAGAACTTATCCATGCCCTGGACATCGAAGACGGCCATGCCATCGGCGATCGATATTTCGACCAAACGCACGCTTCCTTCGAAAGGAGACGAAAGAAAATACGACGTTCCAGAATCGAAAGGAACAAGCGGTACGACGGCCGATCCAGGTGGCTAGCTGGTAGCGCCCCGCTTGTGATGTCGCTCGACTTCTATGACGAGGTTCTGGATGTCGTTGGGGCTGACTCCGGGAATACGGGAGACCTGAGCCAGGGAACGAGGTCGAATTGCGGTCAGCTTGTGGCGCGCTTCGAGAGTGAGTGAGGCCATTCGAGCATAATCGAGATCTCCCGGGAGGGAGAACTCACCCATCCGCTTGATCTTATCTGCCTGAATACGCTCGCGGTCGAAGTAGCCGGCGTACTTGATTTCGAGCTCTGTCGAGAGGACTGCTGCGGGATCGAGGTCCTGTCCAACGCCGACGGCGGCGAACAGGGAAGCAAGGGAAACGTTCTGACGCCGTGCGACTTCGGTGATTTTCACGGAGTGCACCAGTGCGTTGCTATCGATATCGGACAGGATCGGCGCAGCCTGATCGGGACGAATGCTGGTTTCTTCAGCCAGTCTGCGCGTCTCGCGATCAGCTGCGAAACGGCGCTCGACGACCTGACGCTCCCGCTCGTCATACAGGCCCAACTCGAGAGCAATGGGTGCGAGACGCTCGATCGCATTGTCCTGTCGCACGGTAAGGCGAAACTCGGAACGGGAGGTGAACAGGCGGTACGGCTCGTCCACGCCACGCGTCACGAGATCGTCGATCAGGACTCCGATGTACGACGTGTGTCGGCCAAGCATGATCGGGTTTCGACCTGTGCAAGCGAGGCCGGCGTTCAGGCCGGCAACTACTCCCTGGCCGGCGGCTTCCTCGTAGCCCGTTGTGCCGTTGATCTGGCCGGCGAAGTACAAGCCGTCAATGGCCTTGACCTGCAGCGACGGGTCGAGCTGCGTGGGAGGATAGTAATCGTATTCGATCGCATAGCCCGCGCGGTTCATGCGGGCGCGCTCGAGCCCGGGGATGCTATGGAGGATCTCGACCTGCACGTCGGCAGGAAGTGAGGTCGAAAGCCCGTTGACATAGAGCTCGCTCGTGTCGTGACCTTCCGGCTCGAGGAATATCTGGTGACGCTCGGCGTCCGGAAATCTGAGGATCTTGTCCTCGACGGATGGACAGTAGCGTGGGCCTCGGGCGGAAATCGCACCGCCGTACATGGCCGACTTGCCAATGTTGTCAGCGATTATCTGCTTGCCGGGCGCGCCGAGGTAGGTGATCCAGCACGGGAGCTGAGCGGGATGACGAGTACCGGCGGCGGTCGACCGTGGTACAGGCCAGAAATGCGACCAGGAGTAATCAAACTGATTGATTTCGCTTTCCTGGACCTGGAGCTGCGAGAAATCGACAGACCGTCCATCAATGCGGGGCGGCGTGCCAGTCTTGAACCTTTCCACCGTAAGTCCAGCACGCTCGAGCTGTTCGGCGAGATGGGTAGTGGCGGACTCACCGGCTCTACCGCCGGAAAGGCTCATTTCCGTACCGATGTGGATGCGCCCTCTCAGAAACGTACCGGCGGTAATCACGACGCAGCGCGCGCCGAACTTCCTGCCTTCGAGCGTCTCCGCACCGCGTACGGTTGCACCGGCCTCATCCATGATGAGCCGGGCGACAGTACCCTGGATGGTCTGAAGGTTGGGCTGTTCCTCGATGAGGCTGCGTGCTGCCCTACGGTAGAGGCCGCGATCGCACTGCGCGCGGGGAGACCATACTGCCGGTCCCTTGCTCCGATTGAGCATCCGGAACTGCAATGAGGCCAGATCGGTGGCTCGGCCCATGATTCCGCCGAGTGCGTCCACTTCACGGACCACGGTGCCCTTGGCAACCCCGCCGATGGCCGGATTGCAGGACATCTGCCCTATAGTTTCGAGCGCGCTGGTGATGAGGGCGACGGATGCACCGAGCCGCGCAGCGGCAACGGCCGCTTCGGTGCCCGCGTGGCCGGCGCCTATGACGATTACGTCAAACGAGGATTCAAAACTTTGCATGGTGGTGGCGTCCCGTTATAAATGTAGGGCACACCACTAACTTTGGACCATGCCGATCTCCGTTACTCGTGACCGTCCTACGGTCTTCATCCGGCGCGAAGCGTTCGAGCGCGTGGGGCTCGAGCGCCACGCCATCGATGTGCGCTTCAATCTGACCGATGAAGAATTCATGGTCGAAGGAGGATTGATAGCGATCGGCCCGCTGCCATCAGACGACATGTTGAGCGATCTGGTGATTCAGCTGGAAACGATCGGACTTCGCTACTTCGACGACTTCTTCGAGCTCAGTGGAAACTGGCCTGAATGGATTGGCGTATTCGTAACATCTGCTTGACCTGATAGTGACACGCTGGCCACGCGCCGCGATGCCAACGCGTGGGTACGTATCAATCGTCGGCGTGATTGTCGTTGCCGTGTGTGCAGGCTGCGCTGCGCGTACTCAGGTCGCTGCGCCCTTTCCGAAATCGGAGCCAGCCAAAGTGGCTGCGCGCGTCGTTCCGGTAGAAATCCCGACTCCGCCTGTGATGCCATCGCTTCGGGAAAGCGAAGATGCAACGTCCTCGCAACTCGATCGCGCGCTGGATGAGGGCAAGGCACTGGGTCGCGAAGTGGATTGGGTCAAAGGCGAGGAAGCGGCAGCAAGCGGTGATATGGCGGCTGGCGAATACCTCACCACCTACCTGATAACGCCGGCCGACGACTACTACGATCTCGAAGCTGCTCAGCCGAATCTGCCAGCGCATCATACGACAGTCGTGCCGGGATCGGCGCACGTTGCGGTAGTGGTACGAGACGCAGCGGACGGACGGATGGTTCAGGGGCTGGAAGTTCGTGCGGTGCTGCACGACGAGGATTCCGGCGACGAACGGAGTGCCCTGCTTCCATTCGAGTGGCATCCGATTCTCAATCGGTATGGGGAGAACCTCGTTCTTCCGTCGAGTCCATTCACGTTGCGCGTGTACATCTCGATGCCGACGTATGGCAGGCACGATCAGGTCAACGGTGATCGGTTCATCGGGAAGGTGATGACGAGATTCACGCACGTCGTCGTTTCGCCGGATTCACTTGCGGTGGCATCGGAGCGTCTGGCGCGCGGCGAGTCACGCCAGACAGTGAGTCTTGCACGTGAGGAAGGTGATGTGATCGATCGGCCGCTTTCAGAAATGTTGCGCAGTGCCGACGTTAGCGGATCCCAGGTGCGCTCAGGTGATTACAAGGTAGCTGTGGTGGTACAGGCTGCGCGCGGAACATGGGAGGCTCGGAATGGACAGCTGAGCTATGACAGCCCGAACGGTAACATTGGACCGGTTGCTCATCTCGACGTGAGCATACGTGATGCAACCACGGGGCGGTTCATACCCGGGTTGAAGGTGCGCGCTACAATTCTGGATTCACGCAGGCGAGAGATCGACACGTACCTGATGCCGTTTACGTGGCATCCGTGGATGAATCATTACGGCTTGAACGTGCCGGTTCCCGGAAACGGGCGATACACAGTGCGCATACGTGCGGACGCTCCTGCGTTTCGGAGATTTGGGAGCACGGCGCTCAGGAAGTTCAACAAGGCTGTTGACGTGACGGTGCGTAACGTTCGGTTCGATGTTGCGGGGGCGCGGTAACGCACGATGTGCTGATCGGATTCCGATCGCGCGTATAGGGACAGGTGCGGTGCGCGACGCATCGACGCGGCGTTGATCCAAATCCGATAACGCGTTAAGGGGCCAGGCGCGGATACGTCCGGTGATCGCTGATTTCGATAACGCGTAAATGGGCCAGGCGCGGAAGAATCCGCGCCCTACAGGCGCTGTTCCACGATGGACCACCGTTCGACGTCGGCGATACCGTTCTCGATCTTGTCGATGACGACTTCGGTCCCTGTGGCGACTGCGTCGCCGGCGATGCTGCGTGCTGGGGCGCGTGTCGGCGATCCGCGGAACGAGAACGAAATTTCGCCGAGTTCGGTCGGCGTAATGGGTTGCGTAACGGTCGCGACGGTTCCCTGCAGCTCCTCGATTTCCTCGTGCGGGTCATTGAGCGATCCGCGTAGTGCCCACTTGGCCATGAGGACCGTCATGCCTGACCAGCCGGCGGCTCCGGCTACGAGAGCAGCGATCAATATGATAATAGTATCATATTGCGAATATTTCGTTGCCAAGTAACCAACTGCTCCGAATGCTCCAAGCGCTGCACCGATGACCGGCGTGTTGAAACCGGCCATCGGAAATCTTATCGCGCCTGGCTCGTGTCCCTTGCGGACCGTGCCGTGCAGCATTGCATAAACGCCGATGAACAACCCGGCGCCGAAGACGACGGCGTAAAAGACAATCTCAGTTTCGCGCAGCGACATCATGAACCAAGATACTTTCGGAACCACGCGATTGTTGCGGGCCATGCCTTCTGTGTTGCGGTCATGTTCGCGCCATTGTTGCCCATCTGCGCTCTGAGGAAGCCATGGCCCGCGCCTTCGAAGATGTGCGGCTCGTAAGTCTTGTGCATCGCCTTCATCGCCGAGTCGGCGGGGGGCATCGTTGCAACAACCCGCGCATCACTGCCGCCGTACAACCCGAGCACGGGCGCCCTGACAGACATCAGATCCGCTGCGCTCGGCGAGGTTCCGTAGTACACGACGGATGCGCCGAGGGATGGTGAGACGACGGCGTGTGCGAATGAAGCGGTGCCGCCCCAGCAGAAGCCCACGACTCCGTATTTGTGCAGTGCCGATGGAAGTCCCATCGCGTAGTTCGCCGCGGCGGTAATACCGGCCTGCACGTTGGCCGGGTTGAGTTTGGAGACAGCGGCCACGCCTTCCTGATTCGTGAGTGTATCGGCGCCTGCGGGAATCTTTCCACCGGGTATGAGATCCGGGGCGATCGCGATGTAGCCTTCCTTGGCGAGCTGATCCGTGACTGCGCGAATCCATGTGCTCATGCCGAATATCTCGTGGATGACGACGACAACGGGCGCCTTGGTTGCACGTTCCGGATAGACAATCCAGGCGTGGAGCGAATCGCCCGTCGACGTCTTGAGCATTACCCACTGACCGTGTCGCGGCGATGCGTCGAGGCGCGCAAGTGAATGCTCTGCGTCCGGCGGAAGCGTGGTATCGTCAGCCGCGTTTGCCGATGCGTGCATGGACATATCATGCGAGGACATGTCGTGTGTCATCCCACCTTGCGCCAACATCAGGGATGGTACCGCAATGAGTACCGAGCTTACCAGTGCAGTAATGATGCGCATGAGTGATGTTCGGTTAAGGGTTGACCTGACTTCGTGCAGCCAACGCGAACTTTTCGGCGAAGAAGTCACCGACCCGTCGCTCGAGATAGTACACGGGACGGAATGGATTCCAGCCTCCGACGAATCCAGCATGACCGCCTCCCCTCGGAAAGTCCAGTATCAAGTGGGGATTCTGCTCCGCTATACGAGAGACTTCCACAAGAACATCGGGTGGCAGGAACGGATCATCCACGGCATTGAGAAGGAGCGTGTCCACTGTGACTGCGTGCAGATACTGAATGGAGCTCGAGCGCGTGTAATAATCTATCGCGTCATCGAAGCCGTGGACGGGTGCGGTAACGGCGTCGTCGAAGCCACGCAGGGTGGTGATGGCATTTATGCGATCGGCCGTTGGCAGGTCCGGGTATCGTGATTGTTTTTCGATCGCCTTCTGCTTGAGCGAGTCGAGAAAATACTTCTGATACAGACGTGAGAAGCCGCGGTTGATGCAATCGGAGCCGCGTCCGAGATCGAACGGGACTGATACGGTAGCTGCGGCAACCAACGGCGCGTTCGCTTTCTCTCGTTCTTGGCCGAGGTACTTGAGCAGAATATTTCCGCCGAGCGACACGCCAGCGACGGCGAGTGGCGCGTTTGGGCGATTGAGCGCAATTCGGCGAAGCACGAATGCAAGGTCGCCTGTCTCGCCGGAGTGGTAGAAACGGCGCGCACGATTGGGCTCGCTTCCGCACGAACGCCATATCAGCAGATCGGCGCTCCATCCGCGGCGCTGCATCTCGGCGAGCAACGCCTGTGCGTAATGGGAGTGGATGGAGCCTTCGAGTCCGTGCAGAAGCAGCACGTGCGGTATGTGGGCGCGATCATTACCCGGCGTTGCTGGTGCATCGAGTCGATGGATTTCGAGGAAGTCGTCATCCGGCGTTTCCCATCGCTCCAAGCGCGTCGGTACCAACTGTTGGCGGCGGACGAGCTTACCCCACAGCGTCTGCGCGTGCGTACCAGGCACCCACCAGGCGGATCTATAACGAATGGAAACGTCACTCATCTCGTTAAATTAGCGAGGATGGAAGTGCAAATCTTCGGCACGAAGAAGAGTGCCGACACGCGAAAGGCGCAGCGGTTCTTTACCGAACGACGAGTGAAGATTCACTTCGTGGACCTGAACGAGCGCGCAGCCTCGCTGGGAGAGTTGAGGCGATTCGCTCAGAAGTTCGGAGTCGGATCTCTCATCGACAAAAAATCGCCGCGTTATCTCGATCTCGGATTGCAGCATGCGCGCATGGGCGACGACAGTTGGCTCGCGAAGCTCGCGGAGGAGCCGCTCCTGCTGATGCAGCCGATGGTGCGTTTCGGCCAGAAGGTCACCATAGGCCTCGCCGAGACGGAGTGGAAGTCATGGGTTGCATCTGCCGGGTGACATGAGCCGCTGCCTCAAACGAGCCATGCGACCGGCCATTTGAATACGTGGTTTACATTTCGGCTCGTAACCACGTTAAGCAAGAATCAAAGTTGACTCTCATATCCGTCTCCAACGCGTCGGTAGAATTTGGCGCGACGACATTATTCAAGGACATCACGTTCACCGTCGCCGAGGGCGAGCGGTGGGGCATTGTCGGGCGCAATGGTACGGGAAAGACCACGCTGTTCAAGCTGATCACCGGTGAGCTGCGTCCCACTTCAGGGGCGGTGGCGAAGTCTCCCACGATGAAGATCTCGGTGCTGGATCAGCATCGGGATTTCGAGGGCGCGACCACGGTATGGGAGGCAGCAGCCGGCCCCTTCGCGGAACTGCTGGCACTGGAGAAATCTCTCGCGGATCAGGCGAATCGACTGGGCGAGCTCGGTGAGGCGTGCACGGAGCGTGATCTGGACCGCTATTCGCGCGATCTCGAACGGTTCGAGCGCGAAGGTGGATATACGTTCGCGCCGCGCGTCGACGCCGTGCTGCACGGGCTTGGGTTCGATCCCGTGGAGTCGCGCACGCGGCCGCTCGCTCACCTGAGCGGCGGAGAGCGCGGCCGAGTTGGACTTGCGAGACAGCTGGTGAGCACGGCAGAAGTCCTTCTTCTGGACGAGCCCACCAACCATCTCGATCTGGATACGACCGCATGGCTGGAGTCGTACCTGCGTGAGACCGACAAGACGATCCTGCTCGTAAGCCACGACCGCGCGTTTCTCGCGGAGGTGGCGGATCATATGCTTCACTTCGAGGCGGGCACAGCCACGGCCTACGCTTGCGGTTACGAGGAATTCGTTCGCCAGCGTGCGGAGCGCCGGTTAGCGGCGCAACGCGCCTTCTCGAAGCAGTCGCGTGTGATTGCCGAGGAGGAGGATTACATCCGGCGTAACATCGCTGGCCAGAATTCCAAGCAGGCGAAGGGGCGCCGCAAGCGCCTGGAGCGGGTGGGCCGGTTGAGCCCGCCGCCGGGCGAGAGCGGTACGATGGCGCTGCGGCTCCAGACGCTCGAGCGCGGCGGCGATCAGGTGGTCGTCGCGGACCACGTCACCGTGGGAGTCGATGGTCGGACGCTGATCAGCGACCTGACATCGGTCGTCAATCGCGGAGACCGGCTGGGGATCGTTGGTCCAAACGGCGCCGGGAAATCGACCTTTCTGAAGACGCTGATCGGAGACAGGGCGCCGCAGGCAGGGGTACTCAGGATGGGCGGCTCCATCACAGTGGAGTACTACAGGCAGGACATGGCGCAGGTGCCGAGTGACAAGACGCTGTACAACGTCATCAGCGACATGCGTCCACAGTGGGAGCGTGGACTGGTCTACGGTCACCTGGGCCGCTTCGGCTTCTCGGGTGAGGAGACTGCCCGAACCGCGGCGACGCTGTCAGGCGGAGAGCGGGCGCGTGTCGCTCTCGCGATGATGATGCTGTCGCGAGCGAACCTGCTGATCTTCGACGAGCCGACCAATCACCTCGACGTCGAATCGATCGAGGCGATCGAGGATGCGATCGAGGGTTACGAGGGGACGGTAATCCTCGTGAGCCATGACCGCGCGCTGCTGAGGGCTCTGTGCACGCGCGTCTGGGTCCTGCACGACACGCATGTCACCGACTTCGCCGGCACCTTTGCCGAATGGGAAGTAGCGAGCGAGGAGCGCGAGCATGCAGCCCGGGTCAGCGCAGAGGAGGAAGAGGGTCTTCGCCGGGTACGCGAGAAGCAGAAAACCCGGCGACACGAGTCCGACATGGAGAAGGAACGCGCGTCGAAGCGGGACATGAAACGGAGCGCAGAAGAGGCCGAATCCCGGGTCGAGGAGCTCGAAGCGCAGGTAGCTGAACTGACTCGAACCCTCGAGGATCCCTCGCTATACGGGACGACCGACGGGGCTGCGCGCGCGGTGAAGTTGGGCAAGGATCTCGATCGTGTGCGGCGCAGTCTGGACCGGGCTCTCGAGGAATGGACGAGTCTGGTGGACAGCTCGGCAGGCTGACGGCCTGCCCACAAACGATCGAAAGTGGTAGCCTCGGCACGCATCGTGAACGCTTTCTGGTAAAAACCTTAAAGCGAGGATTGACGAGTGACGCAATCATACAAGGGCCAGCGATTGGTGCCAGCGACCGATCGCAAGTTCCACCCGACGGACGAGCATCTGATCGAGGAGAACAAGGAAGAGGTCGATCAGATCCATCACAGCGCCAAGACAGGGCCAGTATCGAAACAGGATCGCGACAAATTCGCGGAAATCGACCGGGATAGCGAGACGAAGGAATAAGGCTGTTGTCGGGGGATGACGGTAAACTCGGCCTGGGAAATATGGATTGGGGCTCGGTCCCGGGTCCGAGCGAAGTCCGCCCCCCGGCAGAAAGTTCCTCCGGAGTCCGTCCCCACTCCGTCCCTACTCCGTCCCCACTCCGTCCCCACTCCGTCCCCACTCCGTCCCTACTCCGTCCCCGCTTCAGTTGCGCCAGTCGGCTATGAAGACGTTGGTTTCGTGCGGGTTCTTCACCAGCCGGTTCGATGCCCAGACCAACTTCTTGCCGTCCGGACTGAACATGGGGAAGCCGTCGAAGGTGGGGTTGGTCGTAATCTGCTCCAGCCCGGTCCCGTCCGGGTTGATGAGAAAAACGTCGAAGTTGCCGAGCTTGGGATCGGTGTGGTAGTTGGATGAGAAGACGATCTTTTTGCCGTCGGGGGTCCACGATGGCCCAAAGCTGGCGCCGCCCAAGTGGGTGATCTGACGTTGGTCGGATCCGTCAGCGTTCATCGTCCACAGATCCATCTTGTTGGGACGCACCAGACGCTGGGCGAGTAGCGACTTGTAGTCGGCAATATCCTTTGGGCTGGTTGGATGGAAGGCGCGGTACACGATCTTCGTTCCGTCAGGCGACCACCACGGGCCACCGTCGTAGCCCTGGGCGTGAGTGAGCTGTTTGACGTTGGTTCCGTCTGCGTTCATCGTGTAGATGTCGAGGTCGCCGTCCTTCAGCGATGTGAACACGATCCGCTTGCCATCGGGCGAAAGGACGCCTTCGGCGGTGTAGACGCCGTACCTGGTGAGACGCTTGAGGTTCGATCCGTCGGGATTGGCGGTGTAGATGTCGTATGGATCCAGGCGCCAGACGTACCCCTTGGAAGGATCGGGGCGCGGGGTGCAGGCGGTATCCACCGCGCTGCTGGACGCGAAGAAGATGCGTCGATCGCCATCCATGAAATAGCCGCAGGTCGTCTTTCCCTTGCCGTTCGATACCCGGTGAACGCCGGTGCCATCGGTGTTCATGATGTATTGCTGGTCGCACGTCCGTCCGTCGCGCGTACTCTGGAAAATGAGCCGCTTGCTGTCAGCGCTGAAATAGGCTTCTGCGTTCTCGCCACCGTTTGTGAGCTGCCGGATGTTGACGAGATGCCGTTGTTCACCCGAATTGGGGGCGACCGTACGTGCGACGAACGTTCCCTGGGATGAAGCGGAGGCAGGAAGTGCGACAGATATGAGAGCTGCCGTGAGCGTCGTCAGGCAACGGCGGAGTTGTGAATTCATGCTACCCAAAATGGGCATTGATGCGATGAGGCGGTAGGCTCGATGGACCTGGTCGAAGACGGCCAGATCCCGTCGCGGCCGGATATTAGCATTAGACGTATCTATACTAGGTGAGCGTTGTCACAAATGGGTGAGTCGGAAGGGTTGTCCTGGCCGGGATTCGGTACCGCGGCTCGAATGGTTGGACGAGCATTGATTCTGCGGTGTCCCAACTGTGGCGGCGGGCCGGTGTTGAAGGATTGGTTTCATCTTCGAACGCACTGCCCGACGTGTGGAATTGCACTCGAGCGGGGCGAGGAAAGCGATTACTACATCGGCGGGATGCTGCTCAACATCACGTTGTGTTTCATCATTTTTGCCGTTGGGTTTTTGGGGGTGCTGGTACTGACGTATCCGCGTGTACCATGGGATCTACTTCAGTACGGACTCGTGGCAGCGATGATCATTCTTCCGATTGCATTGTATCCGATTTCCCGGCTCGTGTGGCTGGCAGCGGATCTTGCAGTGCGGCCGCGATCGGAAAAGACGCCGGAGAAATGAAAACCCCTGCACGGACACGGTCCGTGCAGGGGTTTGATTATGACATCATGTAACATGGATTCCCGCGTTCGCGGGAATGACGACGTCCTGATTACACGGCGTCGGAGAGCGACGAGAATGTGAAATCGTTGATCTTCAACGATGGCATTACGAGTCCTGCCTCGACCGGTTCTGCCTTGCCGATGTCGGCAAGGCGTGCAAGTGATAGAAGCGGGCTGTCGTTCCAGCGGAAATTCTTGATGCTCTTGGTGATCTTGCCGTTCTCGATGAGAAACGTGCCGTCACGTGTGAGCCCTGTCAGGAGAACGGTACGTTGGTCGAGCGAGCGTATGTAGAAGAAGTGGGTGACGAGAACGCCGCGGTCTGTTCCGGCAATGAGCTCGTCGACCGACTTTGTTCCGCCAGCCAGCTTAAGTCCAGCAGGGTTGCGACCGAATCCACCGCCGCCACCGCCTGTCGGTTCCACACCCTTCTTTGTGGCCCAGAAGCGTGAATACGCGAGGTTCTTGAGGACACCGTTCTCGATCCAGACGACGCGCTTGAGTGGGAGGCCGTCGCTGTCGAACGGTTGGCCGCGCAGGTCGGGGTCGAAGGGATCGGAGAGCATCGTGATGCGCTCGTCCACGATCTTCTCGCCGAGTTTCGTGCCTCCGCCCTTCTTCGAGAATGCGCTGCGGCCTTCGTCGGCAGAGCGCGCATTGAGCGAGCCCATGAGTCCGGGGATGAAGTCCGCAACAGCGCGTGGCTCGAGAATGACGGTGTAACGACCAGGCTCGATCGCGACGGGATTACGTGATGCCAGCGCTTTCTGTGCTGCGCGTCTGCCGAGCGCGCCGGGGTCGACTGCCGTCCAGGCACGGCCACCTGCGGACGCGTAACCTGAACCAGTGCCGTCGGGCGTTCTGGCCGTGCACGACAGCGATACGTCGGTGCTGGCGTGATATGCGAACAGGCCTTTCGATGTGGCAACGCCGCGCGCTCCGCTTCTGGCTTCAAGAAATCCAGCAACGAAGAGAGTTGCTGGATCTATTGGCATTGCGCCGCCTGGCGCGCGTGCAGCGGTAATGAGTTGCTCCACTGCGTGAGCGCGCGATGCAGCGTTGAGATCGGATACGTCTGCGTTGCTCGCGTCTACGTTCTGGTATTGCTGCGGTCCGAGTTCCGGAACGAGCTCGGGGTCCTGCGGTGAAAGCCTGGCGAGGCGTTCAGCGGTATCCACTGCACGCTTGAGCGATGCATCGTCCATCAGGTTGGTTGTGGACGACGCACGGCGGCCACCAACGGTACTCGTGATCGAGATGACGGTGTCTTCGGTATCGCCGCTCGTGGTTATGTCGCCGGCTGCGAAGCGCGTGTTGCCAGCGGCGTCGCTGCTTATGTTGACGCGGGTCTCGTCCGCGCTGCTCATTGCGAGAATGCGTTTCGCGAGCGTCTGCATCGCGTCGCGGGTCATGAGGGTATCGGCCATCAGACGCTCCTCGCCGTGTTGATGATGTTCACCTGTCGGAATCTTGCTGGCACACATCCATGACTGACCGAGCTCGACTGTCCGGGCTCGCCCTTTCCGTCGGAGAATGTGCCGCCGAGCCAGTAGGATCGTTTGCCACCGATCATGTCCATCGAGCCCCAGAAATCCGGGGTGCGTGCCTGGTACGCTACATCCTTCAGCATTCCGGTGATCTTGCCCTTCCTGACTTCGTAGAAGACCTGTCCGGAGAACTGGAAGTTGTAGCGTTGCTGGTCGATCGACCAGGATCCGCGGTTCTTGATGACGACTCCCCGATCCGTGTCGGCAATTATGTCATCGATCGTGGTGTCTGCATTGCCTGGAAGGAGTGATACGTTCGGCATGCGCTGAAACTGAACGGTATCCCATGAGTCGGCGAAGGAGCAGCCATGCGAATGATTCACTCCATTGAGTGATGCAATTGCCGGAGCCTGATCGCGTACTGTCTGATAGTCATGGAACATTCCATCCTTGATCAGGAGCCACGACTCGGCGGCAACGCCTTCGTCGTCCCATGCGCACCGGCTGAGAGAATCCTGCTGTATGCGATCGGCCTGGATGTTCATCAACCGCGAACCATACTTGAGCTTGCCGATCATCTTTTCCGGCGGCGCAACGAAACTGGTTCCCGCATAGTTGGCTTCGTAACCGCGCGCACGGTCGAGCTCGGTTGGATGACCAACCGATTCGTGTATTGTGAGCCAGAGGTTCGTGGGATCGAGAATGAGATCGTAACGGCCGACGTCCACTGATTTAGCGGTGAGCTTCTCCGCCGCGATCGCTGCCCACTTTGGCGCGTTGCCGACCATGTCGAGCGACGTGACGTATTCCCAGCCCGAGCCGCGTGGCGCCATCTCTTCTGTGTAGGATTGAAAATCACCATCGCCGATGGCTGTGACCGTGAACGAAGGTCCAACACGCACGAACGTCTGCGTGATGAGCGTTCCATCGGTTGTGGCGAGCGTCTTTTCTTCGCGTAGAAGAGCGAGGCCCGAATTGGCGAAGCGAACCCCGGGAACCTTGAGGGCCGCCTCATTGGCGGCCAGCAGGAGCGCGACCTTGTCCTCGATCGGAACGTCGATCGGATCCTGTTGAACCGGTGTGCGCCAGGAACCTTTGACGGCGGGTGTCGGTGCGAGCACGACGGGCGTGTGTGTAACAGCCCTGGCTGCGCGTGCAACTTTAACGGCCTGTTGCGCGACGCGGACCGCTCCCTCGCGCGATACGTCACGCGTCGCCGCGAATCCCCACGCACCGTTGACGAGAGCGCGCACGCCAATCCCGAAAGATTCCGAATCGTTGACTCCGGTAATCTGGTGCTCGCGTGCAGCAATGAACTGACGGCGGTAGCGTCCGACGCGCGCATCCGAATAGGATGCGCCGGCGTCCTTCGCAGCCTGAATTGCGGAGAGCGCGACCTCATTGGCCATCGGGTCGCCTGTGTCACTGCTCCACGGATTCAGTAGTGACTCGGCTCTGGCGATCCGCGAAGTGCCGGCTGCGGCGACGGCACCAATCGCGGCGGTTTTCAGGAAGTCTCGTCTGCTGGTCATGGAGTCTCGTTGAGCAGGTTTTGAGGTCTGTAAGGTGAAGCAGGTGTTAAGATTGTACGAAGAAATAGGGCGCCTCGTTGGGCGCCCTATTCAGTGTGGACAATCGTTCCAGAGCTGGATCGAGCTCTACTGGAACGTGATGAAGAGTGGCGATGGCTTGAGCTTCACTACCTCTTCGCGCGTCAGCATCGGCTTGTCGTTCTTATAGAAGAGCTTGAAGCCGGTGTACTGAACCGGCTGCATGCGTTCGTAAGCGTCGTATGAATCACGCTTGAGCCATGGCGGACCAAAGCCGTCCATGTTCATCACGACCTGAACTTCGGGTACAGGCCGGATCTCCCGGTAGTTGGTGACCATCTTCTGCGTATAGCGGTGAATCACCAGCACCTTGGGCGGAAGATTGTTCTGTTTGACGATATCAGCCAGGGTCTTGATGGCGTAATTGATCTCTGCCGCGTCCATCACTCCCACCTTACGTCCCGGAACGACTCCTTCTGATCCGTGGTGCATCGAAAATTCCGGATCGAGCGCGAGGTGCACGTACGGTCGTTTGAGATAAGGGATGAGTGGTTGGAGCTCGGACTGGACCGTGCTGTGTCCGACCTGCACGTCTAGAAAGATGATATATCCCTTGCTCTCCGCGAGTTTGCACCAGTGGTCGATCAATGAATCGGTCATGCGCAAGCGGTACGTGCCATTCTTGCCCGGCGATCCCTGTGCAACAGAGACAATGAGATGCAGCCCAGGCTTCACCGGTGTGGCAGGATCCGCGACCTGGAAGTTATGAACCTCCTGTTGCAGCTTCGCCAGCATGACTGACTCAGGGTACTCGCCCAGCACGCCCATCTTTTTGGAGAGCGGGTTACCGTAGTACACGACGATTCGATTCTTTGGGAGCAGCGAATTCGGTAACGGCGTGACCGTGAACGCTGGTTGAGGTGGGACCTTCCTACTTGGAATCGTGTCGGCCGCCGAGTGACTCCTGGACGCCTTGGAGCTCTTCTTCGCGCGAGCCTTGTGGCTGCGAGTCGAGTCGGAGGTTTTCGCGGGTTTTTGCGCAGTAGCCTGAAACGATGCCGTCGCGAGAAACGAGGCGTCGATGGAGGAGGCGCGTGCGGTGCTGATCGAAGTGCTGCCGAGCGATACGGCAGCGAGCAAGGCTATTAGAATCACGGAATCAATGGAGCGAAACGCGGAGGAGATGGGTCGAGCGGCCCATCAATATAGCAAGGTGATCGATCTGATCACCCCGGCATCTGAACGATTTTTCCTGCAGTTGCTCAGGGCTGTTCAGTCGGTGCTCCTACCACCTTCCATTCCCGCCATCCACCGGCCATCGACGACACGTTGGTGTAACCCATCTTCTTGAGTGCGTCGCCGGCGAGGACGGATCGAAAGCCGCCACCGCAATAGAGAATCAACTCTGCGTTCTTGTCTGGTATCTTCTCTTCGATGTCGCGTTCGATGACGCCCTTTCCAATGTGGATTGCGCCGGACGCGTGACCTGCGGCCCACTCGCTGTCTTCGCGAACATCCACGAATTTGAGATCGGGGTTGGCGCGCAGCCGCGCTCGCGTATGCTCCACGGTGACGTCGGGGACGGATGAATGTACAGAGTCAATCAACGCGAGAAATGCCGGTGAGTGAGCCATGCTATTGGATGTGGTTGATGGGAGGAAGCCAGTTACGAAGAATACATCGGAACTGGATCGGGCGCTGCCGGGCAATGTGCAGCTATTGTTCCACGGGCAGTTCTGCAGGGTCTGCAGCGCCCACCGCGCGGAGCCGGAGCGTGAAAACGCTGCCGCCACCGCTTCGTTCGGAGTAGATCAACTGGCCACCCTGCGCCTCTGTCAGCGATTTGGAGATGGCGAGGCCAAGGCCGGTACCGTGTACCGCATTCGCGGTGGACGTGTGACGATAGAAGGGCTCGAAGATTCGTTCGGAGTCCACCCTTGGAACGCCGGGACCGCGATCTGACACACTCAGCTGCAGCCAATCACCAACGCGAGTGGCGGACAGAATGACCGGCGAAGTCGGAGGAGAATAGACCAGCGCGTTGTCGAGGAGATTCACAAGCACTCTGAGCGATTCCACGAAATCGAACATACCGATGAGCACAGGTGCTGCGTAGTCGATCTCGACACGTATGCGATCGGCGCCATTCGATCCGGTCATTTCAAGCACTGCAGCGCCCACGAGATCCTCGGCGGTATTTAGCTCGATGCTGACCGGGAATTCGCCCGCATTCAGACGTGACATGTCCAGCAGATGAGCCACCATCTTGCTCAACCGTTCGGTCTGTGCAACGATGATGACAGCGTTCGGATCGCCGGAATCCGCCGCATCCTGTGCGAGTGCCTTGATGCTGGTGAGCGGAGTGCGAAGGTCGTGCGATACAGAGGCGAGGAGCACATCCTTGAAGCGCGCGGTTTCACGCAATGCTTCTGCGTGGCTTGCTTCGTTCGACAACCGCTCGACCTCTTCGGCGCGCGCGCGTGCCTGCGCGGCTTCTTCCTGTGCACGTACGAGCAGATACGTCGTGGTTCCTGCCGTGGCGAAGAATGCCGAAAGAACCACGGCGTCGATCGGTTTGGTGAGCGAGAAAGTGTCGAAGGGCGGCTGGAAGTAATACGATATGAGAATGGTCGCTGCGGCCGCGAGCGTGAACCCGAGCGGACGGCCACCGCTCAGGCTGCCGCCCAGTACGACGAGGAGGTAGATGAGGACGACGTGCGGCTGGCTCTGCTGAGTTTCGCGAGTCAGGTGCATGACGACCGTTACAAGTATCAGTAAACCGTACCACAGCACGACCGATATCGTCGCGCTCGAGCGAAGCTGCGCCATGCGCTCCACTTGACCGTTATGCCGATTCCTGGACCAGCGGGGTCCCGAATCTATAACCGACACCAGGCTCGGTGATGATGACGCGTGGATGAGTGGGGTCGCGCTCCACCTTGCGGCGGAGGTTGGTTATGTGTACCCGGAGGTACTGTCGCGCGTCGCCAAACTCTCTGGCCCAGACTGCATCGAACAGCTGCTGATGTGTGTACACGCGCCCCGGGTCTGCGGTAAGTGCGCGCAGGATCGCCCATTCGATCGGAGTGAGTCGCACCGGCTTGCCGTCCCGGTGTGCGTGACGCGAGGTGAAATTGACCGACATGCCGTCCGCTTCGACCGCGCCGGAGGTCCCCGGGCGCGCGGTTCGCGCGCGTCGGATCTGCGCGGCGACGCGGGCGGCAAATTCGGAAGTGCTGAACGGCTTGGTTACATAGTCATCGGCGCCGGCGTTAAGGAGTGCGACCTTGTCGGACTCGATGTGTCGTGCCGTGAGCACGACGATGGGCGCAAGCGAGTGAGCTCGAATCGCTCGACAGAGATCCAATCCGGATTGATCTGGAAGACCGAGATCCAGAACTATCAGATCCGGCGTTTGTGCCTTGACCGTAGCGAGTGCACTACGTCCGTCTGCCGCGTCGAGTACCCGCGCGACGGTTGAGCGGAGGGCGGAGTGCACGACGTGACGAATTTCCGGTTCGTCGTCGATGACAAGCACCGTAGCGTCCGTTCTTGTTGGATGCATGACCATGTATGAATCCCAGCCAGTTGGCTAGTTCAGGTAGCGCCGATGACCTCAGTCCCGCACCATGCGGCCCTGGCATCTAATACCACCGGATCGGAGATCCGTGCCGCTTCCACACACAACATCTCAAGGTAGTCCTCAGAGCCCATGTCAGCCAACGGCGCGGATCCTTCCCGCCATGGATTCCAGACTACCCAGTCACCGAACCCATCCGCCCCTACGACCGTGGAACTGGAGCCGATGGCTGCAGCGATCGTCACCTGTCGAGGGCCGGCGATATAGATGCGATCAGTTTCACCGTTCACGCGAAGCTCGCTCGCTTCCTCGAGGTAACGGGCGCCCGACAGGACCTTGTCCACGTAGACAAGGCCCGAGAGTCCCTGCACCGCAGACTGTTGGACGTTGCCAACCGCGAAATAGTTATGGAGAGCCGCTGTGAATGAGAATGGCGAATCGCCGGAATTGGTGATTCGGAGCGAGACCGTGAGCATTTCCGCCAGCTCTACCGTCAATTCGGCTATGAACGGATAGGGCCAGAGTGCTCTGGTCTGGTCGTCGTCGGTTATCCGAAAGGTGGCGCTGGAGCCGACGTGGGTGATCAGCGACCAGCGACGGGTTCGGAGAAATCCATGTTTCGGGAGCGGACCGGTCGCGAACTGCGGGAAGATTACGGGAATGCCACCGCGAATTGCCTGACCGGGTCCGAACTGCGCCTTGGGACTGAGATACAACCGTTCCTTGCCGCTCGCATCGACCCAGCTCACGACATGGGCGCCGTGATGGGTTATGCGAGCGGAAGCTCCTGATGGATGGACGAGTGTAACGGCATCCTCTCCGTTCCCGGACTCATGCATCAGAGAAGGTTACTCAGGAGCGCTCTCGGGACATATGAGGGGAGTTCTCTCTCAGACGTGGCACGTCGCCAAGCCGTGCTTATCCAGATAGCTCTGATGGTAGTCTTCCGCTATCCAGAAAGTGGACGCGGGCACGATCTGCGTGACGATTGGTTGCTTGAACCGGCCGGTCTCGGAAAGGACTTCCTTTGACTGCTCGGCCAGCTCCTTCTGCTCTTCGTCGTGATAGAAGATCGCCGACCGGTACTGCGTTCCCACATCCGGGCCCTGGCGATTGAGGCTGGTCGGGTTGTGGTTGTTCCAGAAGACGTCGAGCAGCGTATTGTAGCTCACCAACGCTGGATCGAACTCGACCTGGACCACTTCCGCGTGTCCGGTGGCGTGGCTGCACACTTCTTCGTATGTGGGATTGGGCTTCGTCCCGCCTTCATAACCTGCGGCCGTGGCAGTGACGCCGGGAATCTTCTCGAAGGTGGCCTGCGTTCCCCAGAAGCATCCGGCACCAAATGTTGCCTTGGCGGTCATCCTTAAACCTCGTCGATCGAACGATCGTTCAAATTGTTAGTGTCGCTTGAAATACTGTACGTCGCGCTCGTGTTTCTCAGCGGCTGCGCGTGTATTGAAGGTACCAAGATTACGTCGCTTCCCGGTCTTTGGATCGGTCTTTTTCGAGTACAGGCGGTACTCGCCTGACTTGAGTTTGCGGATCATGATTCCTCCTGGTCGAGTAGCCGAAGCGCCTTCACTGCATCCGAATGTTGCACGGCAAGTCGTACTCCATTCGAGAATGTCAGTGCTGGATACGCGCCCCCTGCGTCGTCGCCGACGATGATGGAGCGAATGTCGTTCGCATCGAGTGCGGCCTGAGCGATGTGCGCAGAAATAGCGTCCGGGAACGTACGAATGACGACGATGTCGTTTGTCCCATCCCTTTCTGCCGCCATCAGAATTCACCCACGAATGCGATCTCGGGTGTGAGCTCGTGGCCCAGCTCATCCTTCACGCGTCGTTGCGCAAGCGCGATCAGCTCGCGCACGTCGCGCGCGGTTGCACCGCCCAGGTTCACCATGATATTCGCGTGGATGTGCGAGATCTGAGCGCCACCGATGCGATGCCCCTTCATGCCGAGCTGGTCAATCAGACGTCCCGCTCCGACACCTTCGATCTTTCGGAAGATGGAGCCTGCCGACGGATGGAACTGCAGCCAGGGATGTCTGGCACCGCGCCAGCTGAGATTTTCCTGAATGATTCGGTGCATTACGGCCGGGTCACCTTTATCGAGCTGGAACGTGACGGCAAGGGCGTAATCCGCACGATGGTGGAACACCGAGTCGTCGTACCCGAACTGCAAGTATTCGGTACCGACGGTACGCCGATCGCCTTCCGCGCTCAGAATGTCGCACGAGTCCACCACTTCGGCGATGAACATCGTTCGGTTGCGCTCAGGAGCTGGACTGAGAAAGTGCAGATTCTGCCATACTGCGCCACCAACGGTACTGGGAATTCCAACGTAGTGTTCGAGGCCGGACCATCCCCGCTCGACTGCCTGCGGAATGAGATCGGCCATGACAACGCCGCTTTCCGCGTGGAGGTGTCCGTCGTCGTGAAACTCGAAGCTGCGGGCGCGGTTTCGGATAACCAGCCCGCGAAACCCCCGGTCTCCAACGAGAATGTTCGCGCCCAAACCGAGCACGAAGAAGGCAACACCTGTGCGCCGAGCAGCGGTGATTGCGTTGGCCAGATCATCGGCTGAATCGGCGGAATAGAAAAGATCCGCCGGGCCGCCGATGCGAAACGTCGTGTATGGACCGATGGGCTCGTCGCGAAGGAGCCGCGACGGATCGAGCAGAGCCGCCAGGTCCTCGTACGCGTAGTTTTCTGTCGGCGCGGCGCCATCGCTCGTCATGTTGTCGAGCCCAGTCATAGGTTATGGTGCGATCGCATAGCCAATCAAATATACGGCGTGAAGTTCACGTCTCAGTCAGTCACTCGATTCAAAGGAATTCATTGATGTCAGGGCATTCAAGAGCTCGTGTCATGTTGCGCGCCCGCGCGCTGTTCGCGATTCCAGCGGTGGCGATGGTTGCCGCCACATTGGTTCTGACCATTCCGGTGAGTCAGGCGAGCGGACAGATCGCGCAGGAGAAGGTGGATCTCGGTGTAGTCGCGCGCATACGGCAGGAGGGACTCGAGCGCTCCCAGATTCCGGCGCTCGCGCATCATCTAACGGATGTGATAGGACCGCGGCTCACCGGCTCACCGGGGATGAAGGCGGCGAACGAGTGGACCGCGACGACGCTGAAGTCGTGGGGGCTGACGGGGGTCGAAGTCGAGCCGTGGGGCCGTTTCGGGCGTGGTTGGGAGAACGTGTCGTACGAGGGCCGCATCCTCACTCCATACAGCCAGCCGATGCCAGGCCAAGCGAGTGCGTGGACCGGAAGCACAAAAGGGACGATAACGGCACCTGTGATGGTGGTCGAAGGCGGCGTCGACAGCATTGCCAAGTACGGCACCAGGCTCCGCGGTGCACTCGTGTTGCTCGCGCCAGCACGTCCGCTGCCGCCCGAGTTTCGTGATCCCGAAGAGCGCCGCACACCGGTCGACTCGCTACTGGCGCCGGTCAATCAGCGCGCTCGCCCAGCGATCGGATGGGACACTCTGCTGGTGAAGATTCAGAAACAGCAGGCTCACGGAGATTCACTGCTGCGTGCCGCCGGCGTGGCTGGTGTGATTACTGGTTCGGGAAGTGCGTACGGAACGATACGCGGCGGCGGAGACTGGTCCGCGACTAATCCAGCCATGCCGATTCCCGTACCGAACGTCATAGTGCAGCAGGAGCAATACAACGAGATGTACCGCAACGTGACAAGCGGAGTACCCGTCACTGTGCAGCTCAACGTACAGAACAGATTTCTCACGGATGATCTGAACGCATACAACACACTCGGCGATATTCGTGGGACAGACAAGCCGGACGAGTATGTGATGATTGGTGCTCATCTCGACTCCTGGCATTATGGAAATGGCGCGACTGACAACGCGGCTGGCACCATCGTGATGATGGAAGCGATGCGCATCCTCAAGACGCTCGATCTGCACCCCAGGCGTACGATCAGGATCGCTCTGTGGAGCGGCGAAGAAGAAGGGATTTATGGATCGCGGGGATGGATCAAAAAGCATCCGGAGCTGGCACCGAAGATCTCGGCGTATCTCAACCTGGACAACGGTACCGGCAGGATTCGTGGGGTGTGGGACCAGGGTAACGCAAAGGCGATCCCGATATTCGAGCAGATTCTGTGGCCGTTCCATGACCTCGGTGTGGTAGCGGTACGGCACGGGAATACCGGGAGCACGGACCACGTTTCGTTCGACGACGCTGGTATTCCCGGGTTCAACTTCATCCAGGATCCGATCGAATATGGCCTCCGGACGCACCATACCTCGAACGACGTGTATGACCATCTGGAGCTCGAGGATCTGAAGCAGGCCGCGGTGGTGGTCGCCGCAACTGCGTACGAGCTCGCGAACAGGGACGAGATGTTTCCACGCAAGTGAGGAAGATGAAAGTTCGACCGCATCAGAGGGCGTTGGCGTTACTGGCACTCGTTGCCGGAGCATGTTTGCTTCCGGCGCTTGTGCCAGCAGTTCTGCCAGCTCAGCGTGCCGCTCTCGAGAAGATCATTCAGCGACGTGTGTTGCCGAACGGACTCGAGGTGATAGTAGTGGAGAACCACGGCGTTCCACTCGCTACCGTCGAGGTCAACGTGCGGAACGGCTCGTTCACCCAGACGCCTGAATATGCTGGTCTTGCTCACATGTACGAGCACATGTTCTTCCGGGCGAACCAGCAGTATCCGGAGAGCGAGATGTATCTCGATCGCGCCGCGCAGCTGGGCGCCGTGTTCAACGGAACGACGCAGGAAGAAACGGTGAGCTACTATCTCACCGTGCCGGCGGATTCGGTTCGCGGCGCAATTCAGTGGCTGACGCCGGCATTGCGCGAGCCGTTGTTCCTGGAGAGCGAGCTGGCCGTCGAGCGACAGGTTGTAATCGGCGAGTACGATCGCAACGAGTCCAGTCCATTCTTCCAGTTGCAGCGACAGATGGACATGAAGCTGTATCCGGGCAACTACTCACGGAAGAATGTGATAGGCGATCGTCAGGTTGTGGCGACGACCACGCCTGAGAAAATGCGGTTCATCCAGCACAAGTACTACATCCCGAACAACTCGGTGCTGATAGTCGCCGGCGATGTGAAGCCGGATAGTATCTTCGCCATAGCAGCGCGCCAGCTCGGCGGATGGGCACGCGGTCCGGATCCGTTCGTGGCCGATCCCATTCCCGACATTCCACCACTCACAGCGAGCGATGCAGTCGTAGCAGAGGCTCAGGTCAACGCCGTGACCGTGCTGTTGCAGTGGCAGGGACCGAGTGTCGGCAAGGATCCCAAATCGACGTACGCGGCGGACGTGTTCTCGGATCTTCTGAACGACCCGCGGTCGCGCTTTCAGCAACGTTTGGTGGACAGCGGACTGTGGCAGGGGGTGACTGTCAACTATTACACGCTAAATCACACGGGACCGATCACGATAAGTGGCCAGACGTCGCCGGAGAAATTGCGCCCGGCACTCGCGGCTCTGGATTCGGAGATCAAGAAGCTGGATGCCCCTACGTACTTCGATCCCGATGAACTGAAAGCCGTCCAGGCACATCGCTCAGTAACATCCGCGTTCGGAAGAGAGCAGGCATCAGCGTTCGCGCACACGCTTGGATTCTGGTGGAGCGTCGCGAGTCTCGAGTATTACATGGGCTACGTGGACAACATGGCGCATCAGACGACTGCGGATCTGCGTGCATATGCCGACAAGTACATCATCGGAAAGCCGCGTATCACCGGTGTGCTCATCTCACCCGAGGGGCGGCAGCGGATTCACCTGACCGCTGACGAGCTCAAAGCGGGAGGGACCAAGTGATGCTGCGCGGAGTCATGCTGTTTGCGGCGCTGGTGTGTGCAGGAATTGGAAGTGTCGGCGCGCAAACGGAGGCAGACACCCTCACGTCGAGTTTTTCGGTCGACGGTATTCCGGTGATCCTGCGTCGGAATACGTCGAACAACGTAGTGGTCGCCAATGTCTATCTGCTGGGCGGCGTGCGTCAGGTGACACCGACTACAAGCGGGATCGAGCCATTTCTACTGGCCGTGTCGGAGCGCGGTACGCAGCACTACCCCAAGGCCGTCCTGCGTAGCAGGACATCGGCGCTGGGCAGCGACTTCGTGATAGCGCCGAGTGTGGATTGGACGATGTTCGGTGCGCGAACGATTACGAGTGGAGTGGACTCGACGTGGGCGATATTTGCGGACCGACTGATGTATCCAGCCATTCAGCCCGCGGAAGTCGAGCTGGTGAGGGCGCAGCTGTTGAGCGCGCAAAGGCAGGAGCGGGATGATCCGGATGCGTACGTTTCGGACCTCGCCGACAGTGTCGCGTTCTCCGGGCATCCGTACGCGATAGCCGAGACCGGCAATGCAACCTCGCTGGCCAGTATCACGGCCGCGGACCTGAGACAATATCAGAAGTCGCAGATAGTCAAATCACGGATGTTGATCGTCGTCGTCGGCGACGTCACACGTGCTCACGTCGAGGCACTGATCCACTCGACATTCGGGCGGCTCCCGGCGGGATCGTACAAATGGACATTGCCGCCAGTCGTGCCGGTCACGCCATCATCGGCGGTATTGGTGCAGCGGGATCTACCGACGAACTATCTACTCGGATACGTTGCCGGGCCACTTGCTTCGTCGCCTGACTATACAGCGCTGCGAGTCGCGGCAACGGTGCTTACGGGTCAGATGTTCGCCGAGATCCGCGGTCGACAGAATCTGACGTATGACGTGCACGCGCCATTCCTGGAGCGTACGGCGAGCGCATCCGGGCTTTACGTGACCACGGTGGCACCCGATACGACGCTCAAGCTGATGAAGTTCTTCATAACGCAATTGCAGAACGAGATCGTGACGCGCGAAGGGTTGCAGCGACTGGAGCTGCAATTCATCACACAGTACTTCCTGGACAACGAGACCAACGCATCGCAGGCGGACTTTCTGGCTCGGTCTCAGTTGTATCAGGGGGATTATCGTCGCGCGATGTCGTTCGTGGAGGACCTCAAGTCGGTGACGCCGGAGGCCGTGCAGGCAGCGGCGCGGAAGTACATGAAGAATTTTCACTGGGCGTATCTGGGAGATACGACGAAAGTGGACAGGAGGTTGTTGGAGAGTTTCTAGGGGTGCAGGGAACGAATGGTTGTCGCATTTTGTTGCACGGCAAAATGCGACAACCGGTGACGGCGGACATCGTCCGACCTGGATATCTGGAGTGGGGACGGAACTGCCGGCGGACACAGTGCGAATAGCCACTGAGTATGACGCGGAAGGCAGAGTCAAGGACGTGACGCGTACCCGTGGCCCATCGCTCGGATACACGGATTCGTACTACCAGTACGACGCCGTCGGCAGGGTGAAGATAGCGTTCGAAGCGGTCAAGACGACACACTACACGTATGATCCCGCCGGTAACGTGATCTCGAAGAATGATGGCGAGCACGTCGTGACGATGAAGTACGATGCGCTGAACAGGATCGTGAACAAGTTCGTGCCGCTCGTTACCTACAGCTCGACGAGCTGCATGACGAGTCCGCTCATGACGGCCAACTTCACGGGTTACTGTTTCTTCAGCCTTCCGGATCGTGTGACGCTCGGCAACGCCTATGGTGCGGCGGCGTGCTTCTCCAGCGACACGGCAACCTACAGCTATGACGTGGCAGGAAACCTGATCCAGGCGGACAACGGCGACGCTCGCGTACGGCGCGGCTACTATCCCAACGGTCAGATCCAGTGGGACACGCTCAAGACGAGGCAGACCTATCGCGGGACTGCGGACGAGTGCGGTGGCATGGAGCCGGCGCCACCACCGATAGACTCTCTCGGCATCTGCGGTGACGAGGCGCATGGCTGGCGTCCGTGCAACATCACGATGTCGAAGTATGTGCTGCCGAAGGATCATGAACTGGCGTTGGGTGCAGCGCCACAACAACGGACATGGGCATCGTGGCTGCCGACTAACACCTCCGTCGCAGGCTTGTCCGTACACGGTCGGAATGCAGGTGATGAAGACGGAGACCACAGCGCAGGCGATGGAGGTGGTAATCCCGAGCCGTTGTTTAGTGCCAAGTCTCTGGCACACATGCTTGCAAGCTCGATGGCACCTGACAGCGAGTACTCGCACATCTACGGTCTGAGCTACGCGTACAACGACGACGGAGAGCGGAGCACGCTGCTGCATCCGACGGGTTACAATGTTCCGTCGCTGTGCTACACCGGACCGTGCACCGAGTCCTATACGTACAGCACCAGTACGGGCGAGCTCACCGGGATCACCGACATCCATGGCCTCTCGTACACGATCGACTACGATAACGCGGGCCGGGCATACAAGCTCACCTCACCTGGTAGCGTGACGGGTCCGGTGACGGATACCAAGCACTACGACGACGACGGCAACGTGACCTCCGTCGTGGTGGTGAGCAACATCGGTTTGTTGAGTGACAGCATGACCTATGACAACATGGGCCGGGTCAAGACTGGTCACTTCTCGGGAAGCGGAGTGTCGACCAATCCCACCGAAGATGTGACGATGATGTATCACGGCCTGGGCTCGGTGATCGGCATGGAGACCAACGCCAGCGGGAGCGTGGCGACCGAGGCGTTCACGGTGGACGCGCTGGGGAACAGGCTCAACAGCTGGCGTCTGCCGATGTCGTACAACGCTGCCGACCCCAATACGGCACGCGTGATGGATGTGAGCGCCAACGGGGAACTCATGACCGTGACGTCGCCCAAGAACGACAGCACGTACGCGACCTATCCCTACTTCTACCGTAAGGAGCTGGGCTACGACGGCGTGGGCAATCTCTCGACAGTGTTCACGAAGGAGCAGAACGCCTTCGGAACCGGCGGAGAGACCACGATGAACTATCCGATGAGTATGCCAGGAGTGACGCCGTTCTTTACAGGGTCCACGTCACAGTTCGCATTCGATGGAAGCATGAATGCAGATCTGGACGGAAGTGTAAACAGAATGATGGGGCCGACGGATAACTCGTCCAACTCATCCTTCCATTCACTCTTCTTCACCGATTCGATCTCCCAGACCGCAGAGGCGCACTTCTATGACGGAGACAACAAGCTCCGTCTCTTCAATCGTCACAATGGCCTGCTGCCGGTTCCAAGGACACCATATTTAGGCGAACCGCGGGAAGCCGGAGGTGGGCCCAACAGCTGGGACGATTTTGCTTGCTAGACTTCTCACCCCATGCTGTAATCGACCTATAGTGGACATAATGTAACCTTACGTTACATTGTATCCATAACCCGGTGGTTCAGGACGAAATGTAACGTCTAGTGAGGTCTTGTCCGTCCTATGATGCGCGATGCATTCGCCACAGTCCATGAGATAGCCCTCGATCAGTTCGGATATTTCACTACTGAGCAGGCGCGGGAGGCCGGCGTCAACCCGCACGCCGTACTTATGATGTGCCGGCGAGGCACCATCGAGCGGGTGGCGCAGGGGCTCTATCGCAACCCCCTCGTTCCAGCCTCTCCGCTCGGTCCTTACATGGCTGCGTCACTCTGGCCGCATGGCGCCCGCGGCGTCCTGTCGCACCAAACGGCTCTGGAACTCCTCGGAATCTCGGACGCCGATCCGGGCAAGATTCATCTCATCCTACCTACGACATTCCGTATCCGACGCGCTACGCCCGGCCAGTATGTCATTCATCACGCCGACCTCGCTCCGAGTGACGTGACCTCAGTCGAAAGCATCCCCGTGACCACGCCCGCGCGGGCGATCCGAGACTGCCATGCCGATCATACCAGCCTCGCTCTCCTCCACCAGGCAATCGAGGATGGCCTCGAAAGTGGGCGACTATCGCGGCGCGATGCGGCAACGCTCAGCCAAGAGTTATTTGCAGGGGATAGCTCTGAAAGGCTGGCACCTGCCGACACCAGCAGCTCCAACGATGGCCGCGATGGCTGATCCCACGAACGGGAAATCGCCCTCGCGAGAACCCTACCGGCCGCCCAAGCGCGTCCCGCCGCCCAATCACCGCGCGCTCCAAGACGCGGTCAACCGGTATGCTGAATATCACAGTCTCGCCCCAAATCGCGTGCAGCGCTGGGTGGCGTTCATGGTGCTGGGCGGCGCACTGAGCCGCTTTCAAGCCGAGGATCACGGGCCCGCATTTCTTGTGAAAGGTGGTGTATCGCTGGAGCTGCGCCTCCGACTCAAAGCGCGAGCAACCAAGGACTACGACACGGTCTTCCGCGGCGAGCGTGACAAGCTCCTCGATGCACTGGACGAAGCGTTCGCTACTCCGTACGAGGGCTTCACTTTCCGTGTAACCCGGCCGCATCAGATGACGCACATGACCCGGCTCGACATCAAGGTCGAGTACCAGGGGAAAACGTGGGCGTCTATTCAGATGGAGGTGTCTTCCTGGGAAGGGACACCGCTTCCACCAGAGGAAGTGCCCGCGATCAGTCTAGCGGATTTCGGCCTCATGGGCCCAGCGTCACTCCCATGCCTCCCACTAACCAAGCAGGTTGCGCAGAAGCTCCACGCAATGACGGAGATCCTCGCAAGTGGCCAGCCCAACGAGCGGGTACGTGACCTCCTCGATCTCTGGGTACTCCGCGACCTCGCTCCGCCCTCGTCGGTGCTCCGTCTGATCTGCGAGGAAACGTTCCGGCTCCGCCAGCGGCAGCCGTGGCCACCCGAGATAGTTGTGCCACCGCACTGGGAAGCGCCCTTCACTGAACTCGCTCGCTCACTCGAACTATCAATCGAAGACGCTGAAGACGCGGCAGCCGATGTCCGCTCATACGTGCAGCGAATTGTCGACACTACAGAGGCTACGGATGAACACACACGACATGCCGATGAGTGAATGACTCGCGAACCCCGTGAACCGACGTTGCGGTCCGCAAACCACGCCGTGCATTAAGCCTCCCGGGAGTGCCAGAGACGATGACCAGTTCCTAGCGTCCGGTTACTGTTCGGGAGTTCCCCCGATTTGACAGACTCGGGGTTTACGCTGCCACCTCGTGCTGTAGCGTTTGCATCTCGTAGTTCATTTCACACTTCGCTTCGTAGTCGGCAGGGCTGAGATAATCAATCGAGGAATGCCGACGCTCTCGATTGTACCACACTTCGATGTATTCGAAAAGAGATGCTCTGGCTTCTTCTCTCGTTTGCCACGCTGCGTCGTTGACCAGTTCCTTCTTCAGTGTGGCGAAGAAGCTCTCAGCCACAGCGTTGTCCCAGCAATCGCCCTTCCGGCTCATGCTGCACGTCATTCCGTTCTGATCAAGAATGTCTCGATAGTCCCCACAAGCGTACTGACTTCCGCGATCCGAATGATGCAGTACGCCAAGCTCCGGAGTGCGCTGCGACAGCGCCATCCTGAGCGCATCGAGTGTCAGCAATCTCTCCATCGTGTGCTTCATGCTCCATCCCACCACGCGCCTGGAAAACAGATCCAGGATCACTGCCAGATACAGCCACCCCTCGGCGGTCGGAATGTAGGTGATGTCACTCACCCATACCCTGTTCGGAGCGATGATGCCGGTCACACCGAATTTCCGATTCAGCACGTTCTCTGCGACCGGGTGCGCATGCGAAGAGTCGGTCGTCGTCACACGAAACTTCCGGGTCTGCTTGGCACGGATCTCATTCTCACGCATCAAACGCGCGACGCGCTTCTCGCCGACATGAATGCCCTGGCCTTTGAGCTCGCGATGCGCGCGCGGACTGCCGTAGCTCCTCCGACTCTTCCGGTGGACCGTTTGGATTCTAACGGTGAGATCCTGATCCACTCGTGCTCGTTCGCTCAGCTCACCTTCCCTGCGCATCATCCACGCGTAATACCCCGGCCTCGACACCTCGAGCACTCGGCACATCGAAAGTACCTTGAACTCGCTCGCGTGGTCGCTGATGAAGTTGTATCTCATCGCGATTCCCTGGCGAAGAGCGAAGCGAAGGCCGTCGCTTTTTTTAGGATCTCTCGCTCCTCGCGCAGGATCGCATTCTCACGACGTAAGCGACGCAACTCCTCGTCCTGGCTAGTGAGCTTACCATTTCCCGGAAATACATCCGCGACTGGAGCACCATCGCCGCTGTTCATCCGGCGCTTCCACGACCGCAGAACTTCCGCATTCATCCCCAGCTCGCGTGCTACTTCCGCCACGCTCCGGTCGCCAGCTGATGCCAGGCGAACCGCTTCTACCTTGAACTCCCGGCTAAATCGCCGGCGTGATTGCCGTCCTGATCTCGCTGCATCTTTGTCCGCCATTGAACACCTCCACTCTGAACTTATTCAGAGCTAACTTGGTGTCCATCAAACCGGGGGAATTCCAAATTCACCAAATGGCTAGTTGCGCAACCCTTTTTACATTCGCTCAGTTGTCACATGATGCCAAACAGCGTTCTCAGGGCGACATGAATTAGATCACTGTGGTTGGTGAGTCGATGGGTAAGTGGCAGCGTGGCTGGCCATGGCCGGACGATGCGACAGGCTGATACGCAGTACGGCTTTGCAGAAGTACGCGTCTCATCTGAAAGGTAGGCCGATGCTGTTGCGGCACCTCCGGCGTACCCTGGTTAGGCGAAGTCGGCGCAACGGTAATTTTCGCCTCGCCGGCCCTTCTTCATTGGGATGCGCTCCCGAGCAGCTGGCACTCGCTGGCTGATTGTCACCCATTATTCATCGAGCCGCATTCCCTGTCGCGTAACGATCAGGTGCGCGTTGCGGAATGCAGTAGTATATCTCTGGTTCAGTAACGAGGCCGATCCAACATGGGACTCAAACGTTTGGCGAATTTCAACGACCCTGCGTCGCTCGCCAGTCGCATGCGCCGTAAAAGGTTCGCGTTGTTCCGCGGGTTGATAGAGAAACTCCCACGAGGGTCGTCGGTGCTTGACGTCGGCGGAACTCCACAATTCTGGGAAGGCGAGACGCTTGTGACGACTGGTGCGATTAGCGTCACGATTGTCAACCTGGAGTCCTACGTTTCTGCAAACCAGGCAATCAAGCAACTGGCCTGCGACGCCCGAGACATGCACATGTTTGCCGACAATGCATTCGACGCGGTTTTTTCGAACTCCGTCATCGAGCACGTCGGATCACTCGGCGATCAGGAGAGGATGGCTGAAGAGGTCCAGCGGGTGGCTCCGCGATATTTCGTTCAGACGCCCAACCGCTACTTCCCCCTGGAGCCGCACTTCCTCCTACCTCTGTTTCAGTTCTACCCGCGGCGCCTGCAGGTGGAACTGTTGCGCCGACACGATCTGGGATGGATGCATCGGCAACCGGACTACCGGGATGCGCTCCGCGAGGTGTCGCAGATTCGACTTCTCAATAGCAGTGAGATGAAATCACTATTTCCCGGTGCATTGTTGTATCGCGAGCGACTTGGTGGACTCACAAAGTCATTGGTGGTATACCGGGGCTGGTAGTGACAGTTCAGGAGACACGAGCGCGAACTATCAGAAACTCGGGTTGCTCGAGCAGCCGGCGGTACGCGTCCGGATCGATGAGTCGAAAGGCCTCTGTCGGTGTCGGCTCGACAAGCCGCTCGATCACGAACCCAACGTCGGTGAGCGCCGACGCTACCTCGATGGGAAGTGGGGTCAGATACCGTCTTGAAAAGCAAGGCCTGACCTTCCCCCACTGATCGGCCCAATCTTAGGCTTACAGTCCGGTTTGGTGGTCTTGTCCCCAGTCTTCGTTCCTATCGATTGCGCGCCGAAATCACGCCTCGTACCTGATCCAGCAAAATGTTCTGCGCGCGCAGCGCGACCATCATGTGGTACATCAGATCTGCTGCTTCTTCCGTCGCGCGATCGCGGTCTTCATCAGCGAGCGCAAGCACCAGCTCGGCGGTTTCCTCGCCGAGCTTCTTGAGTCGCAGATTGCGATCAGCGAGCAACTTCCTCGTATAGCTCTCACCGTCCGCATTCTGTGCACGAGACTCGATCACCGACGCGAGCCCGGTGAGCGCATCTCCATTCGCCGGTTGATCGAAGCATGAGATTGTGCCGTTGTGACATGCCGGACCGGCCGCTCTCACACGGGCGAGAATTGCATCGCCATCACAATCAGGCGTAAGCGATACCACATGCTGCACGTTTCCGCTCGTAGCACCCTTGTGCCACAGCCCGCGCGAGCGGGAGCGATAGTGCATCTCACCAGTCTCGACGGTCTTTTCAAATGCCTCACGATCCATGTGCGCGACCATCAGCACCGCACCGGTCACCGCGTCCTGCGTCACCACCGTGACGAGACCGCCGCCCTTGCTGAAATCCAGATCGCCGACTGTCATGATGCTGCAACCAGCAGGTCCCGCACCGGCCCGGCCAGAGCAGCGTTGGTGGCGATGATGTCACCGCCGAAGGCCGTGGCTGTGCCACTCCAATCCGTGAACGAGCCGCCAGCTTCGGTAACTATTGGATAGAGCGCAGCCGAATCCCACGGTGCTACCACGTCGTCGACCATCACGTCGGCTCGCCCGGTTGCAAGCAGAAGATACCCGTAGCAGTCGCCCCACGTGCGCGATACGCTGGCCTGCGCGGCGAGCCGCCGCCATGCAGTTGCGCGTTCAGGGCGCCCTTCGAACCGATCATCGGTTATCGCGATGGTAGATTCGGCGATCGTTGCGGTCGATGATACGCTGCAGCGCACACCGTTCCAGAAGCATCCCTCCCCTGCTGCCGCAGCCACAGTCTCGGCGACCGCCGGAAAATATGCGCACCCCGCGAGCACGGATTCTCCTTCGGTGACGGCGATGAGCGTTCCCCATAGTGGAACTCTTCTGATGAAACTCCTGGTCCCATCGATCGGATCGAGAATCCAGCGTCTCCGCGCGGTTGGACGCACATCGCCGAACTCCTCGCCCAGAATCCCGTCTTCAGGAAACCGCTTCTCGATCCACGCGCGAGCGCGCTCCTCTGCACCGCGATCAGCGACAGTCACGGGAGATCCATCGTGCTTCACATCTACAGTGAGTGACTTGCCATAGTGCGACATCGCAAAGTCGCCTGCAATGCGCGCAAGCTCGGTAACGGCATCAAGATATGATTCGCTCACGCAGCATCTCTCACAGGCAATAGTGACTCTCTCATGTATGTCTTGAGCTCGGATACGGTCGTCGTACCGTCATGCAGGATACCAGCAACCAGCGCCGCATCCGCGTGCCCCGATTGAATGACGTCCACTACGTCATGCGCAGAACCCGCACCGCCGGATGCAATAACGGGCACGCTCACGGCGTCCGCGACGGCGCAGGTCAGGTCGATATCGTATCCATCACGAGATCCGTCACGATCGATGCTCGTCAGAAGGATCTCGCCTGCACCGAGCCTCTCGCACTCGCGCGCCCACTCAATGGCGTCAAGTCCGGTTGCGGTGCGTCCGCCATGGGTGACCACGCGCCAGGATCCGTCGATCAGTCTGGCGTCTATGCTGGACACGACACATTGAGCACCGAACATCGCCGACGCCTCGCTGAGCACTTCCGGATTCCGTACGGCGGCAGAATTGATTGCCACCTTGTCCGCGCCCGCGCGCAGCACCTGAGCCACGTCAGCCGCGCCTCGCACTCCACCACCGATGGTAAGCGGAATGAACAGCTTCTCGGCGGTTCGCCGCGCCACATCCAGCAGCGTACCGCGCCCTTCGACACTCGCCGAGATATCCAGAAAGACTATCTCATCGGCGCCTTCCGCTTCGTATCGAGCAGCCAACTCGACTGGATCACCAACGTCGCGAAGATTCACAAAGCGCGTTCCCTTCACCACCCGGCCGTCCCTGACGTCGAGACACACGATCAGTCTGCGCGTGAGAGTCACTTCACGTCCAGCGAAACGGAACCCTTGGTGCTGAATACGGCGCCAGCTCCAGTGTCGATCATCGCCTTGCGAATCGCCAAACCGAGAGCCTTGAACGCAGCTTCAACAATGTGGTGCCGGTCGACGCCGCGCAGGACACGAATGTGGATCGTCGCCTTCGCATTGTCCGCGAAGGAACGCATCCAGTGATCGTACAGACCACTCGGCACCGGCCCTCTATAATAGGGACGGCCACCCATATCTACGCACGCCTGAACCAGCGCCTCATCCATCGGAATGGTACAATCGCCGTAGCGTGCCGCGGACGGTTTGATAACGTCAGCGATCGCCGAGCCCATCGCGATCGCCACATCCTCGATGGTGTGATGTCTCAGATCGCCAGTCGCGCGCAAGGTCACGTCGAGGCCCGAGTAGCGTGCGAACGTAACCATCATGTGATCCAGAAACGGAACACCGGTTGCAACGTCACCCTTCCCTTCTCCACGCTGAACCTCGAGCCGGATCTGCGTCTCGCGCGTCTTGCGCTCCACCACTGTTCTTTCACTCATTCGGCAAACTCCTCAGCAACGGCTCCTGGATCGATAGCGCCCGTATATAGCGCCATCCCTATGACAACTGATGCCACTCCCCGGTCCTCGAGTGCACGTAGATCACCGATCGTGCCTATACCGCCGCTGGCACACACCGGATGCTCGCTCTCCTCCACCACATCTTCCATGAGAGAGAGATCGGTTCCTTCCATGAGACCTTCCTTGTGCACGGCCGTGACCATTACACCGGCCAGCGGAAGTGCGTTGAGCTCCTCAATGAAATCCAGCACGTAACGGTCCGATGTACGCGTCCAGCCTCTCGTGACGACATGCCGGTCGCGTACATCGGCGGCTACGATCAACGTACCCGGAAATGCTTCCGCCATGTCACCGAGCCAGTTGGCGCTCTCGACCGCCTTCGTACCAAGAACCACGCGTTGCGCGCCATCCCGAAGCAGCGACTCGATTCGATCTTCATCGCGTACGCCGCCGCCCACCTGTGCTTCCATTGAAGTTGCGCGCAACACCTCACGGATCATCTCCGCGTTGTTGCCGCGTCCGGTCGCCGCGTCGAGGTCGACGACATGCAGACGGCGAAAGCCCGCAAACTCCCACTTATGCGCGACGCCGGGAGGGTCATCCAGCCTCACCTGCTCCGCGTCATACGAACCGCCAACGAGCTGAACGCACGCTCCATCGCGAATGTCTATCGCTGGTATCGCGATCATCGAATCACTCCGTTGACGAAGTCTCGCACGAAGCTGACTCCCGCCCGGGAGCTCTTCTCGGGATGGAACTGCACCCCGACAGTGTTGGCGACAGTCACGACCGAAGCGAATCGGTCGCGTTCATGGGTCGTATATGCCGTGATACAGTCGTCATCATCCGGTTCGCATACATAGCTGTTCGCGAAATATGCAACCTGCGGCAGCGCTTCATCGAGCGATTCGACTTCATTCCATCCAATCTGGGGAATCCTCCTCGCTCTGAGCCTGCGCACGTGGCCTGGTATGACGCCGAGTCCTGTGCCAGGTCCCTCCTCGCTGTCGTCGAAGAGCAGCTGCATCCCGAGACAGATGCAGAGAGTCGGTAAACCGGCGAGGATCGCATCGCGCATCGCGGGAGCACCGGATGCAAGCCTGCCAGCCGCATTGGTGAAGGCCCCCACCCCGGGCAGAACCAGCGCGTCAGTTTCCAGCGCTTCCTCTGGGTCGGTCTGCATTCGCACTTCGACATCGCCCCCGATGTCCAGAGCCTTCAGCAGCGAATGCATGTTGCCGGCGCCGTAGTCGAAGACGGTGATGATTGTCTTCCCGTTCATATAGCGCACTCCTGCAATGCGGCGATGCATTCTTCCAGCAGCTGCCACGGGCCAACCGATATGCGCAAGGCGTCTCCGATATTGGGTAGCGCAACGAATGGCCGAACGGCGATGCCGCGCGTACGCAACTGCCGATCGAGCTCCGCTGCATTCCTGACAGGGACCAGCACGAAGTTGCTGTCACTTGGCAACGGCTCCAACCCAATCGCCATGAGCGATTCTCGCAATCGGTCGCGATTCACAATGGCATCCCGAACGTGGCGATCGACCCAGGCACGGTCTGCCGTGAGAGCTGCAACTGCTGCGTGTTGAGCGATCGCATTCACCTTGTATGGTCCGCGCGATTTCTCTATCTCCGCTACCAGCTCCGGATCACCCAGCGCATAACCAACCCGAAGACCGGCCAGGCCGAACGCCTTGGATAACGTGCGCGTGATCACGACACGGGGAAACCGCGCCAGCAAATCCAGACAGTTCCAGCCCGCGAACTCGGCGTATGCTTCATCGATGATCACGATACCCGTAACACCAGAGGCGACCCGTTCGATCGCGTCGCGCGAGAAGGATGCACCGGTAGGGTTGTTCGGCGAACACAGGTAACTAATAATCGCGTTTGTCTCGATGTATCGCTGGACGTCCGCATCGTACTGTGCTGTAAGCGGAATCGGCGCGCCGACGAGGCCGTTCATCCGAGCGAAGATGGGAATCATCGCGAACGAGGGATCGGGATAAGCAACAACATCACCCGGCTCACCAAACGCGCGGATCGCGGAGTCAAGTACGTCGTCCGAGCCGCATCCGGTCACCACCATCTCAGGTGCCACTCCTGCATAATCTGCGATCGCCTGCTTCACATCCGCCGCGTACAACGCCGGATAACGCGTGATCGTGCCCGACGCGGCATCTGTAATCGCACTCAGAGCAGCCGGAGGAACACCCCAGAGGTTGGTATTGTCGCTGAGATCTATAGCTGCCGGCGCACGGTTCGGGGCATACAGCGAAATGGACCTGTAGCTTTCGCGTGTCACTGTGCCGCTCCGACGGACATCCACTGTCGTGCTGCCGCGGCGTGCGCAGGCAAACCCTCCGCATCTGCGAATACTCCAACGTCTTCCGTCAAACCCTTCGCGACGGCAGGATCGATCACCTGGTATGTCGTCCAGCGCATGAAGTCGAGCACCGACAGACCCGAGTAGGAGCGTGCAAGCCCACCCGTCGGAAGAACGTGATTGGCGCCGGTCATGTAATCACCAAACGCAACGGAGCTGCGCTCGCCGACAAATATCGTCCCCGCGTTACGGCAGCGCGGAAGCAGCTCGCGTGCATTCGCTACCGCGAGAAGCAGATGCTCCGGCGCGAAAGAGTTGCTGAAAGCGATCGCCTCGTCGACGTCCGCCGCGCACAATACCGCGCCGCGCGTTCGTAGCGACTCTTCGATGACCTCGCGCCTGGTCTGCGCCGAAGTCGCGCCGACGAGCCGCTCGACAATACAGTCCGCGACACTCTGCCCGATGGCAACGACCACGACAACCGCACGTGGATCGTGCTCTGCCTGAGCCAGCGCCTCCCGTACCACCACGTCAGCGTCGGAAGTCGCGTCAGCGATTACGAGCAGCTCGCTCGGGCCAGCCGGCGAGTCGATCGCAACAACACCCGCTACCTGGAGCTTGGCCTCGGCAACATATGCGTTTCCAGGCCCGACTATCCGATCCACGCCTGGGACGGTCTCCGTTCCATACGCCATCGCGCCAATTGCCCCTGCCCCGCCGAGTGCGAATACTCGGTCGACGTTCGCAAGCTCGGCGGCCGCAAGAACTACCGCGGACGGAAGTCCTGACGGACCAGGCGGCGAGCAAAGGATCAGTTCACGCACGCCGGCTACCCGGGCTGGGACTGCCCCCATCAAGACACTGCTTGGATAGGCGGCACGCCCCCCTGGCGCATAGATGCCGACTCTATCGATAGGATCCGGCCGGCGCCCGACGAGGATACCCGGTTCGGGCGACGTCTCCGAGGTCGTTGGGAGGAAGGCCCGCTGCACGGATTCGAGATTCCGGATGCTTCGCTCCATCGCCCCGACGAGACTGCGATCGAGGGAGTCGAGAGCAGCCCGCCAGGCTGGGCGAGCGATCTCGAAGGCGGCCATATGGACTCCATCGAAGTCCCTCGCCATCTCAGACAGGGCCTTGTCACCGCGGAGCCTGACTGCATCAAGGAGTGCTGCCGTCGCGACCGCAACCGCATCACCTGACGAAGAGCTACGCGAGAAAAGCGTTTTTTTAGAGCTATCTGTGAGGCTGGATATACGCTCTGTTAGCCAAACTTTACGCAAGTTAGGATCGCTTATCATCGCATCAGTCTCTCGATGCGAGTTACGAGAATCCCTTCTCCCCCGATTGCCTTCAAATCCGCAATAGTTCGATATATCGCAGACGCGGCCACGACCGCGTGAACGGCGACATGTCTGCCTCCGTCGAGGACGTCGATTACGGTAGGGCCGTTGAGTCCTGGAAGGACCTGACGGACTTCGTCGAGACGGTCTCGTGGCACATTGGCCATGAGGTAGCGCTGGCCGCGTGCAGAGGTCACTGACTCGAGTGCCGTACACAGCTCCTGCAGAGCCGTTTCCTTGGCAGCGGGCCAGGCGGTCCGATTCTCGGCGACGACCAGCTGGGCCGTGGACTGCATTATGGTGCCGATCTCTCGCAGACCGTTGGTCTTGAGGGTGGATCCCGTGGAGACCAGGTCCACGATGACGTCAGCGATGCCAAGGTGAGGCGCGATCTCGGCGGCGCCCGAGATCGGCACTATCTCGAGATCGAGCCCAGCCTCGGCGCAAAAGCGTGCCGTGATGTTGGGGAATGCCGTTGCAACCCGGGACCGCGGCGGTAATTGGCAGAAATCATCGACTCCGCTTTCCTCCCGGGCGGCCATGGAGAGGCGGCATTTTCCGAATCCGAGGTCGAGTCTGGAGACCACACCGCGCCTGTTCTCGGCGATGAGGTCCAGCCCTGTAACTCCTGCGTCTGCGGCGCCGTCGGACACGAACTCAGGGATATCCTGGGCCCGAACGAAGATTGCCTCGAAGTCTGCGCCGAGTGAGGCCTTGAGGGCTCGATCGCTGGAAGCGCGGACTTCGAGGCCTGCGTCGGTGAAAAGATCGCGCGTATCCTGGGCCAGACGCCCCTTGTTCGGAAGCGCGATCCGGAGGACCGGGGGGATCAGGGTGCGGGAAGCCAATGGTTCGAGCTGGAATTCAGCCGGGGTCATTTGAGTGTGAAATAGGAGAAGATTGGACTGGAAAACAAAAAAGCCCGTCCAGAAGGACGGGCCGGAGATCGCGGATGGTATGGCTGGTCAGCCCATCACGTGCGACAAAATCCCCGGTCCGTCAGGACATGGAGATGATGAGCATGGTGGGTTGCGGTACGGGCCATGCCTTCAATGTGGTCGGAGACGGATTTGTTGTCAACATTGAATTAGGCGCGGTTTGTGAATAGTTTCACAATGCTCGGCGAGAGCGCTCGTCGGGCGCACTTATCTAGGAGAATGAAGCAGATGCGGTATTTCGGTTTTACTGCAATAGCGGCTAGCGCCTTGATGCTTGCCGCATGCGGCGGTGGCGAGAAGGCTGCCGACACGACGGCTGCTGCGACCACCCCAGCAACTGATACAACTGCGGCTGCGGCCGCGGGTTCGACCTCGACTGCCGCGGCACCAGCAGCTGGTGCTGTTGCGGCGGCCCCGATCACCGGTACGATCCACGATGTGAAGATGATCGGCGACGCGAAGGGCTATCGTTTTGAGCCAGCCGCGATCACGATCAAGGAAGGCGACGGGATCCGCTACACCAACGTCAGCGGTGGCCCACACGACGTTGCATTCGATCCAGCTCTGATTCCTGCGGCGGTCAAGCCGCAGCTATCTGCGAACATGCCCGATCAGATGAGCGATCTCGCTGGCAAGCTCCTGGTTCAGCCGAATGAGACCTACACGATCTCGTTCGCGAAGATTCCGCCGGGCACGTACGAGGCGCACTGCACGCCGCACCTCGCAATGGGTATGAAGCAGGCCATCACGGTTCAGTAGTACCGACTGCGATCTCGCATCTCACCGGCTGCCCTGGAGCTGAACTTGCTCCGGGGCAGCCGGTTCGTTTTGTTTGGCGTAGCAACCTTGGCCGAGCCGAACAGTGAGCGGAGCTTCTGATCTGGTATTGAATGCCGCCGGGTAATCCGACGTACGTCTGGATCGCCGCGCGAGCGCGCAACGCACTCAGGCGGCGGGCGTTGGCGAGCATCGTCACAGGTATTGCCTTCGTGTGCGCGCTGATCGGGCTAGTGCTTCTTCCGCGCGAGACGACGCGTCTGGTGCGCATCACGAGTGAGCGCCCGGTCGAGAAAACTGCTGACACATCGGCAGCAGCCGACGCACTCGCTCTTGCGCGCGCCTCCATACGACAGGCGGACTCGGCGCTTGCCGCAGCGCGTCGGATTGTAGCGTTACAGCAACCGGTCGCTGTTCCCCAGGACACGCTATCGCCGGCGCTCCGCGCGGAGCGCGATTCGCTCAGCGCGTTGCTTGCGTCGCTCACTGCAGCGATGGCGCACGCCGCGGATTCGCCGTTGCCGCCAGCGTTCAGGGCGCTGGGTGAATCACCGGCGCTCGCGAAGGACCAACGCGTTCGAGTATGGCTGGATTCGCTGGATCAGGTGGACAAGCTGCGTGCGCCGTTCGGCGCGCTGGGTGCGGGCGATCCGATCTACGTGGCGTTGACGGCGCGAGTGAATGAATTGGGGCGATCGATTCGCGATGCCGCATCCGAGAAGCAATCGGAATTGCGTGCGCGCCTCGCGCCTCTCCTGGCTCCTCCGCCGCCGTTACCGACGCTCCAGACGACGCACGTGGATACAACAGCATTTGTGGGTGCACGGGAGAGTGCGACGCAGGAATTCCTGCAGGCGCGCCAGCGACTCGATTCTCTACGGAGTGTCAACGCGCGAATCGATACGGTGGCGACGCAGGCGCGGAGGGTCGCGAATGTCGGTGCGCCGCCGATCGCCATGCTGGCTGCGGCTCTTGTGATTGCCCTTGCCGTTGGGTTCGTAGTCGTGTTCATCGGCGAAATGCGTCATCCACGCGTGGCGCACATGCGTGAAGGTGAAGCTGTGTCGAACGTGCGCGTTCTCAGTGTGATACAGCCTGGAAGCATCGTGGAGCGTGGCAGACGTCAGTCGGATATCGAGACGCCGCCACTGATCGACCTGACGTCCGAGAGCTATCGGACATTGTACTTGCATCTTGCGGCCACCGAAGCGAGTGTACCGATCGTAACCGTGACGGGTGACATTCCCGGCGTCGTCGCCACGATTGCTGCCAATCTCGCTGCTGTCGCGGCTTATGAAGCCCGGAGCACCTTGCTGGTGGATGGCGATCCGTCCACCAGCTCTGTGTCGTCGGTATTACGAATCGAATCCGATCCCGGATTACGTGGTGTGCTGAGTGGGGAGGTCGACCTGTTCAGCGCGATCGTACCAACCACTGTCGGGCGTGATCGTCCACTCGATGTGCTGCCGAGCGGTCACGGGCGCATCGGCACAGCATCGCCGGAAGCAGTCCGCAAGCTGCACGATACGCTTGCCAGGATGGAGCGTCGCTATGACTTCATCGTGATAGTTGCCCCATCGAGTTACGCTCAGCTCAAGACCAACACGATCATACCGGCGGCAGATGTGGTCGTGTGCGCACGGGTGGGTGTGACGCAGATCGCAGATCTTCGAGCGGCGGTGAAGAACCTGCGCGCAGCGGGGAAGCTGGTGCATGGGATCGTGCTATGGGATGACGAGGCGCCGCGGTTGTAGAAGGGGTCCATCTGTCATTCCCACTTCGTGCGGATGACGAATCTCGCGAATCGTGGGTGCGGCTAGCGTCGCACCCTGTGTCAGCTAGCGAGGCGCCACTTTATGAAATTGACGCGCCTGCTTTCCGTTCTGCGGAGTCAGCGTGAGCACGCTGTCGGCGACGGTGAAGAGAGCCGTGGCAGGCAGCTGGAAGGTTTGATCATTGGACAGATGCAGCGTGTCGCCGCGCACCACGTACTTCCCTTTTTCGTCGCCGACCTGTGCGTGCATGTGCATCGCACCGTCGGTGGTGAAGACGTAGTGTGCAGCGACTCCGGCGCCGACCGTAATCACCCAATCACCGACGATTGGCGAAGACGGGACGGCAGCGCCCGTACGGCGCAATACCCGCGGAGGTGTACCCGTCCGCTCGCTCACGACCAGAGAATCACCGGCGATGGTAAACGTTGCCGTGTCGGTATGTGTCACACCGACATTGGGTAGAGTTACGGTTTCGATCAGCTGGTTACCATCGATCCGGTACTGGCCTTCTACTGCGAGTGCCTGAGCCAGGTCGAACGTGCCATCGGCATCGAATCGGAATGTCTGGACCACTCCATTCGGGAGGGGTGCATCTGCGCGCCAGGCACCGACGATAGACTGGGTCGAAGTCTGGGCTCCGATGGAACTGCTGGAGATCAATGCGAGAGCGGCTATTCCGATAAGCGATAAGGTCTTCATTGGCGACATCACGATGTGGCTGTGCGGCTGGCGGAGTCTGTCGTTCGTGGGAGAAATGCTCGAAAAAGACGATTTGACGGGCATTGGTGAAACAAAGCCGGTACAGTGCCCGGTACGGTCCGTGCATAAGGGGAGGCCTCATGAGCAAGATTCTACGCGGGATCGCGGCGGGCTACGGCGCCAAGAAACTGGGCGGCGGTGGGTGCGGCTGCGGAACGATTCTCATCTTCATCATTCTGTGGTGGCTGCTGGGACACTTCGGAATATTCAAGTAAACGTGCTAGCTTTCGTGCATGGCCGAAGTAACCCTGGACCTGCGCGGAATTCCAAAGAGTCAGGCATATAGCGAGCTCGCAAGTCATATCGAGGCCGTGCTGGACGGCATCGATGATGACATCGCCGAGATGGCGACGGTGAGCGCGCTGGTCCACAACGCATTTGGTTTCCTGTGGACCGGTTTCTACCGCGTCGTGACACCAGGCAAGCTGATGCGGGTCGGTCCGTACCAGGGCACACTGGGCTGCCTCGAAATCGCATTCGGACGCGGCGTCTGTGGCACCGCCGCGGCCGAGCGTCGGGCGGTCGTGGTGCAGGACGTGGATACGTTTCCCGGCCACATCGCGTGTGATGCGAGCGCGCGTTCCGAGATCGTGCTTCCGGTAATCGACTCGAGCGGCGATCTGATAGCAGTGTTCGACATCGATTCGGAGCACACCGGCACATTCGACTCCGAAGACGAACGCGGCCTCGCCCAGATACTTTCGCGGTTCGCGCGCTAGGCGAAGAGAAACACCGTAAGTGCTACGAGTCCCATGATCACCGCCAGCGAGATACCGTAACCGACGACTATTGTGGCGAACTTCGCCGTAGTCAACGCGACGCCCTGGCCATAGACTCTCCGCAACGCCAGGAACAGATACACCAGAATCGTGAAACCCGTAATCGCATCGATGAACGGTATCGGGAGCAGTCCGATGGTCAGCGCTGCGAAGGCGAAGCCCTGAAAGTGCATCGCGAATACCAGATGCTCGGCGAAGTAACGATGTTCGCCGTGGAACAGTACCCACAGCGCGAACGCGAGCCCTGGTACGAGAAGGAAGAGAGCGTCCGGAAGATCATGCTGAAACGCTTCGGATATGCGAGCGGAAGCTTCAGCCCTGTGGTTCTGCATGTATGCGGCGCGACGCCCGATCCGGCGGCGAAGGAGCAGCGTCAATGCATTCCCGTGCATCGTATCGATCGTGATTCCGGGCATGGGATTCGACGTGACGTGAGTCGAGTCGACAGACTTGCTCAGCGTTGCATTTCCGGGGCTCTTCCCCGGAGTGGTTGTGTCGAACGAGATGATCTGTCCCGGTCTTTTCGCAGCTCCGGATGTGTCGAACCGAACCACCCCGGTCGCATTCGAGCCGTTCAATCTGGCGCTGGTCGCGGAGCAAAGGAAGAACAACACGCTCAGAGATAGATAGAGGCGCAGCGGAGGAACGTAGCGAACGCGGCGGCCCGAGAGGAATTCGATCGTCAGGCGGCCGGGATGACACAGCAGTGTGACGAGGGTGCGCGCAACCTTGCTGTCCAACCCCAAGTGCTCCGTGACAGCTTCGTGCGCAATGTCGCGCACTGACAGGCGCGTATCGCCCGCGCGCTGACCGCAGTGGGCGCAGAATGCGTCGGTGAGACTCGTACCGCAGTTGAGGCAGGCGCCGCCCTGCGTCGCTGCTATCGGCGGATCAGACTCCAGCTGTGATGTTGCTTCCCGCGCCGCTGGTGGCGCCATAGGTTCGTTCCACATAGTCGTCGAGAATTTTCAGGAACTCGGGAACGATGTTATCACCTTTGAGCGTCACGGCAAGCTTGCCGTCGACGTACACGGGAGCCTTGGGGTCTTCGAATGTGCCTGGAAGGGAGATGCCGATATTGGCATGCTTGCTCTCGCCGGGTCCGTTCACTATGCACCCCATCACTGCAACCTTCATCTCGACGACGCCAGGGTACTGTGCGCGCCATGCAGGCATCTGCTCGCGCAGGTAGGTCTGGATGTCTTCCGCCATGTGCTGGAAGAATGTCGACGTCGTCCGGCCACAGCCGGGACATGACGTCACCTGCGGTGTGAACGATCGCAAACCGAGTGACTGGAGGATCTGCTGCGCGACCAGTACTTCCTCGGTTCTGTCGCCGCCCGGCTTTGGGGTGAGCGAGACGCGAATGGTGTCGCCGATCCCTTCGCTCAGCAGAATCGAGAGACCGGCGGTACTGGCGACGATCCCCTTCATGCCGAGTCCCGCCTCGGTCAGACCGAGATGAAGCGGATAATCGCAACGTGCGGCGAGGAGGCGGTAGACGTCGACGAGATCGTTGACACCGGAGACCTTGGCGGAGATGATGATCCGATCGTGTCCCAAGCCAGTCTCTTCGGCGAGTATTGCCGAACGAAGTGCGCTTTCGAGCATTGCTTCGATGTAGACGTCGCGTGCGCCGAGGGGATCGGGGCGGATCGCGTTCTCGTCCATCATGGAAGTGAGAAGGTCCTGATCGAGCGAGCCCCAGTTTACGCCGATGCGGACCGGCTTGGAGTTGTCGATGGCGATCCGGACGATGGTGCGGAAGTGTTCGTCGCGTCGCTTACCGCCCACGTTTCCAGGATTGATGCGATATTTCGCGAGAGCACGTGCTGCGTCGGGGTACTTTGCGAGCAGGATGTGGCCGTTGTAATGGAAGTCGCCGACGATGGGGACATCGATTCCAAGATCAGCAAGCCGTTTGACGATTTCCGGCACGGCGGCTGCTGAAGGCTCATTATTGACAGTGACACGTACGAGCTGAGATCCAGCGGCGGCGAGTGCCGCAACCTGGGCGACGGTGCCACCGACGTCAGCGGTATCTGTGTTGGTCATGGACTGCACCACGACCGGATGGTCTGACCCGACGGCGACGTCGCCGACGAGGGTCGTCACCGTTCTTCTGCGCGGTCCGAAGGGCATACTCGAAAAGTAACCGCGGAGAGAAAAGGGATGACGTCGAGCGAACCGATACCGCAAGCAGCGACAACGCCGAAGAAGAAACGCCGGCTGTGGCTCAGGGTTGGCGTACCGGTAGTGCTGGTGCTGATACTTGGCGCGGGACTCTGGACCTGGGGGACGCTGGGCTTCGTGTATTCCTCCGGGGAGCGAACTGGTTACGTGAAGAACCTGACTCAGCGCGGATGGCTCTGTAAGACGTGGGAAGGCGAGCTTGCGGTGGCGCCCATACCGGGGGCGGCGGCGGCGGCGCCTGGCGACACGACCGGGAAGGGCGCGGCCGTGTTCGATTTCACGGTCCGGAACGATTCGGTGGCGAGGGCACTCCAACTGGCGGGTGGGAAGCAAGTGACCCTGTCATACGGGGAGCACAGGGGCGTGCCCACAACCTGTTTTGGCGAGACCAGATACTTCGTGCAGGCATTCAGGGTCGTGCAGTAACCGTTGGCCGCAGGATCAATTTGAAGGGAAAACTTGTCTATTGCCTAAAATTCCGGCCGCCAATATTTTGTGGCCCAGCATAGGATCGTCCTATGGATCTGTGCGGGGGATCTGAACTACCCGCAGTATTGTCAGGGTAGGCGTTTCCTGCTTCCGGACAAGTTTCTATTCAGGAGTTAGTTGGAATGCGCACGACCGGAAAGGTGAAGTGGTTCAATGACGCGAAAGGGTTTGGTTTCATCACACCCGACAACGGTCAGAAGGACTGCTTCGTTCACTACAGCGCCATCTCCGGCAACGGCTTCAAGTCGCTGCAAGAGGGTGAAGCGGTGGAGTTCGACATCGTCCAGGGGCAAAAGGGGCCTGCGGCGGAGAATGTCACCCGGATGAACGGGTAACGCGATCCTGAAGCAATGGCGAAAGAGGGGCGTCTCGAAAGGGACGCCCCTCTTTCGTTGCGGGCGCTGTTCCCACGTGCGTCGGGCACGCGCCCGAAGGCGGATCAGCTTATCTTTTGGGCGGGCGTCCTCGCCGGCGGGTGGGGGCGAGCTCTACGGCGCGGGCGAGGCACTGCAGCACGTCAGCCTGGAACTCGTGCAGGTCGATGGTCATGCGTATGGGTGAATCGGCCAGGCTCTTGCCATCCGGGTCAGCCAGCATGGTGGAGGCGACTTGCACGGCCGTGGGCACGGGAACATTCAGGAGATGGACGAGTTCCCTGGTCAGCGCTATCTGAGTGACGGCTGCGAGTGAAAGGCGGCGGGATACGCCCCGCGACTCGCTCTGGACTCCGGGTATGTGGTTGTGGGACAGCAGGTTATCGAGCCACTTGTTGGTGACTCCGATGGCAGTTGCGGCTGTAGCGGTGTTGTAGAGCGGCATAATATCCTAAGATCAGAGGATATTTAAAATTAACCTAGCATATTAGGATATTATACATGAAGCACTCGGCCGTGGCTATAGCAGCCATAATCGGAATGAGTCTGGCACCTTCGGCACGGGCCCAAAGTTCGCTTCACCTGGGCCTGGCTGGGGGGGCCGCGATCCCCGTGGGACGGCTCGACGGCAACTATTCAGCGGGTGCAGCTGGGCTCGCGACTCTTTCGATAGGGCCCCGGGAATCTCCGCTCGGCATGCGGATCGACTATGGATACGCCGGCTTCAACGGCAAGACTGTCGCGGGCGCGCGCGTCCAGGACATCCACATAAACTCGTTGACTGCGAATCTCGTGGTGGCGTTCAGAGTTGGCTACGTAAAGCCGTATCTCATAGGCGGCGCTGGCTGGTATCCACTTCGTTTGCCCGGTGCTGCGAAACGCGAAAATGACTTCGGTGCGAACGGGGGTGCCGGCGTTGCCTTCCCGCTCCCCTACACCAGCATTGGCGCATTCATAGAGGCTCGATACCACGATGTGAACCGCTCGGAGACGACACCGTACACATCCATCCACTACATCCCAGTGACATTTGGAGTGATGTTCTAAACATTTGATGCGCGAACATGGCAAATGAACGAATAAACGAATGTTCTTGCTGTTCCCGCGGAACCCCTGAATCGTCCTAGCATAGAAGTAAAGTGTTACTGTCGCGCCGCGGATTTTCAAAATCCGAGGCGCGTTTGATTAGAACCTCTCAGGGGAGCAATTCATGGTAAGTCTTTCAAAGTTTGCAGCGGTTGCAGCGATAGTGATCTCGAGTGCAACTGTTGCAGGCGCGCAGAGTGTAACGAGTGCGACGAAGCCGTTCTCGCTGGGCCTCTCTGGTGGCGCATCGATCCCCACGGGTGATTTGTCGAACAGTGTAAACACCGGCTACAACATCGGCGGCCACGTGGGACTTGGATCGCCGGCGATTCCAATCGGTTTTCGCGGTGATGTGAACTACGACAACTTCGGCGCGAAGGGATCCGGCAACGCCAACGCGCACGTATGGTCGTACACGGCCAACGCGGTCTACGACATTTCGACCATGACTGGAATTCGCCCGTACGTCATCGGAGGCATTGGTGGCTTCAAGCCAGGCGTCAGCACCTCGTCGGGCGGCAGCACGTATTCAGCAAGCAGCGGCACGAAGTTCGGCTTCGACCTCGGCGGTGGTCTGACGATTCCGTTGTCCGGCTTCAACGCCTTCGTGGAAGCACGCTACAACCACTTCAACAATGATGGTGGCGGAAGCACCAGCTTCGTCCCAATCACGTTCGGTGTGATGTTCTAGTAGCGCCGTAATGCACGACGACACAGCCCCTGGTCACTCTGACCAGGGGCTGTTTTCATTTCTGCTGCTGCCAGTCTCCCGTGATGTCTATTCTGTCTTCCTCGGGAAGCGTGTGCGGCGGCGAGTCGTTGCGTTTGCCTCGGTAGAGAATCACCTTCGCACGCTCGAGTGTGATGAGGCCGGCGTCGATCATCATGTCGATCTCGGGCAGAATCGCTTCGATCTTTTCCTGCGTATCCACGCACTCGATCACGAGTGGGAGATCGAATGCGAGCAGCTCCATGTGATCGGTTGCTAGCCGGCCGCTTGCGCCGTAGCCCATGACACCGCGGAAAACCGTAGCGCCTGCATATCCGCGAGTGCGAAGCAGATTGACGAGCGCTTCGTACAACGGCTTTCCCTCGTACCTGTCGCGCTCGCCGATGTGAATGCGCATCAGCACGCGCTCGCCCTTGAGGCCACGCATCGTCATCGTCAGGCTCTGCCGCGGAAGGTGAGAGCAGATTGTGCAAGCGCAAAGCCGCCGAACGTCGCGACCAGCGACAGAACGACGCTCAGCGTGATGTACACTGCAGCGCGACGATACTGGCCACTCTCGACCATGACCGCCGTTTCGTAGGTGAACGTCGAGAACGTGGTGTAGCCGCCGCAGAATCCGGTGGTAAGAAAGATGCGCGTCTCGGGCGAGATCTGGCTTCCGCCAAGTGCCAGGCGGAGAAGAAAGCCAAGCAGCAGACTCCCGGTGATGTTGACGATGAGCGTACCAACCGGAAAGGCGAGGCCGAAGCGTTGTTGCAGCGCGGTGCCTATCACGTACCGGCCTGCGCCGCCGAGGGCGCTGCCGGCAGCGATGTACCAGATCGTCAACATTGGGGCAGGGCGTCAGGAATCACGCTGCGTAATTTCGCCGTCCAGCCGCGCTTCGGCCAGTAGATTGGATCGATCGCGGCCGACGTCGGCCTGCGCGCTGACAACATCTCCCGACGGCGCGAATGTCACAGTGCAGTCGTGCTTCATCGGATCACCATCGACCTTACGCTTGTCGTCGCGGGACGACCGGCCGACATAGTTGATCTGCAGATCGTAGTGACGGCTCCAGAAGAACGGAGTGAGTGTAAACGCCTCATTCGCACCCAGCATGTTGCGCGCGGCGGTCTGTCCCTGGCGTTGCGCAACGACCCAGTGCTCGACCCGAATCTGGCCAGAGCGCGGATCGGGCCACGATGCGATATCACCGGCGGCAAAAATTCCAGGGGCGGACGTTTCGAGTGTCGCGCTGACCACGACGCCGTTATCGACCTTGATGCCGGCATCCTGCGCAATTGCAACGTCGGGACGAACTCCCACGCCGACGACAACGAAGTCTGCCGGAAGCGATGTGCCATCGGCGAGCTGAACCGCATCCGGCGTGATGGACTTGACGTTCGCACCCAGTTTGAAAGTGACACCCTTGCTCTCGTGCAAGGCCTTCACCATTCTGCCAAGCTCGGAACCGAGGATCCGTTCGAGCGGCAAGGATTCCGGCGCAACTACGGTGACTTGCACATTGCGCGCGCGAAGTGATGCAGCGACTTCGAGACCAATAAAGCTTGCACCGATAACGACAGCACGCTTACCGGTTTGTGCAGCTGCGATGATAGCCTTGCTGTCGTCGAGTGTGCGCAGATAGTGCACTGTGGGCAGGTCGGCGCCCGGCACGGGAAGACGCACGGGTGAGCTGCCGGTCGCCAGAAGCAGCGCGCTGAACTTCGTGGTCGCGCCGTCATCCGTGAGGACGGTGTGTGCCCTGGTGTCGATGCGACTCACGCGGCGGCCGCGAATCAGCTCGATATCGTGTGACGTGTAGAAATCATCGGGCCGGAGATTGACCCATTCCTCTTCTGCCGTGCCCGCGAGATAATCCTTGGAAAGATTGGGGCGATCCACCGGTGGCGTCTCAAGCTGGTCGAAGAGCTTGATCGAATTGGTGTAGCCGCATCTGCGCAGCATTTCCGCGGCGGCAACGCCGGCGGCGCCGGCGCCGATTATGACGATTGATGTCGGAGGACTGGAAAGCTTGCGCAGGTACGCCGATGGCGGCTCAATGGCGTCGCGCACGAACACGGTGCCGGCACTTTCCTCGACGCGGTAACATGCGACGCGATCCAGTGCGGGCGCACGCAACGGCTCACCTGTCTTGAGGCTGAAGCACGCATGATGCCACGGACAACGAACGGTGTCATCGACGATTATTCCTTCGGCGAGTGGTCCGCCGTAGTGCGTACAGGTTGCACCAATTGCGTACAGCGACCCGCCGGTGCGCGCGACGAGAACAGGATCGTTACCTACATGACCAAGCAGCATGGCGCCGTCTGCGACCGATGATGCTGGAATTCCCGCGGATAGATCGGGACCTGTGGGTGTTTCGTCGGGCGTGCCGGACATCGTACCGCCTCAGTTCAAGGAATGAGCTGCAACCTGCGGACAGCCGCGCCTAGTGCCGAGTGCGCCGCGGTGATCTGATCATCTACTGCATCGGGGCCTGTTCCGCCAGGGACGTTGCGGCGAGCGACCGAGGCATCAGGCGAGAGCCAGTCGAATACGTCGTGGTCGAACGACGGATGTGCGGCCGCAAATGTCTTGAACGGCATCTTGTCCAGCTCGACACCGTTTGTTTCGCTGGTGCGAATGAGAGTACCCACGACGCCGTGCGCTTCGCGGAAACTGGTGCCCTTGGCGACGAGATAGTCGGCCAGGTCCGTTGCCATCATGCTGGATGAGAGAGCGGCGCGCATGCGCTGCGCGTTGAAGCGGAGCTCGCCGAGTGTTCCGGCGACGGCGGGGAGCACGAGCAGCATGGTATCTACCGAATCGAACATGGGGCGCTTGTCGTCCTGCAGGTCCTTGTTGTAGCCACTCGGCAGGCTCTTTATCGTTGCTACGATGGACGTGAGGTTGCCGAGCATTCTTCCGGCGGAGCCGCGTGCGATCTCGAGCGCATCAGGGTTGCGTTTCTGCGGCATCATGCTCGATCCGGTGCTGAACGTATCGCCGAAGGTTACGAATCCGAATTCACTGGAGCCGTACAGGATCAAATCTTCGCTGAGACGGGACAGGTGTACGCCGAGCATCGTCATGGCGTACAGCATGTCGGCAACGAAGTCACGATCGCCGGTGGCGTCAATCGAATTCCGGGAGATGCTCGCGAAGCCAAGCTCCTTGCGAATCTGGTCGCGCGGTACGGGGAACGCACATCCGGCGATTGCACCGGAGCCGAGCGGGAGGGTCGATGCGGAGGCCGCGGCATTTGCCACACGAATGCGATCGCGCTCGAGCTGCCAGAAGTGGTTGAGCATCCAGTGTGCGGCGGAGACCGGCTGGGCGCGCTGCATGTGTGTGTACGCGGGGATCAGCGTCGTGCGTAATCGCTCTGCGTGCTCGAGCATTACGCGCTGGAGACCCTGAATGGCCGTATCGACTCTGGCTGATGCGTCCATCGTCCACATGCGTGTGGCGGTTGCTACCTGATCGTTGCGCGAGCGGCCGGTGTGCAGGCGTGATGCGGGTTCGCCGACCTCGATGTGGAGCATGCGATCGATCATCGTATGCACATCTTCGTCGGACTCTTCCGGTTGCGCGCCTCTGGCGAGCTTTTCCGCGACGACGTCGAGGCCGCCGCGGATCTGATCGCGCTCTTCTTCCGTGAGGACGCCAGCTTCAGCGAGCGCGGAGGCCCACGCCTGGGAGAGTCGGATGTCGAACGGCCAGAGACGGAAGTCGGTGGCGATCGAGCGATTGAGTGCGTCGAGTGCGTGCGCGGTGGGCGCGGCGAAGCGGCCACCCCAGAGTTTGTGGGAGTCGGCGGTCATTTACGTAAGGTATCGCGTGGATTCTGCAGGGGCGGGTACCGGGAGGCCGTCCGTACGAGATCGAGGCAGGCCCGGGCAAGCGGATGCGTCGTCCGCAGTCTGCGTGGATGCCGCTTGCCATGTCATATATAAAGGTAAACGCAATAAGACCAATGCCTTAGGGCCTTCACGACAGGTCCAGGACGCCCTGTGATCGCGCCGTCAGCGCCGCAAGTTCTGGAAAGGCAATACTATCTGACCGCTCTGGTCAGCTGATAGCGGTGCGATTACGCGATTGCCAATGTTCGAGTATACGATTTGTCCCGCAACATGGATGTACACCGTATCAGTGTCCGAAAGTGCGGGTACCCCGACGACGAAGCTGAGCGAATCCGAGGGGTGGTTCGTGACAATGATGGAGTTGCTCCCCACCGTATAGGTTGGTCCCGCGTCAGTGCCTGTGACGCTGAGCTCCGCGATTGAAGCCGAAACAACGCGGACGGAGCCAGCCAACTGGCTGGAGCGAAAGAGAACGTCGACTCGTCCATGCGGAGATATCTCGACGCCACGCGGTAATGGTTGCGATCGATCCGACTTTCCGGGAGCGGCGGATGGCTGGTCTGAGGTGATTCGGGATGCGACGGCGGCCACGTGAAGTAATCGACGCATGGTAGCGGGTGTTACAAGCGCGGCCGCTGCGACGCTGCTCAAGAGGATGGCTGCGGCAATCGCGTTGTGTGCAAATCGACGAGATCGTAGACGACGCGTGCGCGCGTGCTCTCTTGTAAGGCCGGTACCCGATGCGACCTGTCTAACAAACTCGACTGGATCTATCTCTGGTTGCGTTACCGTCAGTAGCTCCAGCAGGCGGTTCACTTCTATGATCTGAGTCCTGGCCGCGGTGAGAGCGGCGCGACACTGGTCACATTCCGCGAGATGCAAACGCACGTCATCAGCGACGGAATCGTCGCGTTCCAGCATCGCGGCCAGGCTGGCATCCGTCAGATGTGATGTCATTCGCGTGACCCCGCTGCCATGAACGCACTCTGGAACGCGCGAGTCGCGCGCAGTAATAGCGTGCCCACGCTCGTCTCCTGGATTCCAAGGATGTGTCCCAATTCGCGGTAGCTGTATCCCTCATGACGTAGCAGAAGAAGCTGACGGTCGCGTAACGGAAGCATTGCGAGTACAGCTCGTACACGGTCCCGGGTCTCGCCAGCGATAAGCTGGTTATCCGGGGTTGTTGAGTCGATATGATTCGATGGATCGGCTTGCTGACTGGTGTTTATACGCGTGCGTCGCTTTCCTGTACGCTCCGCGTCGCGATACAGGTTAGTCGCCACAGTAATGAGCCACCCGGCCGGCTCATGTGGAACGCGTCCACGCTCGTACAGTCTCACGAACGCCTCCTGCGCGAGGTCCGACGCCAGATCAGAGTCTCCGCACAAACGATAGAGATAGCGAAACAGTGACGCGAATTTCTGACGAAAGAGCTGAGTAACCGCGTCCTCGAATGCCAGGTCAGGACCCATGAGTTCCGGCGCGGGTTTCACGAATAGAACGTGCGTACGGAGGCATTTGTGACAGTTCGCACGTGAATCAAATCACCGGCGCCAGGTAATTCCGACCATCAGAGATCTGGGTGTCAGACCGAAGAAACGCTGTCCGTCTCGCTCATTACGCGGCGGAAGGGCAACCACGTTCGATCGGTCGAAGATATTTGCCAGGGTTGTGGTGAGAATAATTCTGCCTGCTCTGGTGGCACGCCATTCATGGCTGACGCCCATGTCGACTCGCATATATGTCGGAAGGGGATCCGACGTCAACCCAACTGCGCTCAACGTTCGCGCTTCGGGTATTCCGTCTTCCTCTCGGACGTTTGCCCCGGCCCCGTCAGCGTCCGCATTCGCTGGGCTCTGGATACCGAGGAATGAGGATCCGAACGACCCCAGTATCTTCAAAGTGGTTGTCGGTCGTGCTCGCAATTCGACGATGGCCGAGGTAGTCTGTGCGGTTTCGCGAGGCAGTGGGTACGGCGCAGAAGTTCGCGTCAAGATCGCGTGCTGAAAACCATACGTCACCTGGAGGCTGAGGTTCTGTATCGTCGATCGTACAGCACCCCCGTAGCCGAAGATCTGACCGTCCATGGCATCGAATGCATCTCCAAAAGCGCGCGGCGTCGTTGTTGACGTCGGCAAGATCAAGCCATCGAACTTCCGATCGTATGCGTCGACGGTAACCCGCGTGTCGAAGCCGAGGTTCTTGCTGACGTCCGCGGTGAGAGTTCGAGCTGCAGCAACGGGGACCCCCGAGGAGCCAGCCGCTATCGGCAGGCCCACGGGCACGAGCGCACCGGGGGTGAGTCTGATGTCTCTGAGCGCCTGAACAAACTGATGCGTATCCGCGTAGCCTGCGGTCATCCACATACGCTTTCCGAGGTCGACCGATACGGATAACCGAGGCTCGATGTTTGGTGTGCGGCCTGACAGCGAAGTTAGATGCACCCCGGACATTGCGAACCAATGTCCACCAACGTCACCCCAACGTCGCTCGGCGTAAGCAGCAATGACTGCAGGATCTGCAGTTGCCCCGTAATGCGTGGTCCTGGCGAACATACTGCCAGTGCCAGCGTGCTCGATATCGCGGATCGGAAGGCTATCATCCGAAGATACCTCAGCAGCATACGACGTGTGAATCTTTTCGATCGACGCTCCGATCGCAAACGATGCCAAGTCGAGCTCACTCGCAAAGCCTACATCGCGAGCGCGATTGGACATCGTTGCAACGCCGGGTGCAGCGCCAGCATTCGTGCCAGCCGTGAATTCCGCATTCCACGCACGCGTCAGGAGTTTGTATGATGGCGACAACTGCTCTGTCCACACACCGCCAACAGTCATCGATTGCCACGGTACCCTGAGCGCGTGGTCTGAACTCGTTACCAACGTTGCATCACTCTTCGCGCCGACCGCTGCCTCATCCATGTCGGCGACGAGGCGATCTCCACTGCCAACCGCCACAAGCCGCACATTGCTGCGTCCGTGATGTATTGACAGCACTGTAAGACCATCGCCCCAACGATCGGTTACCGAGTTCGCATTGCTTCGGGCGGATGTCATAGCATCAGAATTGCGACGGGCCGCGACCAGCAGCTGTCCGTCGATCGTACCGACGCGAATTGGATCAGCCCACCATGCACGCATGGTAGTCGGGCCGAAGCCGGTGCCGAAAGACGGCTTGGTAAGAGTGGTTTCGCGAGTTTGCAGATCGGCTGTCTCGAAAAGTGCATCGTCAGAGCGTGCAGAGGCCGAGCCGTCGGATATTTTGATACCGCTCACGACATCGGGATCGATCGCGGTCAGCGCGCCGAGGCCATGTACCGCGTTCCACATGGGCAACCCATCGACGAACACACGATCTGCCAGCGAACCTGTCGCTGCATTCACGGCGGTACCGTCGTAGCCGTCTGGGCGCATCATCTCCCGTGGGTCGCCCGCCAACAATCGTAAAGCGTCCGGCTCGCCACTTGTCTCGGATGCGTCCTGGATATTGCCCGTCCACTCCCAGGTTCCTGGTATCCGGACGGGGGCTCTGACATCCGTATCGAGCGCGGTCGCCTGTGAGGACTTCACGTGTACTGGCGACAGACGCGCTGGCGCAACCACCACGGACTGCGAGAGAATGACGTCGACGTGCAGCTTCCCTGTGCCTGGCACAATTACTTGAATCGTCAGCGGATCGAGGTCGGCGCGGGTAATCTGGAGCGTGCGTGTTCCTGCAGGAAGGTGGGCAATAGTGTACGAACCGAGACTGTCAGAGAATGTCGTGTCATGGGTCCCGACCGCTTCAATCCGGGCATGCACCACTGGCGTACCTGTCGCCAGGCTGACCGTACCGTACACGGCTCCGGTCGACGGACTTGGCGCATGAAGCGTGTCGGAGAGCGCTTGCGCCGCGAGGACTTGGCTCGATAATGCACAACAGGCCACGACGCACAGCAGCCGTCCGCGCCTGACCAGAGCGCGGCGCACCGACGGGCCGCGCGCGCGCATCCGTGATGGCATGCCGCTTCCGTTGCCTTGCGTCACAATACTGCCTGCTCGGACGTTCTTCCTTTGACCATCGGCACCGTGTCTCTCGCGTCCACTGTCTAAAAACTAACACGGCCACTTTCACAATCTCCAATGATCACCGCACTGATCGCTATGATTCTGGCAGCAACTCCGCCATCAATGCCAGAGGCCAGGTATTTCGGCAGCCGCACCCCGGGTTCCCTGGCCGTGCCTGATTCGGGTAGTACGACGTCCGCGGTGTCTGTCGGGCCACGTCTGATTCCATTTGGATTTTCTCCCCGTATCGAGCAGGATACGATGGAGTCCTTACCCGGTGACACGACGCACCGCCCGCGCGCGATCGAATACAGCGATGCGTACTACACGCGACTCACTGTTCACCGGGTCGCCAGTTATGCGGAGCTGCCGCTGTTTGGCGCCGAGTACGTGTTGGGTGAGAGACTTCTTCGTGATGAGCGAACCGGATTTCCACCATCATCGCTCAAGGCGGCCCACGTCGGCGTCGCAGGCGGTCTTGCCGTGCTTTTCGGCGTGAATACCGTAACCGGGGCTTGGAATCTCTGGGATTCGCGCAAGGATCCGTCGAACCGTACTCTGAGAATAGTTCATTCCGTTGCGATGCTTGGCGCCGATGCCGGGTTTGCATGGGCGGGCGCTATCGGTGGTAACGCGAAGAACAGCATCCACGATGCTCAGCGGCATCGGGCTGTGTCGGTCGGATCGATGGCGCTTGCCACTGCAGGGACAGCCATCATGTGGCTGTTCGACAAATAACCAGTCTCCAGCAAACGAAATCCCCGATGATTCTCAGTTACACGACCGGACTCCACACTCTCGCCGGTGTTCTCAAGCCGTGGCAGTCGCTCTTCAGCAATTCGAAGGTCATTTCGGACGGAGTTACGTTCCTCCATCTCGCTGGGGTTCTGTTCGCGGGTGGATTCGCGATCGCAGCCGACCGCGCAACGTTCAGGGCGCTGCGAGGCACGTCCGACGAGCGTGCCATGCTACTTCGCGAGATCAAGGACGTTCACCAGCCAGTCCTGATTGGTCTGGGCGTGCTATTCGGAAGCGGAGTTCTGCTTGCTACGTCGGATGTAGAGACATTCGGAACTTCACCAGTGTTTCTGATCAAGATGACGCTTGTCGTGCTGCTCCTCGCCAACGGGGTAATGCTCGAGCGTACAGAGACAGCACTCCGCAACCGTTCCCAGTTGCATGTCAATGTCGCGAATGAGCAACTGCTCTGGGGCAAGCTGCGCCATACCGCCATAGCGAGCATTGTGCTCTGGACGTCCATCGTTCTTGCGGGGACGATTCTTGTGAACAGTTAGATAATCGAACCCGCCAACGGCCCGACGGTAGCGACTCTTGCACTGAATATTCCTGGACCTGAAACCGGATGAATTCGAATGAGGAACAATGATGAGGAACAATGACGAAAGCGCCACACCCTGCCAGGCGTGTGGAGTCGAGCAAAGTCGGCGGACATTCCTGCGGGACAGTGCAATAGCAGCCCTTGTGGTTTCGATGGGCGCGATTGGGGTTTCCGCGCGAAAGGCGGCCGCAATGAATGTTGATTTCGTGACCGGAAGACGAAGCGCGGCAGGTGGGACGCAGACCGTCAGCTATCCGCTACCGACAACCGACGGAGCACAAATCGATCACGGCAACGAGGTGATTCTCGTCAGGTGGCAGAATGCGATTTTCGCCTTCAATCTATCGTGCCCGCATCAGCGTACCGCACTTCGGTGGGACGACGCAGATCACCGTTTCCAATGTCCCAAGCATCACTCCAAGTACCAACCGGACGGCGAATTCATCAGCGGCCGCGCGACGCGCAACATGGATCGATTCACGATCAAGCGCGATGCGACCAACATGATCATCGTTGACGTCGACAACATGCTGCGAAGCGATCAAGATCTGGCTGCCTGGACGGCGGCGACTCTCAAGGTGTGAGGCCTCATGTCACATGACAACGAGCTGGCAGATGCAGGTACGCTGAAACTGCGCGTATCTTCTTGCGAAGAGTGCAAGGCCGGAAGGGCGCAGGCAGATGTGGTCGACTCCACAGCTGTTGACCGTCGAGAGTTCGTTGTAAGGAGTGCCGTAGCGGCGATCGGGACGCTTCTTGTCACGGCGTGTGGAGGTGCAGGTTCCACCACGGGGCCCGGTGGCAATGGTGGGAATAACGGTCCGCTCAACGTGACGATTTCAAACTTTCCGGCACTCGCGAATATTGGTGGCATCGCGCGCGTGGATTCCGGTCAGGGAACGCCCGTCGCAGCGGTCAGGACGAGCGCGAGCACATTCTCAGCGTTCTCGCTCATCTGTCCGCATTTCGGATGCACGGTGGGGATCGCGAGTGGAAGCTTTGCATGCCCCTGTCATGGCGCTCGCTTCGCAGCAAATGGCCACTGGACAGGTGGCCAACCGACCGGCAACCTCACCAGCCTTGCGGCAACATTCGACGCTACGACCGACATCCTGACTATTACATCCTAGGGGCGGGCACGGGGCATCCGGCGACCACGCGAACGAACGGTGGTGAGGTGATTGGCGTCACGGGGGGCGGGCACGGGGGCCCGCCCTTACGAGACCGGGGCAGGCATGGGGGCCTGCCCCTACGAGACCGGGGCAGGCACGGGGGCCTGCCCCTACTACGCGGCTTGCTGATCTCCGCTTGCGGCCTCGGCGGCGCGCTCCTGGTCGCGTAGGGCACGGACGCGCGCGGAGAGACCGAACAGGCGAATGAAGCCGGCGGCATCGCTCTGCTGATAGACGTCGTCCTCACCGAAAGTTACGAAGCGCTCGTCGTACAGCGCGTAGGCGCTTTCGCGGCCGGCGACGATGGCGTTGCCCTTGTAGAGACGGAGCGTGACCGAGCCGGTTACGGTTTCCTGCGTGACGTTGACGAACGCGTCGTAGGACTCGCGCTCGACCGTCCACCAGCGTCCCTCGTACACCAGATCGGCGTAGCGCGGGGCGATGAGGTCCTTGGCCGCGAGTGTGCGGCGATCGAGCGTGAGCTGTTCGAGCTCACTGTGTGCGGTGTACAGCAACGTGCCGCCCGGCGTCTCGTAGATGCCGCGCGACTTCATGCCGACCAGCCGATCCTCGACCAGGTCGATGCGGCCGACGCCATTGCGTCCGCCGATCTCGTTGAGTGTGGCGAGCAACGTCACCGGCGACATTACGTGTCCGTTGACCGCGACCGGCGTTCCGCGGTCGAAGGTGATCGTCACTTCCTCGGAGACGTCGGGTGCGGACTCGGGCGACTGCGACAGCATGAATAGATCGTCCGGCGGTGACTGGGCCGGATCTTCGAGGCAGCCGCCTTCGTGCGAGATGTGCCAGATGTTGCGGTCGCGCGAGTAGATCTTCTCCTTTGTCGCTGCTACCGGGACGTTGTGCTTGGCAGCGTAGGCGATGGCGTCCTCGCGGCTGCGGATGTCCCATTCACGCCATGGGGCGATGACGGGCAGATCCGGTGCGAAGGCCGCGTAGGTGAGCTCGAAGCGGACCTGATCGTTGCCCTTGCCGGTGCAGCCGTGGGCGAGCGCGTCGGCGCCGACTGCGCGCGCGACCTCGACCTGGCGGCGTGCGATGAGCGGCCGGCCCATGGAAGTGCCGAGCAGGTACTTGCGTCCGTAGATGGCACCGGCGCGCAGGGTGGGGAAGATGAAGTCACGGACGTATTCGTCGCGCAGATCCTCGACGTAGCACTCGTCCGCGCCGGAGGCGATGGCCTTGGCCTTGACGCCGGAGAGCTCGTCGCCCTGGCCGATGTCGGCTGCGACACACACGACCTTGACGCCCGGGAATCGTTCCTTGAGCCAGGGGACGATGATCGAGGTGTCGAGCCCTCCAGAGTAGGCAAGGGCGATCTTTTTGGGTGAAAAGGTCATGGCGGCGCTCTTCTATTTGTGAATGAAATTTTATGCGGTCAACATGTATAAATAGTCGGACATGTCCGGAATGGCAACTATCCGTCCCGGGCGGAGCCAGAGAGAGCTATCTTCTCGAAATGGCCAACAAGCGCGAGCGGCAGAACGCCATCCTGGAGACCATAGAGAATCATCCGGTGGTGAGCCAGGAAGATCTCAGAAAACTGCTTCTGAGACGGGACTGGGACGTTACGCAGGCTACGCTCTCGCGGGACCTGCGCGAGCTCCGGATAGCCCGAGTCCCGACGGCGGAGGGCGCGCGCTACGCGGTGACCGACGGCAACATCGAGGAGGCGCGGGTCGCGCTGGATACGTTGCTGCCGCAGCTGTTCATGCGGATCGACGGGGTGAGCGAGATGGCGGTGCTGCGCACGGTTCCGGGTGGCGCGCAACCGATTGCGAGCGCGCTGGACGGTGAGGGGTGGCCGGACATACTCGGCACTGTTGGCGGCGATGATACGATTCTGATCATCTGCAGGTCGGTGCAGGCGCGCGAGCGTACTGTACGGAAGATCAAGGGGCTGGCGGGAGAGCCGGGGTAGTAGAGACACCCGCCATTCCCGCGAAAGCGGGAACCCATTTGCTGCCGATCCGCGCGGTGCTGCGATGGCACTCGGAGATCGATAACATGGATTCCCGCTTTCGCGGGAATGACGATACGACCTGTGTGACTCAGTGCTTCAGTGTGATCCGAATGAGTCCGTCCTTCGCGCGCGGATCTGACGACTGCGCCAGCGCGGCTGCGCCCTTGAAGACGTCGACACTCGCGATCCGGCTCGGATCGATCGCTTTCATCGCGGCGAGGTCGGATGCTACACCGTCGATCGTGACTGCGCCGGTGAACGGCCGCTTCTGTCTGGTGGTCATGATGGACTGATCCGGTACTGGGCCAGACGGTGGCGCCATGGACATTCGGACGGAAAACGTTTTCTCATGGCTTCCATCGGCCGTGACGGAGTCCATCGCCCGAACGTGGTATACGGAGTCCGGTACGGTAATCCAGATCTCGTTTCCGCTTGCGAGCTTGCTCCCCTTCATGACCCGGATCGAGGAGATGTTTCTTGCGTCGATCGCATGGGCGCTGTCCGCGGAGACTTTAACGTTGTCGACGTAGAACGTTACTGGCTGATCGCTGATGATGGATGCCTTGCGCGCGTTGGTTTCTGCCGATGCAGCATCGAGCCCGCTTATGTCCGCTGCAGTCGGAACGTGCGATTCACACGCGGCGATGGCAATCGTCGATACGATCGCGAGATACGACAGAGTCCGTAGATAGCGCGCGACGGGCCGCGGTGCGAGAGAGGGATCGTTGTGCGGTATCATGGCGTTCAATCTCCGTTCGAGGTGTGAAGACGGCTCCAGCAGCGACGTCGCTCCGAGCCACAACTGCGCGGGTGCGCCGAGTCGCACTCTCGCCTGGTTCAACAACAACTCCGCATATGTTCTGAGCGAAGCACCGCGCCGTACCACGCGTGCGTCGCAGTCGAGCTCGATCGCGAGACGAGTGCGGGCGAGGCAATACCATGCGCCGGGATGCCACGGGATCAGCGCGACAAGTGTCCACATGGCTGCAAGCAGCAGCGGGTCTCGTGCTCGCTGATGCTCCGTCTCATGCATCATTACGAGATTGCTGTCATCTGCACCGTACTCGAGCATCCAGCGCGGTACGACAACCTCCGGGCGGAAGAGACCGATGACAGCGGGACCGGCGTGCGGAGCGACGCGCACGGTCCGGCCCGCGAACTCGGTCAGCTTCCAGCGCCGCGCGATGTACCATACGCGAGCGTAGACGATACAGACAAAGATCAACATGACTGCACTTGCAACGCACCACAGTGTCGTGAGCACGCGACTCTGTGCCGGTCCAGCAGCATGCGCTGCGAATGCTGCGGCAGAGCGCGGGAAGGAGATCACGTTGCTCGCGACGCGTGCAAGGTTGGCCATGGCGCCGGCATCGGCGTGATGGATTGGTGGCGCTTGAGTTGTCGGTGCAATCACCAGCTGCGCGGGCGACGGTGTCATCTGCTGCACCGCAGTCCGTCCACCGATGAGGAGAATGGCGATCGCGGTAGCTGCCCATGCACCGCGTACCGGCCACTTCCAGAGCCGAAGGATCTTCTCAGTCAACATAGCCGCCCAAATGAGCGGCAGTGTCACGATCAGGATGTAGACTACGAACGCCGCGGTCACGGCTCGCGCTCCAGGCGCTCCGCTATGAGACGCTGCATGCGCTCGAGCTCGGCGTTACTGATGCGCCGGTCGGAGACAAGCTGGGCGAACATGCGCTCGGCGGAACCTTCGAATATCGATTCCCTGATTCTCGCGAGCGCGCTCTTTCCAGCGCGCCGCGCGTCGATGGTGGGGAAGTATCTGTGCGCACGACCTTCCGGCTCATGCCGCACGCAGTTCTTTTCCTCGAGCGTCCGCAGCGCAGAGAGCACGGAGTTGTACGCGAGAGAGTCCTTCAGCTCGGCGCGGACTTCCGCCACGTTCGCGGATCCAAGGCGCCAGAGGATGCTCATTACTTCCAGTTCACGCGGCGGAAAGTACATAACCACTCGGGGAAAGGGGTTAACTCCTGACTTTTCAGGAGATTACGCCCTTTCCCCGAGATTGTCAACTGGTTTTTCAGGAGTTGGCCAATTCTGCCTCTTCCGAAGGGGTGAGCAATGGCAGATCAGGGCTCATTGTCATCCTTGTCGGCGGTCTCTCCCTGCTGGAGTGAATTGCGATACGGCGTGAGGTCTGCGGGAATCGAAATGGCGGGAATTCCTGCCGTTTTGAGTTTCGCGTTCAGCGAATTGAGCTCCGAACCCCTGACCCTGTTCCAGTCGACGACTGCGGCGTCGAGCTGCTGTTGCAATGCGGAGACGGCAGCTGTCGCCTGCGTCGTTGGGCGCGCATCGACGCCATCTATGGTTTCGAGCAACCCACCAAGCGTACTGTTGAGACGCGTGATCCGGAGTGCTTCGACGTGCGCGTGCAGTGTATCGATTGCTGCACGCACGCTCGCCGATGCACCGGGATTATGCGTTCTGGCTTCCTGTAGCTGATTCAACAACGCGCGACCTTCGACCACTGCATCGAAGTCACGCTCGATCATCGATGCGATATGCGTAGCGAGCGTGAATTGCTGTTGCAGATCGGCGGCCGGCGTGTGCACACGCGGATCCATCTTCACCACGAGTGGCTGTGTGTAGCTCTTTCCGTCGACGGTGAGGCGAACGGTGTAGGTGCCAGGGAGCGCGGCCGGTCCAAGTGGCAGTCGCGGCGTATCCATGTAGATCGCCGAGATGGGATACTGGTGCATGAGCACACTCGGATCGGAATAGTGCAGGTTCCATATCCAGCGGTGCATTCCGGGCGCAGCGGATAGAATGCGCGGACGGCGGATCCAGTATGCCGGTACGTTCAGCGCATCGATCTGCTTCTCGGTTACTTCCGGGCGATCGTTACTGGCGTAGCGACGTACGAGCTTGCCACTCGCGTCGAGAATTTCCAGTGTAACCGTGCTCTTCGGCGTGCCGCCGAGGTAGTAATCGATGATTGCTCCGTCGGGTGGATTCTGGCCGACAGGTTCCTCGGGCGGCAGTGGTGTGTCGGTGTACGTGTCGCGATGAACGCGGAACGCAGCTGCCGGGGTAAATAGATGAGCGGTTTCGTGTGAAGTCTGCGCCGAGAGCTGGCGGAGAGGGGTTACGTCGTCGAGAATCCAGAACGAGCGGCCGTGGCTTGCGACGACGAGGTCGCTGTCCTTGACGACGAGGTCGCGGATCGACGTTGCGGGAAGATTCTGGCGCAGTGACTGCCAGTGGTCGCCGTCGTCGAAGGAGACGTAGACGGTGGTCTCGGTTCCGGCGTAGAGCAGTCCCTTGCGAACGGGATCCTCTCGCACCGTGTTGACTGGAGCATCGTCGGGAAGTCCGGTGTCGATCTCCTCCCACGTCTTTCCGCCGTCGTGTGTGCGGTAGATGTGAGGATGAAGGTCATCGAGCCGGAAACGATTCACTGCAGCGTACACTGTCTGATCATCAAAATGAGACGCATCGAGCTGCGCGATCTTGCTCCACGGCGTGATGCCGGACGGTGTCACGTTGCTCCACGTCTTTCCGCCGTCGCGTGTTACATGAATCAAGCCATCGTCGGTGCCGACCCAGATGACGTTGGCGTCGCGGTACGACGGAGCGATGCTGTAGATGACACCGCGATGATGGCCGTGCGCAGGATCGGCACTGACGAATGAGCCGAGTGTTGCGGGGATGCCGGGATCTTCACGCGTTAGATCGGGGCTTATGACGTCCCAGCTCTGACCGCCGTTGCGCGTTCTGAAGAGAACGTTGCTCGCGAGAAAAAGTGTGTGCGGATCGGCGTAGGAGAAGATGAGCGGAGCAGTGCGGTTGAAGCGATACTTGCCGTCCCTGATTGCTTCGGGGGCGACATTCTGGTTCTGGCCCGTGACGCGGTCGTAGCGCGTTGCCTTGCCACCGAACACGATGTTGGAGTCGAGCGGATCGGGGGCTACGTAGCCGTATTCTTCGGTACCGACCGGATGGAATTCACGGAATGTGATTGCGCCGTCGTTGCCGCGGCTCGCGATGGCGGCGGATCCGCTTTCCTGTTGACCGCCGTAAACCTGATACGGAAAACGATTGTCGGTGGCGACGTGGTAGAACGCAGCTGTAGGCTGGTTGTACCATGAGCTCCAGGTCTTTCCGCCGTTGACGCTTATGGTTGCGCCCTGATCGACGGCAAGAAGCAGGATCTCGGGATGCAGCGGGTTGATCCAGATTGCGTGGTAATCATCGCCGCCTGGCGCGCCCTTGATCGCGGTGAAGGTTGCGCCGCCGTCCATCGAGCGATATGTCGAAGTATTGCAGACGTAGATCTCGTCCGGGTTGCGCGGATCGGCGCGGACCCAGGCGAAATCGGATCCGCGACCCCAGACGCGCTGCTCGTTGTTTACGCGTGTCCAGCTCTCGCCAGCGTCGTCGGATCGGAACAGGCCGCCGGCGTCACGTTTTGCTTCGACGAGTGCGTACATGCGATTGTGATTGCTTGGCGCAACGGTGAAGCCGATGCGTCCAAGACCCTGCGCGTCGGTTGGAAGCCCACGTGTCAACTGATGCCAGCTGGTGCCGCCATCTACAGACTTGAACAATCCGCTGCCGGTACCGTTGTACGAATCGCTCGATGTCCACGGTGGACGTCGTGATGCCCACATGCTGGCGTAGATGATCTGCGGATTGGTGGGATCGAATGCGAGATCGACGCCGCCGGTGTTCTCGTCCTTGTAGAGAACCCTGGTCCAGTTTTCTCCGCCGTCGGTGGAGCGAAAGATTCCGCGCTCGGTATTGGGCCCGTACGGGTGGCCGAGCACTGCTGCCAATACGCGGTTGGGATTAGATGGATCAACAATTATTGATGCGATTTGTTGACCGTCGCGGAGGCCGAGATGGCGCCAGGTCCTGCCCGCATCGGTGGACTTGTAGATCCCGTTGCCGGTGGAGAGATCGGGGCGGCGAAGGCCTTCGCCGGAACCGACGTAGATGACGTTGGGATCCGATGGCGCGAGTGCAATGGTACCGATGGAACCAGTCGATTCGGAGTCGAAGATCGGATTCCAGGTGCGGCCGGCATCGGTGGTTTTCCAGACGCCGCCGTTGTTGACGCCGACGTAGAAAGTGTTGGGCTGATCGGGGATTCCGGCGGCTCCGACGGTTCGGCCGCCGCGAAAGGGGCCTATGAGCCGATAGCGAAGGCTGGAGTACATCGCCGGATCGATGCTCTGGGATTGCGCAGCGAGTGGGAGAGCGGTGATCGCTGCAGAAGCGATGAGGGAAGCCAGGATTGAAAGGCGCACGGTATGTCTGATTGGAAGCCGGGAAGTCTGATTCGAAACCAGGAAGTCTGGTTGGAAGCCGGGAAGCTTACCCGATCTCGATTGCATTATAAGTGAAAGGCACGGATGCATCCGTGCCCCACAGTCGCGTCCGTCGTTGCTGGTGGGTGGACGTCGTCATCGTGGAGATCGATAACATGGATTCCCGCGTTCGCGGGAATGACGAAGAAAAGGCGGGAATGACGAAAAAAAGCGGGAGTGACGACTTCGGGCATCCGGCTCTACTGTTCGTACTGTGCCACCGTGAATGCTATGAGCACCGGGACGTGAATGGCGTAGACGATGATCGAGAGGGTGAGCACGACGAGTGGTCCGCCGCTCATTCCGTCGCGCAGGAATGCGAACTCGATCAATCCCGCCGTTATCGCATACGCCAGCAGAGCCCACTTGCCTACGGCGAAGAATTTCTTCCACGCGAAATCCTTCGCGCGGCTGAGCGCGATGAGATTTACCGCCAGCAGCAATGTCGACGCGCCGAGAAGAATCCACGCCGGCGTGAGGGGCACCTGTTGTGGCAGGTGTGAGGCGAGATAGATGCCACCGATGAGGATCAGCGCGAGCGAAGTCATCGCGAGCTGAGTAACTGGCGGAAGAGTGCGCTCGCTCATCCGACTCTGATTCTGGTCATGATCACGAGGATCGCAACCTGAAGCGTTCCGGTGAAGCCGGCAGCGAAGATGAAGCGTTTCATCAGCTTCTGAATCACCGCTGGATTTGGTTTGGGCTTCTTGAGTTCGGTGAGGACCGCGATGTTGGCGGGAGAGAGAAGGCCGAGCGCGATGACAGCCATGAATCCGACGACGATGTAGCTGGCGACGATCCACCCGTGATTGTAGTACGAGCTGTTGACGGTGCCCATGAGCATGCCGAGCTGCCAGCCGGCCGCGAGAGTGACTGTCACGACTGTCGGCATGATCAGCACCATCTTGGGCATCAGGCGGGTGGCCATCTCAACGCGTGCTGAGGGCGGGAGTTTTCCCATGGTGGGCCCGATCACGAATCCCATGAAGAGATCGACGATCGTCCATGCAGCGCCGAAGGCGACGTGCAGAAAGACGAGGGGCCAGAGTTTATTGGCTACGATCGCTGCAACAAGGGCGGCGAATACCACACCGACTATCGGGAGTCCCTTTCGCGGGACGATCTGAAAGTCGGCCGTGCGTGGTGGGCCGGATCGACCAGAATCATCGCCTTCCAGGCGGGGCAACGCCTCCGCAATTTCGATCATTCGCGATCTTACGACTACAGAACGTGGACGTCAAGCGGATCGTTGCCGGGTGGATCACCGCCACGAACCGAGCTGGCGTCTAGTCGGGGCCCGTGTGCGCCGCCAGCGATACTCGCAGCTCCTTAAGTGCGGTGGACACGTGGTTCGCGAGGGTCTGCGCCGAGACTCCCATGACCTCCGCGGCCTCCCGATAGCTGAGTCCGTGGTATCGGACCAGCACGAGTGCTTCGCGCCGCCGGGCAGGGAGCTTGCGCAGGGCAGTCTCGATCGCGGCGGAGAGATCCTGTTCGTGGAGATTGGTGTCCGGCATCGACGGCTCCGTGTGAGCAGCCCGCACGCGTTCCAGCACATCCGGCCGGGCGTGCAGCTTCCGATCCCGGAATTCATTCAGCGAAAGTCTGCGAACCGACTGCATGAGATATGCGCGCAGCGCTCCGGGCTGTCCGATGTTGTGGCGGTGATTCCACAGACGGATCAACGCTTCCTGTGCAACATCCTCCGCGTTGTCGACAGAGCCAAGCAAATCGTACGCAAATCCCACGAGCGCCGACCAGTGCTTGCGCGCGATGTGGTTGAGCACATCGTGGTCGTCGTCACCAAGTCGCCGAAGCCATTCCGCTTCATCGATGGCATCTGTGCGGGTTCCCGCTGGCGGCACTGATTCTGACAAACACTACCTCCATTGGCGAGAACGCGAAATGACCAATTGCGAAGTGCGGGGCGATTGCGAGCAGGAAGCCGACTCTGCGACATAGCTCCACGAACGTACGAACGTCAAGGTGCAAATCACTCGGGTTGCAAGACACGAAATTCGGAATGGTATAAACGCGACTCTCGTGTGTCTTACCCCCAAGCACATCACTGCTCTGCGCGTGGAGAGAGCGGTGTTCGCGGGACGATTCTCTCTCTGTTGCGGGGTGACGCAGTGCACAATTCCATTCCTGACAAATCAGAGAATATCGATGAGCTTCTCGTCGCGCTGATCAGCGGCGATGTACTTACAGCGCAGCAATCCATGGTGCTCGAAGCCTGGCAGGCTGCGTCGGTGGACAACCGTGTACGGCTGGAACAGATGCGTGCCACGTGGAACTTGCTGGGCCAGCGCTCGCTTGCCTTGCCGGAGTTCCGAGCGATCGATGTCATGGCGCCTCCCCCGCGACGGAGTGCGTCGGTAATAGGGCGGATCGGTGATTGGCGGCGACCTGCCTGGGTTGCTGCCGGCCTCGCGGCCGCATTACTCGTTTTTGCAATCAACCGCTCGACTCGGCCTACCGAGCGTGAAAGCGTGCAGCATTACGCGGCGGTGGACGGGCAAGCTTCGGATATTCGCCTGGATGACGGCACGGTAGTGCATTTGGCGCCGGGCAGCAGGCTCGACGTGACCCATGGTTCTGGTGGTCGCGACGTGCGCCTGACGGGCCAGGCGTTCTTTGCTGTTACCCATCAAGCGGGTCGCCCGTTCCGTGTGCACACATCATCGGGCGATATCAAGGTTCTCGGGACGCGATTCAACGTGAACTCCGACAACGCGCGCACGGACCTGGTTGTGGTGGATGGGCGCGTGGAGCTCTCGACTGGAGCACATCGAGTGCAGGTAGTGGGCGGGGAAATCAGTCGCGCGGAGCATGGCGACGTTGCGCCTGCCGTTGCGGTTCCGGATGTGTATTCGCGGCTCGGGTGGATGAGCAGCACCATGCTATTCAATGCGACCCCGCTTCCCAGAGTCGCAGACGAGATAGCACATCGATTCGGAGTCCGCGTGCAGGTCGATTCATCGCTCGACGAGCATACGGTAACAGCCGTGTTCAACAATCGGCCACTTCCCGACGTGCTCGATGTTGTGTGCCGGATCATCGATGCCAAGTGCAGTATTGCGTCCGACAGCGAGATCGTACGTATCTCGGCGTATACGGCCCCTATGTAGGCATTGCACCTTCGCGCTCGCGGTAGCGCGAAGAAGTCTGCAGTACGACCCCGGAACGGCTGTCGGCACAGATGCGTGTGACAGCGCTGATGACGTAACCACCAGTCCCCCCACGGGAGAGGCAATGCGAGTACCGCGAATTGGATTGATGGCAGGTGTGTGTCTTGCGGCGTCTCTGCCGCCAACCGTGTCTGCCGGTGCACAGGGAATTACTCCCCTGGCTCAGGTTGCATCAGCGACGAAGGCCGGTGCACGAGTCACGGAATCGTTGCTCAACCGTGCAGCCAACCTCGATGCCGAGAGTGAGCCGTTGCGCGACGTACTGGTGCGGTTACGCCGGACGTCGGGAGTGTTCGTCGCATTCAGTCCGACGCGCGTGCCGGCGACCGTGCGTGTCACGTGCCGCTGTACGAAGGCCACCGTCGGTGACGCACTTGCTCAGCTTCTCCGTGGGCTTCCGTTCACGTACAGCGAGATGGGCGAGCTGGTTACTGTCGAACCCATCGGCTCCGAGCTGGAAACCAACTCCTCGAGATCAGCGGCACAGGCAGCACATTCTGACGGTCGATCGGAGCCTGTCAACGACGAACGTCGCGGGGCATCTGTCGTTGGAATATCGAAGGGATCGCGAAGTGTGGTCGCAGCGGTAGTCTCGGGTCGCGTATCTGAAGAGGGCTCTGGCCGCCCGCTTGCGTCGGCGCAGGTGTCGATCGAGGGAACGCGTCTTGGTGCGATTACGGGCGACGACGGCCGGTACCGGATCGTCGGAGTGCCGGCCGGCCCGCAGAAGATCAATGTGCGCCTGATTGGCTATGCAGCGCAGCAGACGACAGTGACAGCGCCGGAGGACGGCGATCTCGAAGCGAATTTCGTACTTGTAAGACAGGCAATTTCGCTGAGCCAGGTACTGGTAACTGGCACGGCTGGACGCCAGGAAATGCGTGCACAGGGTGCTACGGTCGCGAGCGTGAACGTTGGACGGGTGACCGAGCTCACGCCCGTGAAGAGTGTTACGGACATCATCTCCGGGCGCGTTGCGGGTGTGTCTGTCACGCAGGGTTCGGGGGTGAGCGGGTCGAGCCAGCAGATACGCATTCGCGGCGCGTCCTCGATCTCGCTGTCGAACGAGCCGCTGGTGTACGTGGATGGAATTCGCATCGATACCAAGCAAACGGCGGTAGCGGCTGGTGCCGTGGTCAATCCGCTGAACGACATGGATCCGAATGAAATCGAATCTGTGGAAATCGTGAAGGGGCCGGCGGCGGCGACGCTTTACGGCGCAGATGCATCAGCGGGCGTAATCCAGATCATCACCAAACGCGGCGCAGCCGGGACGCCATTCCGCAAGACTCTCTCGGTGACTCACGCGCAGCTGGATCCGACGTTCACCCCGTACACCAACTTTGCGGCGTGTCGCGCTCAGGATCTGAATACGGCGACGTTGTGCAAGGGGCGCAGTGTCGGCGACATCGTTTCCGATCAACCGATGGTCCGGTACGGACTCCCGAATACTGGTCACCAGACATCCATCAACGGCTCGGTTCGCGGTGGCGGGACGAGTTACGGTTTCTTCTCATCCGTCGGCGTCGATCAGGAAAAGGGACTGTTCCCGAACAATACGTACGACAGGATGTCGGCACGTCTCAATTACAACATTCAGCCGACCGAGAAGACGCGTATCGAGCTGAACCTGCCAGCGTTGCGGGTTACTGGTGATCTACCTGTGACGGCGGGCAGCAGCGCGGGGTGGACGACTGGTGGAATGGCGGGATCGCCTCTGACGATTGGGACTCCAACCGATGGCTGGTTCGGCGCAAACCGGACGCCCGACGCAATCGCTTCGATTCGTCATGAAATCAACTCGGTACGCCTCATACCCGATGTGAAGTTGAGCTGGAATCCGGGTGCGCACTTCCGAAACCGCCTCACGCTCGGCGCGGATCTGTCGTCGGTGAAAAGCAATGAGTTCTTCCCCAAGAACAGCAACGGGTGGTACTCGGCATCACAGAATCTCGGGATCATTCGCGAAGACCGTCGCGATCTCCAGCGCGGAACGGCGAATTATCTGGGAACGCTGGATCTCACGATGGGCAGAGGTTGGAATTCGACCCTGTCATTCGGGTCCGAGGTGCAGGCAGACATTGAAGATCTCACCTATGCGCTTGGAAATCAGCTGACGACCAATTCCGCGCGATCGGTCAGCGCGGCCGCACAGGTATCGGGCGGTCAGACGGTTGTACGTGACCGCCGCGTGGGATTCTATGGGCAGTGGGAACCCAATTACGAAGAGCGCGTCTATCTGCAGTTCGGGCTCAGAGCCGATCGTTTCGCTGCGTTCGGTGCATCGGCTCCGTGGTTCTACAGTCCATCGGCGCGTGTGTCGTACGTACTGTCCGACGAGCCGTTCTTCTCGGTTGACTGGGTCAAGTCGCTTCGTCTTCGCGCGGCCTTCGGTACAACGGGTAGAGCGCCGACAGCTGGCGCGTCACTGAGGACGTTCCTGGCGGCGCCGTATCTGACCGGTCCGAACCAGGTCGCATCCGGCATCATCCCATTGAATCCGGGCAATCCCAAGTTGCAGGCAGAACGTGGCCAGGAATTCGAAGCCGGCATTGACGCATCGCTGTTCAACGAACGTCTGGGCCTCGAGCTGACTTTCTTCGACAAGAACACGAAGAACCTGCTGCTCAGAGTTCCGCAGCCACCGTCGCTCGGATTTCAGGAAGACGGTTATCGGAACATCGGAAAGGTGCTCAACAGAGGCCTGGAGCTCACTGCGCGCACCAAGGTAATCACGGGCGAGAACTTCAGCTGGGGAGTCGACGTCGGTGCCAACACGCTGCGCAACGAGATCCTCGACCTTGGCGGGGTGCCGGCATTCTCATCGATTCGTTTCGGCACGGTAAACAGCGTACGTCAGGGCCGTCAGGTCGGAGCATTCTACACGAATCGCATTCAACGCATCGACACTAATGCCGGTGTGGCAGTCGTCTCGGATTCGCTCGAGTACGTAGGGAACCTTCTCCCGACGTTCGAAGCAAACGCTGCTTCCACGTTCACCTTCTTCCGCAAGCTTCGTCTGTACACGCAGTTCGATACCAAGCGGAACTTCTACATCTACAATGCGACGGCTGCATACCGCGAGCGCAACTTCGGTATCGCCGAGAATGCGGTGCGGCGGAACGAAGTGCTGACAGCGGAGCAGCGGCTCAGCCGATTCGGTCCGTACGTGACCGAGAGCGGGGCGTCGATGGGTACAGGCACGGTGCTCGGCCCGTACCTCGAGCGTGCGGACTTCGTTCGACTGAATGAGGTCACGCTCAGCTATCAACTCCCGGAGAGGATAGCACGGAAGGTGATGGGAGCGCATTCGGCTTCGCTGGCGTTGTCAGGGCGAAATGTCGCTCTGTGGAGCCCGTACTCGGGGTTCAACCCGGACGTGCAGAACGAAATGGACGCTCTCGCTGGACGTGCCGATTTCTTCACGCTACCGCCGCCGCGCAGGCTCGGCGTGCGACTCGATCTCACTTTCTAATCCAGCTCGCTGCGGAGGCGATACAGCAATGAGAATATCAAGACTGAGGCGTGGCGGGATCTGTCTAGCTGCCGCACTCTCAATGGGCGGTTGCAGCGACTTTGTCACGGTGCAGAATCCGAATATCGTGGAGGCCGGCGGCATCAATCCCGATGTTGACGGCGCACTCATCGCCTACTCTGCGTTCCAGGATTTCGTCGCGGGCTTTGGTGACATCGCACTGTACACTGCGTGGTTTACGACCGAGGCATGGACGGGGGATTCATCGGAGGATCGAAGCGAGGTTGGCCGGCGCGCGATAGATCCGGCGAATCCGCGTTTGAACACCGACGTGTGGATTCGGTTTTCCCGTGGACTCGCCACGACTGAAAACACGCGTGACATATTGCTCACTGCGAGCGACGCCACGAAGAACATTCATCACGCACGGGTGAATCTCGCTGCCGGATATTCCTACCTTCTGATGGCCGAGACGTTCTGTCGAGGGACGGCGCGCGGAGGTCCTGTGCTGACCACCGCCGAGATGCTGAATCTCGCGACCGAGCGACTCACGAGTGCGCGAGACATCGGGCTTGCGGCGGGTGGCGCACCTGGTACGCTGATCGTAAACGCAGCTTCAGTCGGGCTGGGACGCGCGCTGCTACAGGCTGGAAAGGCAGCCGAGGCAGCCGCCGCGGTGCGCAACGTTCCTGCGAACTTCGAGTACCTGCTGTACACGCAGGACGATCCTGCAAACCGCGCGCGGCTGGGAAATCGCATGTGGGAGGCGACCGTGGATCGTCCGTCACTGGTTGTTCCTCCAGTGTATCGCGCTGCTGCTGACGCAGGCGACCCGCGAATTCGCTATCAGAACACCGGGCTTCGCGCGTACGACGGATTCCTGCCGATGTACGCCCAGCGCAAGTATCCCAGCTGGGCGGCGTCATACCGACTCGCGACGGGGCTCGAAGCGCGTTACATAGCCGTCGAGGCCGCCGGCGATCAGGGCGCCATGCTGAACTTCGTGAACGAGCGGCGCGCTGCAGGGAATCTTGCTGCGGTCAGCGGGCTCACGGGCGACGCGTTGCTAACTGAATTCCTGGCTCAGAAGTCGCTCGACTTCTGGCTCGAAGGAAGGCGCATGGGTGATTTCCGGCGTCATGGCGCTCTGGTGCCGAATGTCGCACAGCCCGGTGAAGTGTTTTACAAGCCTGCAGCAGGACCCGTGGGCAACGGGATGTGTTTCCCTGTCCCGCTCGCCGAAACATCAGCGAACTCAAACTTCCGATGAGAATGAGACGTCTCCTGATGCGCTCATGCGTGGCAATGGGTTACACGCGTGCCACCTGTCTCACCGCGTTGGGTGCTGCGGCGCTGATTACGTCTACGCGAACCGTTGGCGCGCAGCAGCGATACAGCGTGGATGATTTCATGACTGTGACGGGCGTAAAGGATTTCCTCTGGGCGCCTGACGGTCGCACCATCTATTTCATCAACTCCTCCATCGAAACGGGAACGGCGGAGGTGTTTCGGGCCAATGTCACCGGTGGTGTGCCGGTACAGCTCACGCGCACGTTCGTGCCGGAGCTGGGGACGACGCCCGTGGCGAATCGCGCCGAGCCAAAGGCGAATCTGGCGTTGAGCGCTGACGGATCACGCCTGTTCTTTACGAGCTCGAGATACTTTCAGGCGATCGACAACATCTTCTCGATGCCAGCATCGGGAGGCGCAGTTGTTCAGCATACGTTCGACGATGCGATCATCGAAACGTCTCCGGCGCCTTCGCCCGACGGCAAGACGCTGGCGTACTTCAGTCGCAACGCGCGCGGAACGAAGATACAGCTTCTTGACCTGCAGTCTCCGCGAGCGTGGCCGCGTTACTTTGTTGGCGATAAGGAACAGGAGCGGGATCCGGTCTGGTCGCCGGACGGAAAGACTCTCGCATTTACACGGTCTGGCGACATTTGGATTCAGCCGGTGTCCGGCGGAACGGCCAGGCGACTGGTCGCGACAGGTAATCCGTCTGTATCGTCACCGGTGTGGTCACCGGACGGAACGCGCGTGGCAGTCGTGTCGAGTCAGAGCGGCTTCTCGCAAATTGCCGTTGTAGATGTGGCAACCGGTGCAGTGACGCCGATTACGTACGCGCCGCGCGAGAACACATCGCCGTCATGGTCGCCAGACGGACGCACTCTCGCTTTCATCGTGAGTGATGGACTGGGTCTGAGCACTCAGCTCGCGATTGCGTCGAGCGCCGGAACAGATGAGCCAAAGCTGCTGACGACAGGCAGGGGGGTTCGCTCCAGCCCTCAATTCTCACCCGACGGACGCAGCATCGGATACGTGGAGTCGACTGCGACGCGCACGTCCGACGTCTGGACGATACCAGCAGCCGGCGGCACACCGCGAAGCGTGACCAGTTCCATGGGACGCGTGGATCCAGCTCGTCTGAGCACACCTGAAGAGGTGACGTTCAACGCTGTCGACAATCTTCCGCTGCGTGCGCTGCTGTTCAAGCCGCCCGGATTCGATCCCAAGAAGAAATATCCTGTCATCATCGCACTGCACGGACATCCGACGCACTGGGATCACTCGATGAACCTGCTGTGGCAATCGGTGATCGACAAGGGCTTCGTGCTGATTGCGCCCAACCCGCGCGGATCCGTGGGAATGGGGCACGGGTTCCATGAACTTCACGTTGGTGATTACGGCGGCACCGAGTTCGAGGACATCATGCGCTCGGTCGAATTCCTGCGGACGCTGCCGTACGTCGACATGACGCGCAAGGCAACCTGGGGCGGAAGCGGCGGCGGCTACATGAGCCTGGTTCTCGCAACCCAGGTCCCCGACACGTTCCGCGCCCAGGTCATTCGCGCTCCCGTGTCATCGTGGAAGTGGCTGGCGATGGAGCGATACGTATCACCAGGCCGTTTCGCGACTGCAAATCGCGACCCGCAGCGCGCACGGGAGGAATTCGGAGGGGCCTACACGGACATTCCGGAGCGGTATGACGAACGGTCACCGCTGAACTTTGTCGAAAACGTCAAGGTGCCGCAGTTGCTCATGCACGGCATGCGTGACGGTTCCGTGCCGCCGAACGAATCGCGCCGGTGGGTGGCGAAGATGCGCGAGCTCGAGAAGGGCGATCTGATCACGTACGTGGAATATCCCGACGAGGAGCATTCCCTCCTGCGTTATCGCACCACGCTGCGCGACCAGATGGAGCGCATTCCATTCTTTCTCGCGACACAACTGGAAATGCCGGACATGCTCTCACGCCTGAAGGCGAAATGACGACGACGCATTCGAACCGGCTCACATCGACGGAGGCCCCAATGACGCATTCATCCAGGTTCCATCTCGTATCAGCTGCGGCGCTGGCGCTCGGTTGCATGGTCGCGCAGCCAACGCAACTGCTCGCGCAGAACAAGACGCCCATGCCCGACATTTCCAGAGAGGTTGCGGAGGCAAAGGCGACGTTGGCGATGCCGGTGGTGCAGCGGGCGATGAAGTATGTCGAGGGGAAACAAGCCGATCCCAAGGAACTGATCGACACATGGATCGGGTTGTGCAATGCGGCTGGCCCGTCCGGTGACGAGATCTATCGCTCGACGCATATCAAGAAGCTCTTCCAGATCTACGGGCTGGAGGATGTACACATTGATGGCGCGCTCAACGTGATTGGCGTACGTCCGGGGACGGGTGGCGGGCCCAAGGTTGTGCTGAATGCGCATGAAGATCAGATCTCGATCTTCTCCAAAGACCAGCCGATCGAAGCGTTCGTTGCCGATGGCCGCGTGTGGTGCCCTGGCGCAGGTGACGATCTCATCGGCATCGTTCAGATGATCACCATTCTCGAAGCGATGAACGCTTCGAACATGCAAACCAAGGGTGATGTCTGGTTTGTTACGTTCACAGGCGAGGAAACTGATTTCCGCGGTGGGCGACACTTTGCCAGGTCCAACTACCCGCACCACATCGACTGGTCTAAAGGCGATGTGGTGATGCAATTCCACGGGCAGGGCGGCGGCGGTGCCACAACCGGGAGCACGCCACTGATCGACGATGCAAAGCTTTGGTTCTTCACGCCGTTCGAGCGTGAGATCAAGGGCCAGGCGGGATCGGACCGACGGTGGCGCTCGCATGGTATCGATGCACTTGCGAAAGCGATCATCGGGATTCGCGAACAACTCACCGATCCGACGCGCGATTGTCTGCGATGCTCGGATGGCGGCGAGCGGGCACAGTTCTACGTCAACATGGCAATGGTCCAGGGAATGCCGGTCCGGAACACGCCTGGATCAGAAGCGTGGGTTCGACTCGATCTGCGGTCCGAGACGAAGGTGGGAATGGAGCGGGCGCACTCTGAAATCATGCGCGTAGCGAAGGAAGCGTGCAAGGACATCGAGGGCTGCCGCTACCAGCTGGAAGTGATGAGCCGGCTCGGACTCGAGACGGAAATCCCGGGCTGGGACAAGGTCAACAATCGCGGCGCGCGCATGGCCTCTGCGACATCGCAGGTGCTGTACGGAAATCCCGGCCTGATCGATCCCACGCGGGGATGCGGTGATTGCCAGGGCACCTACATGGAAGGATTGCCGTCGATGTCCTTCCGTGGCGACGTCGTGGATTATGGGAAGGGGAAGTTCGAGCGCACCGCGAAATACGCGCAGTACGGCGGCCTTGAATCACCCGTAAGGTTGAGGACCAGCGGGCATCACGCCACGCAGAGTCAGCAGATTGTGACCCTGTGGGCCGCCGCCAAGCACGGCCTGCTGTTCACTGCAACGTACGCGGGCGTGAGTGATGGCAAGGACAACGGACGTGGCACCGACAACTAGGCAGATGCGCGGGAATTAGTTGCGAAGCACGGCAGCGATGGCGCCGCGCAGCGTGGACGATAGCTCCGGATCGGCTGCGATGGTGGCGGCGCTGTCACCGCGGCGCCGAGGTTGCACGGTGACACACGCTTCCGGAATCAGTCGCGCGTTCATCGTCGTGAGAACTTCGGCGAGCTGAGCCGGAGCGTGCACCGACAGGGGCGACGTGTTGAGAAGCGCGACAGGTTTATCAGGAAATTCGGTGCTGCCCACCAGCCAGTCGAGCAGGTTCTTGAACGATCCGGGAATCCCGTGCGCGTATTCGGGGCAGGAAATGAGCAGCGCGTCAGCCTGCCCGACCTGCCTTCTCAGGTCCGCAACGATTGCCGGTAGCGCACGTCCGTCCGGCGAATCCAGATCGGGATTGAAATGCGGCAGCGCACCGAGGCCGTCGTAAAGTGTGATGGTCACGCCCGGCGGCGAGAGAAGCACCGCGGCCTGGAGGACAGCCGTGTTGGAGGCGCCTGCGCGGAGGCTGCCGGAAATGGCGAGGATGTGCATGAATGGCTGGATCCATGATTGCGAGCGACGGCGCCGCGCGATAAGCGGTGTAAGTTAAACCGACAGTCGTGTTGCGCATTCCCCAAACACGGATCGGCAGATGCGTCGTCTATTCGAAGGTCTGGCCTGGAGCGTAATAATAGCGCTCGGCGCGGTGCCGAACCCTGCCGGCGGACAGGGTACGCCCGTTGCATCGAGTGGCACATTTCGCCCGCTGCTGGACGCGGAATACAGTGCGACAGTGCGGGGTGACACCGCCGCACTCGGTGCCATGCTGGCTGACGATCTGGTATGGATCGTTGGCGCGAACGGCAGCGAGATGACAAAGACACAATTGCTGAATGCGGCTGCACGATTCCACGCTCCCGCACCTCGATTCACCGTCGACAGTGTGCGCGCCGAGCGCTTTGGCAATGTCGCGACCGTCGAGTACCGTCGCACGGATCACTGGCCACAGGGCACCGGCGAGTTTGCAACATCGTGGAAGGCGCTGGACGTGTTCGCGCTGCACAAGGGACGGTGGCTGCTGGAGCGGCACACACAGGTATGGCTGGTTTCACCCGTCACTCCGATATCGCTCGACTCCGCGTCGATGGGCGCGTTCGTGGGACGCTATGAGATCGGGCCTGGCTACGTCGATGATGTGCACTGGGAAGGGGCGAATCTCGTCGCAACTGCATCGGGGCAGAGGACGGGCGCGCGCCTCGTACCGGTCGCTGCCAATGTGTTCAGTCCGGACGGCGATGGCGCGCTCATCTCGTTCCAGCGTGATGCGAGTGGACGCGTGCTCGGATACGTGCAGGGATATCCGGATGGTCGTGTGATTCGCGCGCCGAAGCTGGGCATGGTACAATCGGATTCGACGTCCATCGCGTCGAGGGTGAAGCGGGAGATCGAGCCGTTGCTCGCCGAGATGATGACAGCGGCGAATGCGCACGACACAGATCGTTTCATGGGGGCTTACATGCGCGATCCATCGTTCGTCTTCGTGATCAACGGGACTGTGATGAACGGTTGGGACGCGGTGCGCGCACAGCAGCTCAAGTGGTGGAACAATGGAAAATCCGATGTCGTGTACAGCTACGTTGGCGAGCCGGAGTTCACGGTGCTGAGCTCCGATGCGGCGGTCGTGACCGAGAGGATGAGCGCGCGCAGAACCCTGGCGAACGGCCAGACCACGACCGGCGAGCTTGCCGTCACGATGATGATGCAGAAACGTCCGGAGGGGTGGCGTGCTGTGCAGGTGCATGAATCGACAGCGCCACCACCCGCGACGCCGGCCAAATGATTCCTGAGCCACTTGTACTGAGCTGGAGCGGCGGCAAGGACAGCAGTCTCGCGCTCGCTGCGTTGCGCGGCGACCCGCGTTATGAGGTGCTGGCTCTCCAGACGAGCATGACACGCGGTTACGATCGTGTGAGCATCCATGGTGTCCGGCGCGCACTGGTGGAGGCACAAGCTGCTGCCGCGGGATTGCCGTTGATCGAGATTACGCTCGAGCAGCAATCGTCGAACGATGCATACGAAACCGCGTTCAAGGAGTCGCTCGGACGTGTGCGGGGCGAATATCCGGAAGTGCGGCGGATCGCGTTCGGTGACCTCTTTCTTGCCGATGTTCGCGAGTATCGCGAGCGGCTGGTTGGTGCGGCCGGCTTCGGCGCGCTGTTTCCGCTATGGGGACGCGATACACGTGCGCTGGCGCACGAATTCATCGCAGCGGGATTTCGCGCGCATCTCGTTTGCGTAGACACTACTCAGTTATCCGCCGAGTTCGCGGGTCGTGAGTTCGACGCAGCTCTGATCGCGGATCTGCCGGCGAGCGTGGATCCATGTGGCGAGCGGGGCGAATTTCACACTTTCGTGTCGGAAGGCCCTATTTTCACTCAAGCACTCGGTGTGACGCGTGGTGAAAGTGTGCTGCGGGATAATCGTTTCATGTTCTGCGATCTCCTGCCGGCCGCCGGATACCCGGGCGCGCCGTGAATCGGGAACTACGAGCATGAGGATATGAACACATATGATGTCAGCACATGAAGCACTGGACCGTCTGAGGAACGGGAATCGAGACTTCGTCGCGCGCATGCAGGGCGGCGACGTGGCGCTCAGCGATTCACGCCGATCTGAATTGCCACAGGATCAGAACCCATTCGCGATCATACTCGGCTGCTCCGATTCGCGAGTGCCTGCCGAGATCGTCTTCAATCAGGGACTCGGCGATCTCTTCGTGATTCGCGTTGCCGGAAACATCGTGGCGCCATCGCAGGTGGGGAGCGTGGAGTTTGCTGCCGCGCGCTACGACACGGCGTTGGTGGTGGTGCTGGGGCACACCCAGTGCGGCGGCATTCTGGCGACACTGGAAGCGCTTCAGCAGCCGGGCGAAAAGCTGTCACCCGGTCTCAAGTCGATCGTGGATCGTGTACGGCCGTCTGTAGCGCCATTGCTAAAGACTGACTTGCGGAACGATCTGGATTCGCTGGTTCGCCATGCCGTGCGGGCGAACGTCGCTGTATCGGTAAATCATCTACGACATGCGTCGGCGCTCATCGAGCAGCTGATTCAGGATGGCAAGCTCGCGGTCGTGGGTGCGGAGTACTCGCTCGAGACTGGGGCGGTGGACTTCTTCGATACGGCGGGCGCGGAGTAGCGCCCGTCCAAGGATCGGGAGGAAGATGTTCGCCGCGGCTGGTGAACGATGGCTTCCCGCGTTCGCGGGAATTACGACGGGGGAGAACCACGCGGTGAACGAACGGTCCTTCCGGCGCGTAGTGGAATGATGTCATAGTATTATCTACGGCGGCCGTGGCGCTCCGCGCGCCGTCGTAGATGCATTCCATTCGCACTCAAGTTCACGGAACGTGCCCATGATCAAGGCTGCTCGCCAATTCCTCTGCACCGCGGTGAGCTTGCTCGCGGTGGTACCGGCGCTACCTGCGCAACGCCGTCCGCCGCGTGACACCGTACTGGTAGCACATCGCGACTCGCTCGAGAAGGCGCTCGAGGCCATCGCGATCATCGATCGCAAGCTGATGATACCGATGCGTGACGGCAAGAAGATGCAGTTCGACGTTTACAGGCCAAGGAACGTGGCCAAGGCGCCGGCGATCTTCAGTCGTACCCCATACAACATGAATTACTGGGACGTCAAGCTTGGCGCACCGGCGGACATGAGCGCGCAGCTCGAAGCGGTGAAGCGTGGCTACGCCTACGTGATGGCGAACGAGCGCGGTCACTTCTTCTCGGAAGGCAACTACGACATTCTGGGACCGCCGTTGACAGACGGTGTGGATGAGATCCAGTGGATATCGTCGCAGCCGTGGTCGAACGGGAAGGTCGGCCTGGTGGGCTGTTCGTCGACTGCAGAATGGCAGATGGGTGTTGCCGCACAGGCACCGAAGGGTCTTGCCGCCATCAATCCGCAGGGATTCGGTGCGGGTGTGGGCCGCGTCAAGCCTTACTTCGAGCAGGGCAACTGGTATCGTGGTGGTGCGGTGCAGATGCTGTTCATCGACTGGCTCGAGGGTGAGCAGAACCAGGTGCGGCCGATGTTCCCGTCCAACACGTCGCAGGCGGATCTCATTCGCGCTGCGCGCGGGTTCGATCTCGCGGATCAGTTGCCACCAGTGGACTGGAAGGAAGCGTTTTGGTATCTGCCGGAGCAGGACATGATCGAGGCGCACGGCGGACCGCACGGAATATTCGCCGACTCGATGCCGGTCGCGACCGGTGGTGCAATGATCAAGCGCACGCCGAACGATCCAGCGTGGTATCGTGGCGGCCTCTTCAACGACAGCATGAAGATCAACGTGCCGGGACTGTGGTTCATGTCGTGGTACGACGTGTCGATCGGGCCGAACCTCGCGACGTACAACTACGTGCGGAAGACAGCGGATCCGGCGATCGCGAACGAGCAGTACGCGGTGATCGCGCCGACCTTGCACTGCTCGTACACGCGTGCGACGGAGAACACGATCGTTGGGGAGCGGAGCGTTGGCGATGCCCGTCTTGACTACAACGCGCTGACGTACGGCTGGTTCGACACGTTCCTCAAGGGCGAGAAGACGGGCCTGCTCGACACGCTGCCCAAGGTGCGCTACTACGTGATGGGGATCAACAAGTGGCAGACGTCGGATTCATGGCCGCCGAAGGGTGCGTCACCGATGACGTTCTATCTGTCGAGCAACGGCAAGGCCAACACGCTGAACGGTGACGGCATGCTGACGATGGCTGCACCGTCGAAGGATACGCCGGACAACTTCACGTACGATCCGATGCATCCGGTGATGTCGAACGGCGGCAACGTGTGCTGTCAGGCGAATGCGTTGACTGGTGGCGCACTGGATCAGAGGAAGGCCGAGGAGAACGACGGGATACTGGTTTACACGACGGAGCCCCTCAAGGAAGGGATGGAAGTGAGTGGACCGGTGCAGTTCACGACGTACGTGTCGTCGGACAGAAAGGATACGGACATAACGGTGAAGTTGATCGACGTGTATCCTGACGGGCGAGCGTACAACCTGGACGAGACGATTCAGCGGCTGCGTTATCGGAACGGTTACGACAAGCCGGTGGAGTGGATGCAGCCTGGCAAGGTGTACAAGGTCGCGCTGCAGCCGATGACGACGAGCAATTATTTCGAGGCGGGCCATCGCATTCGCATCGAAGTATCGAGCAGCAACTTCCCGCGTTTCGATCGCAATCTGAACACTGGCGGGAACAACTACGACGAAACGCAGCCGTTGGTGGCGCACAACAGCGTCCACCATTCAAAGCAGTATCCGTCGTCGTTGACGATCACTGTGGTGAAGCAGCCGAAGAAGTAGCTCAACAGGAAGGAGATCGATGAATCGGGCGAGGGTGCATATGCATCCTCGCCCGATTTGCGCATCTGACGGGGGGGGGAAAGGCATCACCGCGCGGGCGGTTTGATCGCGATGAAAAGGGTCGGGCACGACTAATCGTGGCTCGACACTAGCCAAGAACATGGTACGGAGGCGAACATATATCCGGAAGGAGAGTAGTAGCCTACTGTCGAGCACCGGAGGATTCGGTGCACCCCATCAGCGAAGGAGAACTGTCATGACCGCAGCATCTCATCTCCGTGGCATTGCGTCAGCGGGATTAATCATCGCAGCATCATCGGTCGCCCCGGGCGTCATGGTGTCGCAAGGCGTTCCTCCGGGCGGCGGGATGGCGCCCGCAATGCGGGAGGCGAACCAGCTGGATCTGATGGGCGAGACGGCCCAGGCGCGCGTCATCTTCCAGAAGATCATCGATACTGCGACCGTTCCGGCCGCGAAGGCAGCGGCGCAGCGGGCGATGGCGATGTCGTATGCTTTTGATGGCGATTGCGTGAATACGGTGAAGTACGAGTCGATGGTGATCGACTACTGGAAGACGCGGGAACAGGCGGAGCCGCAGAACGCCTTCTACCAGGAGGGGGAGATGGCGAACGAGGCGGCTCGAGTCTGTATCGACGCCGGCGATCTGGCCGCTGCCGACCAGTGGTATCGAAAGGGTTACGAGCTCGGCGTGAAGGAGCCGGCGCCACAGACTCATCCTCGCAGTCTCTGGGATTACCGGCTCGCGCACGCACTGGGCCGTCTGGCGGCCCGGAAGGGGGAGAAGGCCGAGGCGGAGCAGCAGATCACCAAGGCGCGCCAGTTACTCGACAGTGACACGGCAATGGCGGCACAGCAGGAGCGTTTCTTTCCGTATCTGATCGGTTATGTCGCGCTGTACACGAATGACTTGCCCACCGCCGAGGCGCAGTTCGGCAAGGCGGTCGCGATGAAGGGGAACGAGCGCGATCCGTTCATGCACTGCCTGTTGGCGATGACGTACGAGCGGATGGGCCGCCAGAGTGAGGCGAACGCCATGTACAGAACGGCTTATGACATGGCGACGGGGCACAATCCGCCTGCCGCTTTTGTACGACCGTTCGTGCGAAAGAAGCTGGGAGCGAGCGCTGTCGCCGCGAACCTGGTGAGGACTCGGTAGATGGGGGGACAGGCGAAATTTGGACGGGCTATTCCCGGATGCTGCGCAGGGGGGTAGAAATAGTGGTGCATTCTGTGCAGGCAGGACGCACCGCGGCAGTGACCGTGTGCTGGCGCCGTCGTCCACGGTAGTCAGTAGTCGAAGCACGTATACATCAATCAGGAGCATCGCACCATGGCAATCTGGAAGGAACAGACCTCGGTCAAAAAGGATTCTTCACCGCTGTCGTTGACGCCAGACCCCGAGGTCCAGCCTCAGACGTCCGCCGATCTTCCGCCGGCGAACGAGCCCGTGCGCCGCAGCCCGAGTGCGACTCCGGAGCGGAAGAATGCCGAGTCGGTAATCTCGGCAGGACTCTCGATCGAGGGGACGATTACGGGTAACGGAGACGTGCGCATCGCCGGCCAGTTCAAAGGCGACGTGAACGTGCAGGGGAGTCTCACGATCGAAGCGGGCGCGAAGCTGGTTGGCGGCGTGCGCGCGAGCAACGTCGTGATCGATGGTGAGCTCGAGGGCAACATCGAAGGTGCGACACGCGTGGAGCTGCGTTCTACGGGCGTGCTGAACGGCAATCTCAACACCGGCTCGCTCACTGTCGCGGCGGGATCGCGCATGCGTGGGCAGGTGGAGTTCGGGTGGGCCAAGGATGGTCCACAGCGCTCGGATGCGACGGCGGGGCGCAGCATCGCGTGAGTAGACGCAGGTGAGTACGGTGAATCAACGGACGCCGGGAAAGACGCGCAGTTGCCCGCACTGCAGGGCGACGATCCTCGAAAGCGCCAACGTCTGTCCCGGCTGCCGGCACCACGTGCGCTCCGGTGCATCATCCACCGAGAGTGTTTTTCCGAGTTTCACGGCGTTGAAAGTGGACGGCACCATCAAGCCGCCGGCGGCGGATCAGGTGTGGGAGTATTCCATGGTGGTGTCGATCCGCAACGAGCGCGGCGAGGAAGTCGCTCGGCAAATCGTCGGCGTGGGCGCGTTGGTGGCGTCGGAGACGCGGACTTTCACGCTGGCTGTGGAAGTGTTCAAGCCGGAAGGGCGGTAGGGTCTAGAGAGCCGTCATTCCCGCGAAAGCGGGAAGCCATGTTATCGATCTTGAGATGCGATGACAGCAGCAAGGTGGTCGGCGGCAATCTGCTCTCGATGGCATTTAGAGTGTGTAGGGGGCGGAGAGCCGCAATCTGCTCTCGATAGCATTTAGAGTGTGAGGCACGGATGCATCCGTGCCCCACATTCGCCTGCCATCGCTTACTCCTGCAACGCGACGGTGTTGAATCCGATCGTCATCCGTAGGCCATGCGCGTGGCAACCATTCGGTGCGTGTTGGACGTCGGCGGGCCAACGGCCATCTGGCGTTGCGGCCATATCTTTGGCATGCTTGTGAGTCGCAGGAGAGCTCCGACCCTCATCAACCTCCATATGCGTATTCCTCACGCCTTCGCCACCGTACTGTTCGGTAGCGTTGCTCTGGGACCGTTGTCCCTCAGCGCACAGGCCGCCCCCGCCGATCCGCAACTCGCAGGGCGAATCGATTCGATAGCGTCCTCGGTACTCAAGAGCACCGGTGTGCCAAGTGCATCGGTCGCGGTGGTGCGACACGGCGAGATCGTGTACGCGCACGCGTACGGGTCGGCGAAGCTGGATCCGGCGGTCGCTGCGACTCCCGACATGCGCTACGGCATCGGCTCGATCAGCAAGCAACTGACTGCGGCGACCATACTCCTGTTGCAGCAGGACGGCAAGCTGTCGCTGGACGATCACGTGTCGCGGTTCGTGCCCGGGCTCACGCGTGGAGACGAGGTGACGATTCGCGAGCTGCTGTCGCACACGTCCGGCTACCAGGATTTCTGGCCCCAGGACTACGTGCCACCGTTGATGCAGAAGCCGATCTCGCCACAGGGGATTCTGGATCGGTGGGCGAAGCAGCCACTGGATTTCGACCCGGGTACCAAATGGCAGTACAGCAACACCAACTTCGTAATCGCGGCGCTGATCGTGGAGAAGGCGAGTGGTGAACCGTTCTTCCAGTTTCTGCAGAGCAGAGTTCTCGATCCGCTCGGGATGAAGAGCGCGATCGATTTCGACGCGAAGGGGCCATCTTCCGTTCAGCCGATCGGTTACATGCGTTACGCGCTCGGCCCGTTGCGTCCAGCGACGTCGACTGGCCCCGGGTGGATGCACGGCGCGGGTGAGCTTGCGATGACAGCCAGCGATCTGGCGCGCTGGGACATAGCGATGATCAGGCAATCGCTGCTCGCACCGCAATCGTACAAGGCGATGGAAGCGACGGTGCTGCTCAGCGATGGGGTCAGCAGTGGTTATGGTCTTGGTGTCGACGTTGGCACGATGGGCGGCCATCGGCTGATCGAGCACAACGGTGAAGTAGCGGGATTCACGGGTGAGAATCTCGTCTTTCCGGATGACAGCGTCGCGGTAGTGGTGCTCACGAACCAGGACGCTTCACGGGCTGATGGCGTGATCGCCGATCAGATTGCGCGAGTATTGTTCACGACGCAGGATGCTACGGAGGCGAAGCACACGGCTCTCGCACGCGACATTCTCGAAGGGTTGCAACGCGGTACTATCAACCGTTCGCTGTTTACGGAGGACGCGAACGCGTACTTCAGCACGCAGGCCATCCTCGATTTCACCTCCGGCCTGGCGCCACTTGGCGCACCGACGGAGTTCGCGCAGATATCGGAGGCCAATCGCGGCGGTATGGTCGAACGTGTTTATCGCGTGAAGTTTCCAACGCGTACGCTACGTGTGTGGACGTATGAGATGCCGGATGGCAAGCTGGAGCAGTATCAGGTTGCTCCGATGGGGTGATCTGTTGCTCGAACGCAACAACTGCGCGTCGTGCGCATCGGTCATTACGCCGGTGCGATCTGTGATGCGGTCAGGCTGACCGTCTGGCGCAGAACAGGAGCGTTCAGGCAATGAAAATAGCCGTTGATGTTCTGCTGCTTACCATTCACGTGTTTGGAGATACATTCATGGCGAGTTGAAAGTAAGGTTCACTCACGCCGGACTGTCCTCTTCTTCGAACGCTCAGCGGTGAGTATTGCATGTTTGGGTTTCCAAGACCGCGTCGTGCCAGCGTCATTGCCTGGTGTCTGCCTTTAGTCATAATCGCGACGCTCGTTCTCTCGTCATCTGCACAATCGTGGGGAGCGACTGCGGCAGAGTCGGCTTCGCCCGACTGGCGCGCGAACATTCGGGCATTTGCCGAAGCGCATCTACAGCATACCGCGTGGGGACCTGCGCACGGACGACGTGATTACGAGATGACGCTTTCGCTTGCCCGTGCCGAAGGCGTCGTAGTGGATGACGACGCGTTATACGCGGCTGCCTATCTGCATGACATGGGAGGGATTCCTCCGTACGCGAAGGCTGGCGTGGATCATGGCGATCGCTCTATTCAGCTGGTAGATAGCGTGTTGCGCGATGCCGGTTTTCCGATGGAGAAGTCCGCGCTGGTGAAGGAGATCATCGATCATCATCAGTACTATCGTCCGCCCGATACTCTCGCCGTCGCCGTGTTGTTCCGCGATGCCGACATACTGGACTTTCTTGGCGCGGTGGACGTCGCGCGCATACTGTCGCTGACTACGCGCGAGAAGTTCACGCCGGACCTGCCGCATGCGGTGGAAGCGATAAGGCAGAACATGCTTCAGATGCCAGGCCGGTTGCAGAGTGCGGCGGCCAAGCGGGAAGGTGCGAAGCGGGTGGCGGAGATGCAGCGGTATCTGGATGAGCTCGCGGCGGAGACGGATTCCTTGCGAGTGCTGTAGAGCTCAGCGACTGGTGGCAGGTCGAGCGGCCGGGGCCGGCCACTTGCGGAAGTCCAGCCGACCGCTATATCCGTGATTTGGGGATATTATATCCAATTTCATGGAAGCCCAATGGAAGACATTACCAGGCGCGAGTTTCTGGCTCAGGGTATCAGCGCCGTACCCGTCGTGTCGGGGCTGATAGTGATCGGATCGCGGCTTGGCGCGCAGGAAACCGGCGCGGGTGCAGCTGCAAGCGCGGCTGCAAGCGCGGCCGGAGTAGCGGATGCGCCCTCCGCGAAGACTGCACTCGAGCCGTTCGACTATCGCGGTGTGACGCTGAACGAGAGCCGGTGGCGAACGCAGTATCTGGCCGCGCGCGAGTTCTATCTGAACGTTCCGGACGACGACATCCTGAAGGGATATCGCGTCGCGGCGGGACTGCCCGCGCCCGGCGAAACTCTGGGTGGCTGGGCGAAGGTGAACACCGACGAGATCTTCGGGCAGTGGCTGAGCGGATTCGCACGCATGTACCGGGCGACCGGAGACGAGACAGCGCGGACGAAAGCCGTAGGGCTCGTGCGCGAGTGGGCCAAGACGTTCGGGCCCGATGGCAACTGCCGCATGGAGACATACGGTTACGACAAGATGGTGTGCGGCCTGGTCGATTTGCACGTGTACGCCGATGTACCGGAAGCGATGCCGTTGCTGCAGAGCATCACGCGCTGGGCCGACAGAACGTTCAGCCGCGAGCGGTCGCTGCGTGATCGAACGGATCCGACTACATACTACGGTCTTCCGCACGAGTGGTACACGCTGTCGGAGAATCTCTACCGCGCGTACCAGGCGAGCGGCGATCCATTGTTCAAGCAGTTCGCGGAAGTGTGGCTGTATCCTGCGTACTGGAACAAGTTCGCGAACACGGCGAGCCCCCCGGATGCGCAGGGGGCGCATGCATACAGTCACTGCAACACGTTCAGCAGCGCGGCGATGGCGTATGAGGTGACCGGTGATCCGGCTTACCTGCGGATCATCAGGAATGCTTACGATTACTTCCAGAACACGCAGTGCTTCGCAACCGGCGGTTACGGTCCAACGGAACGGCTGATGACGCCCGACGGAAGTCTTGGCCGGTCGCTGGAATCGCGTCCCGATACCGCCGAGACGCCATGCGGAACATGGGCGGCATTCAAGTTGTCGCGCTATCTCACCCGGTTCACGGGTGAGTCGCGGTACGGTGACTGGATGGAGCGGATGCTGTACAACGGTATCGGTGCGTCACCGGTTCCGCGCGGGCGCGGCGAGGCTTTCTACTACGCAGACTATCGCGTTGCCGGCGGAATGAAGACGCGCTACTGGGAAGGGTTTCCCTGTTGCTCGGGTACCTACATCCAGGACGTCGCGGACTATCACAACATCATCTACTACAAGGACGCCGGCGCGCTGTACGTGAATCTCTACGTTCCTTCGACGGTAACCTGGTCGCGTGGCGACGGCGACGTACGGGTAGTGCAGGAGACCAACTATCCCGAGGACAGCTCGGTGAAACTGTCGATTGCAATGCAGAAGCCGGCGAGCTTTGCACTCAAGTTCCGCGTGCCGGCATGGACTCGCGGCGCAACGGCGGCGGTGAACGGACAGCGTGTGGACGCAACGTTCACGCCCGGCAGCTGGGGTACGATCACACGAGAATGGCGCGATGGTGACAGGGTGGAGCTCGACATTCCACTCGTCATGCGACTGGAGCCGGTGGACTCGTTTCATCCCGATCGTGTTGCGGCTGTGCGCGGGCCGGTGGTTCTGGTTCTGGACGGTGACTGGCAGGACCCGAACTTCAATCTGCCGATGCACAACGACGAGCTGGACAGATGGCTGGTCGCCGATCCCAAGGTGCCCGGTGTGTTTCACGTTCATCCGCCGGGCGGCAAGCGGGTGATGCCGAAATTCCAGCCGTTCTACGCGGTGGCTGAGAACTATCCGTACAAGATGTACTTCGATCGGAATGTGCCGGTGGCGACGCTCTGGTAGGGGGAGCAGTTTAATCGTCCGTGGGCCGGCCACCGGTGTTGTAACCGCCTGTGGCGCCGGTATAGCTTAGGTATCGAACACGACAGCCGGCGAGCCGTCGGCATCGTCAGCGCGGAGAAGTGCACATGAGCATCGAATCGGAATATCTGCAGAGCGCCATCAAGACATTCAGCACGTACAAGGATCTCGCGGACCGCGCGATGGCGCAGGTAACGGATGAACAGTTCTTCATGTCGCTGGACGCCGAGTCCAACAGCATGGCGGTGATTGTAAAGCACGTGGCGGGGAATCTGCGTTCCCGCTGGACCGATTTTCTCACATCTGACGGTGAAAAGGCCAACCGCGATCGCGACTCCGAATTCGAGATGAGCGACTCGATGACTCGAGCCGAATTACAAGAAGCGTGGGATTACGGATGGAAATGTGCGTTCGATACGTTGAACGCGCTCACTCCGGAAGATCTGGAAAACACGATATACATACGAGCCGAGCCTCACTCTGTAGTCAAGGCGATAAACAGGCAGCTCACGCACGGTGCGTATCACGTCGGACAGATCGTATTTCTTGCGAAGCACTTTGCTTCCGGCACATGGCAGACGCTGACGATACCACGCCGCGCGTCGCAGGCTTTCAATGCGGAGATGTTCGCGCAGAAGCGTGTGTAACGGCGACTTGCAGGCACTTCAATCATCAAGTGGCCAACCCGAATGAAAGCTCGCATTACTCTCATCACGCTGGGCGTGGATGACCTGCAGCGCGCCGTCGCTTTCTATCGTGACGGTCTGGGTCTCGAAACTCCAGGAATCGTCGGCGAAGAATTCGAGAATGGAGCCGTGGCGTTCTTCGATCTTCAGTACGGACTGAAACTCGCGCTCTGGCCGCACAGGAGCATGGCGAATGACTCAGGACTCTCGCAGGGGACTCCGAATTCGACCGACTTCACGCTGGCGCACAACGTAATGTCAAAGGGAGAGGTCGATGTCGTCATGCAGCAGGCACGCGACGCCGGAGCGGAAATCGTAAAGCCGGCACAGGATACGTTCTACGGGGGCTATGCGGGATACTTTCTGGATCCCGATCGGCATCTGTGGGAGATTGCGTGGAATCCCCAGATGCTTCCGGCTGATTGATCGCTTCCGGTTGACCGCCAGTCGGTTCGGCCTAGTTTGATGTAGTCAGCTACGTCGTGCTGCATGGCCCGGGACAAATAATAAATGAATCAGCTCAACGATGATGCGAGCAGCCCTTCTGGATTGTTACCGCAACAGATCGCGCAGATCGAGACCCCTGCTCCACTGGTCGAGGTGTCACGCCTCAAGCGCAACCTCGACCGCATGGCTGATTATGCGCGGTTGCACAAGCTGCAGCTCCGGCCGCACGTAAAGACTCACAAGACGACTGTGATCGGTGCCGCGCAGATGCGTTGTGGCGCCGCGGGACTGACCTGCGCGACGCCGCGCGAGATGGAGATCATGAGTTCGGTCGCCTCGGACCTGCTGCTCGCGCATCCACCGCTCGGTCTCAAGATCGATCGGTTGCTGATGTTGCCGAGGTCCGTGAGCATCGTGACGGCGCTGGATTCGGCGGCGGCGATCGACTGGATCGCAGACGCCGCGTCTGGTGCGAATCGTACAGTCAGAGTGTACATCGAGATGGATGTCGGGATGCATCGGGTGGGCGTCACGACGGCGAAACAGGTCGTGGAGCTCGCGGAGCGTGTTGCTGCTGAAAGCTCGCTCGAGTATGCGGGGATCTGCTTCTATCCAGGCCACATTCGCGAAACGGTGGATGAGCAGAGTGCGAAGATCTCCGCTCTCAACGAGGTTCTGGGAGAAGTGGTTTCAGCTCTCGAGCAGGCTCGGCTCAAGCCGCCGACGGTGAGCGGTGGATCGACGCCGACTGCGTGGCGCACGCATGAGATGCCACTGGTAACGGAGTTTCGGCCAGGTACTTATGTGTTCAATGATCGTACGACGGCGGCGGTCGGCGCGTGCAAGTGGGACGATTGCGCATTCACGGTGCTCGCGACCGTAGTGAGCACGGCTGTCCCGGGACAGGCTGTGGTCGATGCAGGATCCAAGGCACTCGGCCGCGAGCCAATGCGCGGTGTGAACGGTGAGGGGTTCGGCGCGCTGATGGGACACGAGGACGTTCTCGTGTCGGCAATGTCGGAGGAGCACGGAATACTCGACCTGTCCAGGACAGACTGGCGGCCGCGCGTGGGCGACACCGTTCGCATCGTGCCGAATCACGTCTGCATCGTGGTGCATCTGAACGATGCGCTGTACGCGGTGGACGGCGATCGTGTGACAGGAGTCTGGCCCGTGGCAGCGCGCGGACGCATGGCACCATTCACGAATGAGCAAGCGAGCGCGGTGGCTCCATCATCCGAGATTCTGCTGTAGGAGCTGTGCGCGCCAGCGGTTGCGCTACCGCTTGGTGAACTTGGGTGGTTGCATCAGAACCCAGGTATTGGGATCCAGGACGACATCCCGTGGTGGCGAAGCAGCCGGAATCTCGAAGTGCTGAGATGCTCCCGTCATTTCGATCCTTGCAATTCGGGGTGCGACGCCCGCACTGTCACCGACGAGTCCGATGTCGAGTGGCAGCCGATATACGCCGCCTGACTGCGTCTGCGTGAGGTCGATCGAGACTTTCCGTGCAGCTGGATCGTAGCTCCACGTTCCGGTGAGCGCCGGCGAGTAATCACGATTGAGCCACTGATCGAAGAACCAGCCCAGTTTCTGGCCGGATACCTCTTCCATCACGCGACGCAGGTCGTCGGTGGATGCGTTGGAGTTGCGATAGCGGGCGTAGTATTCGCGGATGCCCTTCCAGAACGTGTCCGTGCCGAGCTGCGCGCGCAACATGTGAAGCACCCATCCGCCCTTCTGATAAACGAGCGGCGGGATGACGCCGCGAAGATCCGAAATATTTCTGTGGACCACGGGCTCGTTGTACTTCTGCTCGGCGGCCAGCGCAGTCGTGCGCGCGCGCACGAGTCCGGACACGAATGCATCGCGGCCGGAGTAGTGCTCCGTGAACAGCAGCGTGAAGTACGTTGCAAAACCTTCACTGAGCCATGCATCGTCCCAGTCGCTCTCGGTGATGGAGTCGCCGAACCACTGATGTGCGACTTCGTGCGCGACGATTGCGGTTGCAGGTCTGTCCGTGACCACCTTTTCGCCGTAGAAGATCGCGCTCGCGTGCTCGGTACCGCCTCCACCGAATGCCGCTGCTACGTTGGCGAGCTTTTCGTACGAGTATGGGCCGATGTGCTCGCTGTAGAACTCGAGGGCCTGTCGTGCCGGCTCTTCGAAGCTTGTGATTCCATTGTCACGGTCCTGATGCGCGACCCAGGTCTGCAGCTCGACGCCCTTCACCATGCCCGCGTGATGCACGGCGAACTGCTCGACGCCGATCGCGTTGAGCCACGATGCGATCGGGACCGATTGTTTCCAGTGGGTGACCTTGCGACCGTCGCCGAGCAGTATCTCATCCTGCAGAAGGCCATTGGACACCACTGCGTACTTTGCCGGTGCGGTGATGATGAATTCGCTGGTTGCCTTGTCTGATGGATGATCGATCATCGGAAGCCACTGGCGCGCCTTGTCGGGCCAGTTCCACGAGAAGAACGCACGCTCGCCATGGCTGTTCTTGCCGATGTAGAGTCCACTCGCCGGAATCCCGTGATACGCGACGGTGAATTTGCGCAGCTCGCCGGCGATTGTCGGTGTGGCGAGGCTGATGGTGAGATGATCGCCGGTGTGGGTGTAGCGCAGTGAGCTGCTGTCGCGGGTGACACTGGTGACGGTCATGCCCTTGCCATCGGCGGGCGTGGCGAGGTCGAGGAAGAAGCCGGTGAGGCCGCCTTTCGTGAATCGGACCGTGATGGTGGCGTCGCCGCTGATTTCGTTGGTGGAATCATTGAGGGCGAGCGCGAACCTGTAGTGCTGGACGTCGACGCCTGGTTGTCGCGGATAGGTGTCAGTGGCGGCTAGTGGAGCTGCGCCGAGTGAAATACCGAGTGCCACCAGCATGAATTTGCGCATCGCCGCCTCGCTGTCAGATTTCGGATAAAATATCCAATACAAATACGACGCGCGCAAGAACGCTCGCTGCCACGGGCCGGCGCTATCCCCCGCTTATAGCGGCGAGAATCGTTATTGTTGCGGGGTCGCGAATAGGAGTGGACAGGCCATCCGCGAAACGACTGTTCTCGCCGTCGACGAATACATTGACGTGCGGGCGAAGATCGCCTTCTTCGGTCATCACGCGGTCGAGTACGCCCGGATATCGCGACTCCAGCGCGCCTAGGGCGGCGCCGACGGAATCGCACGATTGTTCGTGCGTATCGATGGTGACGACGGCGCTCCCGCGCGAGTGTAATCGGAGCGCCGAGGGGATCTCGATGGTGATCGCCACGATCAGCTGACTGGAGCGCCGACCACAGCCGCCTTGACGCAGACGATCGATGGCAGTCCGCCGGCGATCTCGTTCCAGTTTTCACCGTCGTTGGCCGAGCCGAAGAGCTTGCCGCTGCGTGTGCCGAAGTAGATGCCAGCTGATGGGAGCGAGTCGGCGCTCAGTGCATCGCGGAGGATGGTTTCGTATGCGTCCTTTTGCGGGAGACCGTTCGCCAGCGGCTTCCACGATGCGCCGGCATCGGTCGTACGATAGACGCGCAGCTTTGCTTCGGGCACGCAACGAAACTGATCCGACTGGATGGGAACGATGTACACCGTGTCCGGATCGTGCGGGTGCATCTGCATGGAGAAGCCGAAGTCGGACGGAACGCCGTTCGCGATATCTGTCCACGAATCGCCCCAGTTGTCGCTGCGGTACAGGCCCCAGTGATTCTGCAGGAAGAGACGCTCCGGACGCGCCGGGTGATTCACGACCTTGTGAACGCACTGTCCAAACTTCGGGTACTTGTCGGGTAGAAACTCAGCGCGGACACCGACGTTTCGCGCCTGCCAGTTATTGCCGCCGTCGTCGGTTCTGTAAAATCCGCCGCTGGAAACGGCGATCGCCATGCGTCTGGCATCGTTGGGGTCGACGACTATGGTGTGGAGGCACAATCCACCGCCCCCGGGTTGCCACTTGGGGCGGTCCTCATTGTCGTGCAGGCCGCGGACCATGTCCCACGTCTCGCCAGCGTCGCGCGACTCGAAGAGCGCAGCGGGCTCGACGCCGGCGTAGATGACGTCAGGTTGAGATGCACGGCCCGGCAGGATCTGCCAGACCTGAACGAGCGATACGCCCAGGCCGGCTGGAAACTTGACGTTCTGACGATCGGGTGCGGTCCAGCTCTGCCCGAAGTCGTCGCTCCAGCGCACGACACTGCCCCAGTGAAAGCTACGTGTCCCAGCAAGAAGGCGGTGGCGGCCGTTGCGTTGATCGAGAGCGAGCGCGTACACGGATTCACCGGGGAAGTGCGGTCCGTCGATGCGCCAACTGGTGCGCGCGGCGTCGGACCAGATGAAGAATGCGCCTTTGACCGTTCCGACCATCAGCACTACTTCACCGTGAGGCTTCGCCTTCGTTCCAGATTTTGTTTCGGGATGCGTGTCAGCGCGAGATTCAGCGAGAGATTCAGCGAAAGTCATGGTAGTCTCCGTGGCGATGTCGCAAATCAAACGGGGTTCCGGACTGTTCGCATAGTGTCACGACAGCGATATGACACCATACGAACAGCGTTACTGCGCTTCTACTTCTTGACGGCCAGGCCTGTGACGAGGCCTTCGGTGTTGTGCGCGAAGCGGATGCCGTACACGCCGTCGGTCGACTTGAGCTTGCCTGGCGCGACCAGCTCGGCCCTGGTGTAGCTGGCGACTTCGGTGCCGTTGATCGAGCATGACACCTTATCACCCTTCACCGAAAGTGCGATCAACTGCTCGACTGGCTGATCCTTGCCGGCAGCCTTGTGCACTGCGGGGCTGGCGGCGCCTTCCCGGCCGTTCATCTGGAAAGGAGCCGGACCGAAGCCACGAACGATGAAATTGCCGTTGCCGTACGCGGCGCAGTAGAGATAGGTCTGGTTATCGGTGCCCATGTCGTTTCCGGCGATGAACACACCGTACGGATGCGGGTGGTCGTTGAGCGACATGTATTTGGGCTCGCGGAACGTCGCGCTGACGGTGTAGTCGCCGCTTGCCTTGTCCGACGGATTCCAGTATGCAACCGCAGGTCCGGTCGTCACGTGCAGGGCGTCGCCGTCCTTGGAGAGCTTGGCGTCCTTCAGGGTCGAGCCCCGCTTGGCGGCACTGGCGTCGATCTTCCCGGTCCAGCCTGGAATGGAGATGCCCCCGCCTGCAATGCTGCGGGATGCTTCCTGCTGTCCCTGGACGGTGGTCGTCAAGGGTGAGAGCGCGACCGCGGCAGCGGCCAACGCATAGCTGTAAATGCGATGCATGGAGAACTACCTCTACTGAGGGTGGTTTACCGAACCGGGCCGCTGTAGGCCCAGAGGCTGATTTACCAGTGCCGAATCGGGGAAATCTACAGGAAGTTACGGGCTCGAGGGCCAGCCTCCATCGAGTGACAGCCGGGCCTGCCAGCGGCTCGCCGCGGATTGATCTTTGGGCCGATCTGGCGCAGCTTCGGGGTGGCGGCGCGGCGTTCAGTGCCGCGAAGAATGCGCATCCGCACGAGGGACCATGTTTCAGAATCTGGCAGAGGCCTCGCTCAGTGATTGGGGAAGCTTCTATGTGATCACCGGATCGGCGGCGGCTGCGCTGACTGGGCTCCAGTTCGTCGTAATGGCGCTCGTGAACGACACGAGCAGACGTAGCAGCACGGAGACGATCGACGCATTCGGAACTCCAAACATCGTGCACTTCTGCGCTGTATTGCTCGTGTCGGCTGCGATGAGTGCGCCATGGCACGTCCTGTCGTACGTGGCGCTGTTGATCGGCGCGTGCGGAATTGCCGGCGCGGTGTACGCGCTGCTGGTCGCGAGGCGAACGAAACGGCAGCCCGACTATGTGCCTGTGCTGGAGGACTGGATCTGGCACGTGGCGCTTCCGTTCATCTCGTATGTAGCGTTGTTGGTTGCAGCGATGCTGCTGCTCAGGGATGAAAACGCGGCGCTGTTCCTGATGGGTGCAGCGGCGCTCCTTCTGCTCTTCATCGGCATCCACAATGCGTGGGACACGATCACGTACATCGTGGTGGAGCTGCCTGGGAACGACAGCGAACCCAAATAGAAAGCCTGCACCAGCGTGTCGACGCTGGTGCAGGCTTTCTACTTCCTGAATCAGATGACGATCAGCGCGATGCTGATGCCAGCTGTGTAACGGCGCCTGTGAGCATCTTCACCTTGGATGCGTCGGACGATCCGTTTTCATCACCCTTGAGCTGTGCGGCCAGCTTGGTGAGCGACGCGCGTCGCGCAGCGCCTGATGCGCTCTCAGCACTGGTGAGTCCCTGGCGGACAGATGCGATCTTGTCGGAAGCCAGGCCCTTGGAGCGCTCGAGCTGATCGACGTAGGCGCGTGCAAGCGCGAAGCTTGCCGGCCAGACGATCTTCGGCTGTCCCTGAACGTTCAGATAATCGAAGTGAATGGTCTTCGCAGCGTCGATTTCATTCTGCGAGAGGTACTCGCTTGGCTGCAGCTCGAACACGTCGAGACCGCGCTCGATCTCCGAGCCGACGATCTTGCCGTTGTACCAGTAGGCAGACCAGAAGCCGCCGGTGACCATGCGGGTGGAGTCCATCGGGCCACGATCGAAGTATGCGATCTCGACCGGGTGCGTCGCGTCGGTCCAGTCGAACACGGAGACACCGCCCTGATACCACGCCTGCACCATCACATCACGTCCGGGAATCGGTATGAGCGAGCCGTTGTGGGCGACGCAGTTCTCGAGTGACGTCTGTGGTGCGGGGAGCTTGTAGTAGCTCTGGAAGTGCATCTTGTTATCCGCGATCGTGAAGATCGCGTCGGCGCCCCAATCGCGAGGATCGGTTGCGCGGCACTTGGGCTGGCCACCGCCGCCCCACTCATCGGAGAACAGCACCTTGGTGCCGTCGTTGTTGAACGTCGCGGAGTGCCAGTACGAGAAATTGGAATCGGATGCCGCGTCGAGGCGTACCGGGTGTGCCGGATCCTTGATGTTCAGCAGCATTCCGTAGCCTTCGCATGCACCACCGGCGTAACCGATGCCGGGATAGACGGTGATGTCGTGGCACTGCGTGGGGCCAGTCTTGCCGCGCGGCCCGATCATCTTGGCGATCATGTCGGGAAGCGCGGTGCGAAGTGTTGCGCTGTCCGCAGCGGTTGGCGCTCCAGTGCCGCCGCGCGCAGTTACGATGCTGTCCAGCATGTGGTTGGCGAACCCTGTCGGCAGCACCATGTCATTGCCCAGGATGTTCGCGATGAACGCTCCCTTGGCGCGGGCAGCGGCGATCTCGCTGATGTCTGCTGATGCAGCGCCGTGCTCCGGTGGCGCAACCAGGTCATTGAAGATGCGCGGTGAGCTGACGATAGCGGCCTTTTCCGGATGCGCGAGCGGGACCTTGATCACTTCGATGCGGAAGAGCGCCGAATTGGGATCCTTGTCCGGCGTGACTTTGGAGCAGCCGGCCATTTCGTTCGGCGAGCGGACACCGGCGGAGCCGGAGACATAGACGTAGACGTTGTCCTTGTCTTTCGGATCGACGAGCAGGGTGTGCGTGTGCGAGCCTCGGCACGTCTGCACGTTGGAGATGTACTTCGGATTGTTGATGTCGCTGATGTCGAAGATGCGGATGCCGCGCAAGCGCTCCTTGCTGACCGTATCCTTTACGCCTTCTCCACCACAATCGAGGCGCCCGCTGGTTGCTTCGCTCGAAACGAAGAGGAGATTCCTGTAGACGGAGACGTCGCTCTGTGATGCAGGGCAGTAGTACGACGTCTTGAGCGACACCTGGGCCGGATTCTCAACGTTCCATATCTGGAAGCCGTTGTAGTTGCCCTGGATCGCGTACGGCCCGATGAAGGCCAGATCAGAATTGGTACTGCCGACGAACTTGGGTGGCGGCGCATTGGAAGACATGAGCTTGAGGTTCCACGAAGCCTGGCCGGCGTCTGCCGCGCCAGCCTTGAGGCCGACGCGCGGATCCGGCATCGGTTCACCTGCGGCCATGTTGGCGGCCGGCGATACTTCCTGTGCAGCTGCTGCGGGAGCCTGAGCGGAAACGGCAGCGGCCATGGCGATTGCTACCGACAAATTGAGAACTGCTGCCAGACTTGATCGCGCTCTCGAGCGGAGCGACTGGTGCACGAACGACATAGCTGATTCCTCTAGTGATGTTGGGTGGGGCATGATGGCGCTGACTGCTGGGACTTCTGCGGTTACTGCTCTGTGTCTGCTCCAAACATCTCTGCAACGAGCATCTTCTGCATTCGTGCGATTTCCGTAGCCTGATCGACGTTCGCATCGGTGGCGAGCTTGAACACAATTTCGTCCTGGCCCGCGCCGTACGAATCGAACAGTTGCTTCACCATCGTGATCGCCCCTTCATGATGCTGGATCATATCTCTGAGAAACAGGAGGTCGAAGTTTCGGCCTCGTGCAGCGTCGAGCTCCTTGAGCTGAGCGTCGGAGAGCATGCCCGGCATCAATGGCCCGGCTTTCATGTCGCCCATCGACATGTCGGAGCCGCTCATCATCATTCCGGCATGGCCATCCGGGACGGGCAGTTGGCGATCGCGGAGCCATTGCTGCATGGTCCGGATCTCATCCTGCTGTGCGTTGATGATTCGTGAGGCAAGCGTTTGCACCGACGAATTGGCGCCGTGGGTAGGGGCCCACCTGGAGATGACGATGGCCTGGGCATGGTGGCCGATCATGCCGGTCATGAAGTCGATGTCCGCCTTGGTGTAGGGCAGGCGGGCACTGTCGGCTCTTGCCCTGGCGATTGCTGCCGCCTCGCCGGGTGCAGCGGCAGCAGCGACGGTGGTGGCTTGGGCTGCCGCGGGGCTCGCGGTGGCGGAGGCAGCCACCGCCATGACGGCCAGCAAGGTGGTGATCCCGACGCTTCGCGGTGAGGTCATTTTGAGCACTCTCCTGGGGGCGGGGTTGGGATCGCCCCACTGTGACAACCTGCTCTGGAAGATACCAATACTATCACCTGGGAACGGAGGGGTGAAGTCGTGCGGAAGGGGGACTCCTCACCGCAGGACCGGGGCAGCTGGCCGGAACCAGGACATTGGACAAATCCAGTCGTGCAACGGTTGCACGCGTGGCTACGATTGTATGATGCACGAGGTTGCGCGTTACCCGGTGCCAGCCGCCGATCATCGAGTCGAGCAGAGGATCGACCGGAGTCGGTTCATATGCACGGTGCGTCGTGTGGACAGTCCCGGTGCAGCCCAATCTTTCATTCGGGAAATGAGTGCGGAGTTCGCGGATGCGAGTCACAATTGCTGGGCCTACGTCGCCGGACCGCCGGGAAACACCAACGTGATAGGAATGAGCGATGCCGGCGAGCCGCACGGAACCGCAGGGCGACCGATGCTCACGGTTCTTCTGCACAGCGGAGTCGGCGAGATTGCAGCCGTCGTAACGCGCTATTTCGGCGGGACAAAGCTCGGTACCGGCGGTCTCGTCAAGGCGTATGGCGGAATCGTGCTGCTTGCGCTCGAGTCTCTCCCGCTCGCTGAGCGGGTGGATTACGCCGAGGTGATGCTGTCGATCGGATATCCGACCATTTCCGTTGTGCAACAGGCAATCGCTTCGCTTGGCGCCGAGGTTCTGGAACAGGAGTACGGAGTGAATGTTCGGTATCGGTTGCGAGTACCACGCGCGAACGCCGAACCGTTGCGGGCGGCCGTCGCGGATGCGACGCGTGGCGAGGGGGCGTTTTCGGTCATATCAGAGGACGCCGGCTGACGGAAGACCTGTAGGACTGACCGGCAGGCGGCGGGTCTGACGCTCGCAATCCTCTATCCACCGTTGACCCTGCGGAGTACTTTGTCCTGAAATAGAGCCCCTCAAGAGAGAGCACTTCATGGCGTCTGAAGTGGTTCAGTTGACGCGCCGCGGCTGGGGTGAGACCATGCGGCGCGACACGTGGTGGCTGCAACCGCTCGTGGTCTTCGTGATCCTGAGCGCATTCCTGGTGTACGCGACGTGGGCCGCGTTTCAGAACGCGCACTACGAATACGGTCCGTACCTGTCGCCGTTCTACTCGCCGCTGTTGTTCGCGAATTCACCGCATGCGTGGATTCAGGGCAGCCGGCCGGGATGGATCCCGAGCTTCCTTCCGTTTACGCCCGCGCTGCTGATCCTGCCGTTGCCGGCTGGATTCAGGCTCACATGCTACTACTACCGTGGCGCGTACTACAAGGCGTTCTGGGCGGATCCGTCCAACTGCACGGTCGGAGAACCGCGCACGAGCTATCGCGGCGAGCGGAAGTTCCCGCTCATTCTGCAGAACGTGCATCGCTACTTCATGTACGTCGCGCTCGTGTTCATCGTCATTCTTGCGCACGACGCATACGTCGCTATGTGGTTTCCCGATCCAGCGACTGGCGCAACCCACTTCGGCATCGGAGTCGGCACGCTGGTCCTCACCCTCAACGTGATCCTGCTCGGCGGCTACACGTTCGGCTGTCACTCGTTGCGCCATCTTGTAGGCGGTTATCGAGACCGACTGGCTGGCGCGCCCGTGCGCAAACAGTGCTACGACTGCGTGAGCTGTCTCAATCGCGGTCACATGCGTTGGGCATGGCTCAGTCTTTTCTGGGTAGCGTTCACAGATCTCTACGTGAGACTCTGCTCGATGGGAATCCTGCACGACGTGAGGCTCTTCTAGATGACCGTGTACGAGACCCATACATACGATGTGCTGGTGATCGGAGCGGGCGGCGCCGGACTTCGCGCCGCGATCGAGGCTGCACATTCCGGCGCATCTGTCGGGCTCGTCTGTAAATCGCTGCTGGGAAAGGCTCACACGGTAATGGCGGAGGGTGGCGTTGCAGCCGCACTCGCCAACACCGACGAGCGAGACAACTGGCAGGTTCACTTTGCCGATACCATGCGCGGCGGGCAGTATCTCAACAACTGGCGCATGGCAGAGCTGCACGCGCGCGAGGCACCGGACCGCGTGCGGGAGCTGGAAGCGTGGGGCGCCGTTTTCGACAGAACTCCCGACGGACGGATTCTTCAGCGTAACTTCGGCGGTCACAAGTACCCGCGTCTTGCGCACGTTGGCGATCGCACTGGACTCGAGATCATTCGCACGCTGCAGGATTACGTGATCCACCAGCCTGTCGAAGTGAACATGGAATGCACCGTGATCTCGCTTCTGCGTGACGGTAATCGCGTCACGGGAGCGCTCGCGTACGACAGGGAGCGCGGGCGCTTCAAGGTGTTCGTCGCCGGAGCGGTAGTGTTGGCTACGGGTGGAATCGGCCGCGCCTACCGCATAACGAGCAACAGCTGGGAGTACACTGGCGACGGCCAGTCGCTCGCGTACAATGCAGGCGCTGCGCTTCAGGACATGGAGTTCGTGCAGTTTCATCCCACGGGGATGGTGTGGCCGCCGAGTGTGCGCGGAATTCTCGTGACGGAGGGCGTTCGTGGCGAGGGCGGCGTTCTTGTGAACAACGAAGGGCGTCGCTTCATGTTCGACGACATTCCGGAGAACTATCGCAGCCAGACCGCGGATAACGAAGAGGAAGGCTGGCGTTACACGCAGGGCGACAAGAGTGCACGTCGTCCGCCCGAGCTGCTCACGCGCGATCACGTTGCGCGTTGCATTATGCGCGAGGTGCGCGAGGGGAGAGGCAGTCCGCACGGCGGAGTCTTTCTCGACATCTCGTGGATCGGATCGAAGCTGCCGAATGCGGAAGAGCACATCAAGCGCAAGCTGCCGAGCATGTATCATCAATTCAAGCAGCTCGCCGACATCGACATTACAAAGGAGCCGATGGAAGTCGGCCCTACGACGCACTATGTGATGGGTGGCATTCGCGTCGACGGCGATACGCAGATGTCGACCGTGCCCGGTCTGTTCGCGGCAGGCGAGTGCGCCGCGGGGTTGCACGGAGCGAATCGTCTGGGTGGAAACTCGCTGTCCGATCTGCTTGTCTTCGGGAAGCGCGCGGGGGAACATGCGGCACTGTTCGCGAGTCAGAATCCCGCCGTCCCGCCGCATCAGGATGCGATAGACGTGCTGGCCAGTTACGCACTCGAGCCGTTCGAGCGGGAGGGCGACAGCGTCGAGGGGCCCTATCAGGTGCAGCACGATCTCCAGGCGATGATGCAGGATCTCGTCGGCATCGTTCGCCGGGAAGAAGACATGCAGAAGGCGTTGAGCGGGCTCGCTGTTCTGCGCGCTCGGGCCTCGCAGGTGTCCGTGCCGGGGAATCGGGAGTACAATCCGGGATGGCATACCGCGCTCGATCTCGCGAATCTGCTCACGATCTCCGAGGCGATAACACGCTCCGCGCTCGAGCGTAAGGAGAGTCGCGGTGGCCACTTCAGAGATGATTATCCGGAGAAAGACCCCGCATTCGCGCATTTCAACACGGTTGTGACTCGCGGGCCCGACGGCAGGATGCAGGTCTCACGCGTTCCCTTGCCGGAGATGCGCGATGATCTGAAGCAGATAATCGAGGAGCAGAAATGACTGCTACGGAATCACAGATGCGGGATGTCGCCGAGAGCGGAGCCCGTGCTGCTGCGAGGAGCAACGAGAGCGCCGGAACTATCGCTCAGACGATCACATTTCAGGTGTGGCGTGGCGACGGCACGTCAGGGCACTTCGAGGAATACCGGACCGCAGTATCCGACGGGATGGTCGTGCTGGACGCGATCCATCAGATTCAGTCGGAGAGCGCCAACGATCTGGCGGTCCGCTGGAATTGCAAGGCCGGCAAGTGCGGCTCGTGCTCTGCCGAGATCAACGGCATGCCGCGACTCATGTGCATGACTCGCTTGAATCAGCTCGATCTCGACAAGCCGATAACCGTCGAGCCGATGCGTGCATTTCCGCTCGTGCGTGATCTGGTTACCGACGTTTCCTCGAGCTTTCGCCAGAAGAAGCGCATCAGACAATTCACGCCGCGCGCGCCGGATGCACCGGACGGAACGTGGCGCATGGCGCAGGGCGACGTCGACAGGATTCAGGAATTCCGGAAATGCATCGAGTGCTTCCTGTGCCAGGACGTGTGTCATGTGTTACGCGATCATCATCTGCATGATGAATTCGTAGGACCGCGATTGCTCGTGCACGCGGCGCAGCTCGAGATGCATCCGCTCGATGTGCTGGATCGCACAGGGGACCTCAAGGACAAGCACAACATCGGTTACTGCAACATTACCAAGTGCTGCACCAAGGTCTGTCCCGAAAACATCACGATCACCGACAACGCGATAATTCCGCTCAAGGAGCGTGTCGTCGATCAGCACTACGATCCGCTGCACAAACTAGTCAGTCTGTTTCGTCACAAGGAACCAGCGAGGGTCTCATCATGACGGAGAAATTCCAACTGAAGCCGATTTCGCGAGCGGCGATTCCCAGTGCTCTTCAGAAGGCAGAACGCTACAGACTGCTCAATGAGTCATGGGCGGCCGAGAGCATCTGCCGGGATATTCTCGCGATAGAGCCCGACAATCAACAGGTGATAGTGATGTTGGTACTGGCTCTCACGGACCAGCTTGCGGCAGGGCACGGCCGCGTGATGCACGAAGTGCGCGCTGCCCTGGCCCGCATCACAGATCCATATCAGCGCGCCTACTACACCGGCATTGCATCGGAGCGACACGGCCAGGAGCTGCTGCGTCGCGTGGCAATGGGCAGCAGCACCATGGCGTACAATGCGTTCCGCGAGGCGATGGAGTGGTACGAGAAGGCGGAGGCGATTCGTCCGCCGGAGAACGACGACTCGATCCTGCGCTGGAATACGTGCGCACGGGTGTTGTCGCGCGAGAGCCACCTGGAGCCGCCTGTCATCACGGAGTACGAACCGGTGCTGGGGGAGTAGTGGGCGGGATCGAGGGCTTGCTGCCACAGCCCGGTATCGGAGACTCCTGCAGGCGGTAGGTACTGATTCTCCATGCGTGATTCATCTCGTGCCATCATCGCGGCGATGCTCGTCGCCGGGTCACAACTCCTCGGTGCTCAGCAGCCCTCACCAGGGCGACTCCGACAACCAGCCGTATCGCAGCCAGCGCTGATCAGCCGCCTGTCCCATTCACTCGACAGCCTGGCGGGACTTGGCGAATTCTCTGGTGTGGCGCTGCTTGCCAGGAACGGCGTTCCGGTGTTCCAGCGCGCATACGGCATGGCCGACCGCGAAGCCGGGCGACCGAACAATCTGGAAACCGCGTTCAACATTGGCTCGATCAACAAGATCTTCACCCAAATCGCGATCATGCAACTTCGCGACGACGGCAAGCTCGATCTGGATTCCAATCTCGTGAAGTACTGGCCGGACTATCCGAATCAGGAAGTCGCCGGCAAGGTGACGATCCGGCAGCTGTTGCGACACACATCGGGAATCGGTGGCAACATCTTCGCGGCACCGGCGAGCGGAAAGCGAAATGACATCCGTACGCTCGCGAGTTACCTCCCGTTGTTCGTCGACGCACCGATGCAGTTCGAACCTGGCACGCGCACCGCATACTCCAATGCTGGGTACGTCGTACTCGGCCTGCTGATCGAGCGGCTATCGGGGCAAGATTACTACACTTACGTTCAGCAGCACATATTCGAACCAGCCGGAATGATGCGAACCGCTTCGTACGAGGTTGATTCGCTGCCACCCAATACGGCCATCGGATATACACGTGGCGATGAAACGGCGCCGGCCGGAGTATCTCTTCATCGCAACAGTGCTGACCTTCCGGGACGGGGCAGCTCAGCTGGTGGCGGCTATTCCACGGTGCACGACCTGCTCGCATTTCTCCAGGCTCTGCGTGCGCACAGGATCAGATCAGGACCGCCAGCTGGTCTGGGGGCTGCGGGCGGATCAGTTGGACTCAACGGCGATGTCGAAGGCGATCTGCCGGGTGGCTACGACCTGATAGTACTTGCCAACCAAGATCCGCCTGCGGCCGAGCGCGTCGCGGAGATGGTAAGGAAGTGGCTCGGTGCCAAGGATTGAGAGGTGCAATAGCGTCGAACGATCATCGGCACGGCCGATGCAGGTCGGGCCGATGATCGTTCCGTGCGCCAGACGCCGGACATGATCCATCAGACGACTCAACCAAGTCGCGCTCGCGACCGAGGCGAAATGCAGTACCTCATGGCTATCTGTTCTCTCGTATTGACTGCGTGCAGCGGCGGATCGGCCGAGCGCACGCCTGCGACTACAACCACCGCTCCGGGCGACTCCACAACCGCTGTCGCGCCAGCTGCGGTCCATCAGGACTGGACCCGGTTCGGCTTTGACGTTGGACGCTCGAGCGTCGATCCAGCGTCGACGGGAATTACCGCCGCAAATGTTGCATCGCTCGAGAAGCAACAGGTTTCGATAGACGGAACCGTCGACGCGTCTGCCATCTACCTGCACGGCGCGAGTGTGAGCGGTGGAACACATGATGTGTTCTTCGTCACGACGACATATGGAAAGACGCTGGCAATAGACGCCGACAGCGGCAAGGTGCTCTGGACGTACACACCTTCCGGTTACAGTGGTTGGGCCGGCTCTCGACAGATCACCACCGCGACACCGGTAGCAGATCCGAGCCGGCAGTTCATCTACGCGGCATCGCCAGATGGGCACATCCAAAAGCTCGCAGTCGCGGACGGTCACTCCGTCTGGAGCACCGCCATTACAAAGCTTCCGGAGCGGGAGAAGATCGCATCGTCGCTGAACTTCTTTCACGGAAATGTGATCGCTACGACCGGTGGCTACATCGGAGATGCGCCACCGTATCAGGGTCACGTTGCCATTCTGGATGGGGCGAGCGGCAACCTGCTGCACGTATGGAATTCTCTGTGTAGCGATCAGACCGTGCTGATCGATCCCAAGTCCTGTCCTGAAAGCGATTCGGCGATATGGGGTCGGGCCGGTGCAGTGATCGACTCCACTACCGGAGACATCTATGTCGCCACGGGCAACGCGAAGTGGGATGGCAAGACGTATTGGGGCGACGCAACTCTCGAGCTCAATCCGACAGCGACTGCTCTGCTCGGCAACTACACACCATCGAACACCGATCAGCTCGATGAAACCGATGCGGACGTCGGATCATCATCTCCGGTCCTGCTCGGTGGCGGATACATCGCGCAGGGTGGCAAGGATGGAACGATCAGACTTCTAAACCCGTCGGTGATGAGCGGTGCGACAGCTCACAAGGGCGGCGAGCTGCAGGTGATTCAGACGCCAGGGAGCGCGCGACTCTTCACGGCGCCAGCAGTTCTATACAGCAACTCCAATACGTCGATGTTCGTCGCGGACGGAAGCGGGACAGCTGCATGGAGCTTCAGCAACGGCAAGCTGCAATCGATGTGGCAGAACGGAACGGCGGGCACCAGCCCTGTTGTAGCTGGCGGCCTGCTGTACGTCTACAATCCGAATGGCGGTCTGGTGGTGTACGAGCCGAGCACCGGGAAGCAGATCGCGAGCCTCGATGCCGGTGGCGGTCACTGGAACAGTCCGATCGTCGTCGACGGAAGGATTGCGCTGCCCGAAGGCAGCGCCAACGATCACAGCACAAGCGGCACGCTGGACATCTGGCGTGTCAAATAACTAAAGTCAGTTCGCTACTGCGTTTCACCCGCAAGCAACCCGCGTTCCGCGAGCATCGGCTCGATGCGTGGATCGCGGCTACGGAATGCACGATACATCGCGGCGAGATCCTCCGTATTACCGCGCGATAGGATCATTGCGCGGAAGCGATCGCCGTTCTCGCGCGTGAGCCCGCCGTTCTCCTCGAACCACTCGTACGCGTCCGCGTCCAGCATCTCGGCCCACAGATATGCGTAGTAGCCGGCAGAGTAGCCGTTTGACCAGATGTGCATGAAGTAGCTGGAGCGATAGCGCGGTGGAACGGTACGCAGGTTGACGTTGTTTTCGCTCAACGCCTGTGTCTCGAAGGCATCGACGTCCATGAGTGGTGCATCGGCGGGCAGAGTGTGCCACGCCATGTCGAGCAACGCCGCCGCCAGCACCTCGGTCAACCGGTAGCCCTGATTGAACTTCTCGGCCTGCTTGATCCGTTCCGTGAGGTCCTGAGGCATCGGCTCGCCGCTGGCGTGATGCTTCGCGTAGTTCGCAAATACCGTTGGCTCGGTCGCCCAGTGCTCATTGAACTGGGATGGAAGCTCGACGAAGTCGCGCGCAACGCTGGTTCCCGACAGGCTCGGGTACTGCTGGTCCGCGAAGAACCCGTGCAGCGCGTGACCGAACTCGTGAAACATTGTCGTGACGTCGTCGAAGCTGATCAATGCCGGCTCGCCCGATGCCGGCTTCATGAAATTCGCGACGTTGTATATCACCGGCCTGGCGCCGAGGAGCTTCGACTGCGTGATGAGGCTGTCCATCCACGCGCCGCCGTTCTTGTTGGCGCGTGCGAAGAAGTCGCAGTAGAAGAGCGTCAGCGGCGATCCATCAGCGTCGGTCACCTCGAATACGCGCACGTCCGGATGGTACACGGGAAGATCGTCGCGCTCCCGGAACGTGATACCGTACAGACGAGTTGCGGCGTAGAACACGCCATTCTGCAGCACGCAATCCAGCTCGAAGTACTGCTTGATCTGCTCCTCGTCGAGATCGTATCTCGCTCTCCGGACGCGCTCTGCGTAGTGCTCCCAATCCCACGGTTCCAACTGGAACGACTCGCCGTCGCCGTCGATTATCGCCTGGATAGCGTCGCCTTCCGCGCGTGCGTTGGCCGTAGCGGCAGGAACCAGATCGCGCACGAACTTCAATGCCGCTCCGGGAGTCCGGGCCATCTGATCCTGCAATGCCCACTCGGCGTAACTAGCATGGCCCAGCAGGTTCGCCTGCGAGGCGCGAATCTGCGCAAGGCGTGCTATGAGACCGCGGGTGTCGTTCGCGTCACCCTTTTCGGTGCGGGTGTACGACGCGTCGAACAAGCGCTTTCGGACGTCACGGTTCTTAAGCGCCAGAAGCGCCGGTTGTTGCGTCGTGTTCTGCAGCGGGATGAGCCACGCGTTGTCGAGATTACGCTCCAGCGCCGCTCGCTCCGCTGCCGCGATCTCGGCGTCGCTCATCCCCGCGAGTGCATTACGATCGGTCAGTGCCAACGCGCCGGCTTTGGCTGCCGCAAGCAGCTTGTTGACGAACGCCGTCTCGAGTGTCGACGCCTCCTGGTTCAGCGCCATGAGCGCCGCCTTGTCAGGCTCGGCGAGTCTGGCGCCCTTCTGCACGAAGACGTCGTTGTAGTACCAATCGAGCAGGCGGCGCGACTCTGCATCGAGAGTCAGGCTATCGCGTTGATTGTAGATCGATTCCACGCGCTCGAACAGCCGGCGATCGAGATAGATCCCATCCTCGTGCGCCGCTAGTCTGGGCGCGACATCTTCCTGGACCTGCTGCAGGAAGTCGCTCGTGTTGGCACCAGTAATCGCGCTGAATACAGGCATCACGCGGTGCAGCAATTCGCCGGATTTCTCCAGCTCCACTAGCGTATTCTCGAACGTTGGCGGGGCAGGATTGTCGATGATCCGCGCGATCTCCGCCATCTGCTGGCGCATTCCTTCCTCGATCGCCGGCTGGTAGTCAGCCTCCTGAATCTCATCGAAGCGCGGCGCCTGGAACGGCAACGTGCTCGGGGTGAAGAATGGATTCACGCGCGCGGAGGTCGTGCTCATGATATCAGCACTACTTGCGTGCCCACTTGTTGTTCGTGGTATCCGCGTCCATCCAGATCCCACCGTCGAGATCGAGCGAGCTGACGGCTCGGGTTGCCGGGATCGTGACGGTTGCCCTGCGTTGATTGGCTTCCCAGATCGCGGGCGTCTGATGGAACGTCGCTGAATCACCATTCGTGTACTTCACGCGAATGTCGACTGGAGCATCCATACCACCGATGTTGTCGATCACGACCGAGTAACCGTTGCGAGCTTTAGTGACGCTCGCGACTGCGAGATCGATGTAGTTGTTGCTGAAGTACCAGTCATTCCAGAACCAGTTCAGATTCTTCCCGGATACGTTGCTGAACGTGTTGAAGAAATCCCACGGCATCGGGTGCTTGCCGTGCCAGCGATCCATGTACGCCTGCAGACACTTCTTGAATTGCGCGTCGCCAAGCAGGTCCTTCATGGCCAGGTATCCAAGTGCAGGCTTACCGTACGCATTATTACCGTATGCCACACCCTTGAGCACGTCACCAGGCGTGACGATCGGCAGGTCTTCGAGTGGCGACGGATCGTGGATCCAGCCATTGACGCGGAATTGCTGGAAGAAGGTGGAAGCACGTTCCTTGCCGAGGTCGGCAGTCCCGATGAGGTACTCGAAGGTCGTGGCCCAGCCCTCGTCCATGAAGCCGTATCTCGTCTCGTTGGTTCCCATGTAGAACGGGAAGTACGTGTGTGCGATCTCGTGTTCGACGACGAAGCGGGAGAACACAGTGTCGGGCGTACTGCCGTCGTTGACCATCATGGGATATTCCATGTCGGCGGAACCCTGTACTATCGTCGTTTTCTCGTACGGATAGGGGACGCCGGGCCAGTTATGCGAAAGCCAGTCGAGCGCGTGCTGGCCGAAGTGGACCATGTGATGGTAGTCGGCGGCCGTGTCGTTGAACGCGGATTGTACGCTGGCGCGACGGTGCGCCGCATCATCGACGATTACGCTGGCGGCATCCCAGTCGTAGTGGTTGCTGACGGCAAATGCCATGTCTGGAATATTGCTGGCTCTGAAGTGCCATGCGTTCGTCGGCTTCTGCACGGTGATGCTGTCGCCAGCCATCTGCTCTCTTGTCGCGACGTGGATCACCTGATCGGAAGTAAGCGAGTTGTTGAAGCGTTGCAACGGTGCAGGCTGCAGCACATCAGCGGCGTTCAGTAGTGTGCCAGTTCCCCACACGACGTAGTTCGCGGGAACGTTCAGCGTAACGTCGTAATCATTGAAGTCGCTGTAGAATTCCTGCTGGTCCGTGAAGTCCATCGTATCCCAGCCGTTGTAGTCGTCGAAGACCGCAACGCGTGGGTAGAAGTACGCCAGATAATACGTGGTCGAATCGATCATGCCTTCGCGACCCGCTTCCAGCGATATCTCGTAGTGCCAGTCGAAGGCGAGCCTGACCGAATCGTGCGGCATGAGCGGGGTCTTCAATGGAACGCGCTTCCACGTGAAGGTGCGTGCATCGTTGCCCCACGGAGTGGCAGTTCCGTTAACGGCGAACGAGTCGATGTGCACGCCGGATGTGAGATACGCGTCAGCAGCGCCACCCGCACGTGGCGCTCCCGGCCTGTGGATGTTGACGAACAGCTTGATGACGAGGCTCTTCAGCGTGTCCGGGCTGTTGTTGGAGTAGCTGATCTGCTCTGTGCCCCTGATGGTGCGATCGGGTGGTGCAACAGTGAGCGAGATGGAGTAGCGGCCGTGATTCTCCCAGTAGTTGGGCCCGGGGCGGCCGTCGAGTGAGCGAGTTCCCTTTCTTATTGCTTCCTTGACGTTGCGCGGCATGTAGAGCGTCTGCACTGTCGGCGTTGGGAACAACGGAACGCCCAACAACGCAACCAGCCACGACTTGGCGAGCAATGGCTTCGTAAGGTCAAGCATGAAATGGGAAATCATTTTCGTTTCTCTCGCATTTTGAGGTGCGGCAGAGCATCGTAATTGCCGATTGATAAGATGACGACAAATCGATGCCCTGGGTAGGGCGGGAGAATACAGCGATATCTGCGATGATTCCCTGGGTAATCCTTACGTCGATCCTTACTCCATGGGGCCCTCTCTACTCATAGCGCAAGGCGACAACGGGCTCCACCCGCCCGGCACGCCTGGCGGGGAAATAACTGGCAGCCAGCGCAACCGTGCCAAGCGCGAGCGCTACCACGATCAGAGTGACCGGATCTCGTGCCGTCACTCCGTAGAGCAGGAATGCGAGAGTCCTGCCAGTGAACCACGCCCCGGTGATACCGAGCATGACACCGATCGCCGCCATGCGAGCACCGTCGATGATCACCATGCGCACAACTGTATGATATTTCGCGCCCAACGCCATCCTGACACCGATCTCCTGCGTGCGCTGTGCGACACCGTACGAGACGACGCCATAGATACCGGACGCGGCTATCACGAGTGCGATGAGCGCAAAGACGGCGAGAACGTCCGCGAGCAGGCTGTTGTACGAATAGTGTCGCGCCATCATGGCTCGCATCGTCATGACACGTGTTACGGCAACGGAAGGATCGATTGCGCCAACCGTCCTGATGGCCTGCTGCGCCATTCCGCCCGGATTCCCGGCTGTCTGAATCGCGATATCGGTGCTCCAGACAGCGCGTCGCATCGGAGAGTAGACTTCCGGTCCTGGCGGCTCGTCTGCACCGGCGTAACTCACGTCTCCGACGACACCAGCTATGGTGTACTGCTCACGTCCCTCGAGGCCCATGCGGATCGTATGGCCAATCGCACTACGCTCAGGCCAGTACCGATTGGCCATCGTGCGATTGATGATCACTACAGAGGTGGTCGTGTCACGGTCGGCATCGTTGAAGTCCCGGCCGTCGATCTGTGGAATTCCCATGACCGCGAAGTAGCCCGGCGTGACTACTTCTTCGTGAGCGGTCAGTCCCTGAATGACCGGGATGCCCGGCCGGCTGTCGGGAACGAAGTTGCCGGAGTTGTTGCTGTTGCTGAGCGGGAGCCGGTCAATCACCGCTACACGGCGGACACCCGGTAGTGCTTCGAGCTGATGCACCAGTGTGCTGCGGTACGTAATTGCCTGACTGGCGTTCAGTGTGGATGGAAGCTGCAGATGAAGTGTGAGCACCTGGTCGGGTTTCAAACCGGTGCCGGCCGCAGTCAGCCTCGTAAAGCTCTGAACCAGCAGGCAGGCTGCCGTAACGAGTATTACGGCAAGTGCGATCTCGCTGATGACGAGCGTCGTGCGTACTCTTGCGATTCGGCGACCGACAGTGCTGCCGCGCGTGCCCTGCTTGAGCGCTCCAGTCAGCTCCGCGCGCGCTGCTCGAAACGCCGGAAATGCGGACAACCCAGCGCCGATCGCGACGCATATTCCCAGCATCATGAGCACCACGTGCTTGTTGACACCCATTGCTTCCCATCCCGGGAGAAAGCTGAACAGGTCTGCCGGGACATTCTGCTTGACCAGAGTCACTCCCAGTTTGCCAGCAAGCACGCCAAGTACGCCTGCAGCGAGTGACAGCATCATGCCTTCGATGATCAGCTGACGTGCGAGTTGTCCGCGTCCCGCGCCCAGCGCCGCGCGAACCGCTACTTCGCGCTCGCGTGTAGTCGCGCGAACGAGCATCAGGTTGATAACGTTGGCGCACGCGATGAGCAGGAGACCGGTGACGGCGCCGACAACAAGCAGGACTGACGACCGGACGTCGCCGGTTCGGAATTCCTTGAGCGGTGCCACTATGAAACGCCAGCTGTCATTGGGTGTCGGCGACTCAACCGCGAGCCGTCGCTCGACTGCCGCCACATCGCGCGCGGCGTCGGCAGCTGTTGCGCCAGGTCGTAGTCTCCCGAGCACCATGCTGCCATTGAAGAAGTTGCGGTTCAACGCAACACTATCGGGAACGCTGACCGGTCCCCAGACGGACGCAGTCGTCGGAAATGCATCGTCCCTGCGTAAGACTCCAATCACTGTTCTCGGAATCCCGTTCAACGACACACTGCGCCCGACGATAGTCGGATCTCCATTGAAGTGGCTCTGCCAGAATGAATAGCTCAGCATCACCACGGTTACGGTGTGCGTCGACGCGTCCGCATCAGATTGCGTGAACGACCGGCCAATCAATGGCGTGACGCCGAGTACCGAGAAGTAGTTCGGCGTGACGACTGCACCTTCGGCAACAGTTGCCGTTGCACGACCCGACACCGTCACGTCCCAGTATCGCTCCAGTGCTACATCCTGAAAGACGGTGTGTGCAGCGCGAATCGCTACATAATTTCCGGGAGATAGCGTCACGCACGCCGATTCAGAAGGAGCAGCCTGGCATACGGTTGCAATACGGTCGACATCGTGGAGCGGGATTGGATGCAATAGAGTTGCATCGAGCAACGCAACCACCGTTGTCGTGGCGCCAATTGCGAGCGTGAGTGTGAGCAGCACGGTCAGCGTGATCGCCGGAGTTCGCAACAGGGATCTCGCCCCGTACCGCACGTCCTGGCATAGCGCGTCGATCCAGCCGAGCGACCAGTGATTTCTACTCGCCTCCTGCAGCATCGTCGCGCTTCCGAATTGTCGTCTCGCGAGCTCGCGCGCGGCATCCGGTGCCATCCCGCGCGCCTCGTTGTCGCGCGTCAGCATGTCGATATGAAACTGCATCTCGTCACGCAGTTCCTCATCCAGCGAAGCACGGCGCGCACGGAACGACAGACGTCTCAAGATCGCCGCGAACCAGCTCCAAATCGCCATTACTCGTTACCTCAGACTGCCTGGATGACCCGCTGAATCGCTTCTATTGCCTTTCGGAAATCCGCCACCTCCGCGCCGAGCTGCTTCTTGCCGGCGGCGGTGAGCCTGTAGTATCGAGCGCGGCGTCCCGTCGGGGACTGACCCCACTCCGACGTCAACCATCCCTTCACCTGCATACGCTGAAGCGATGGATACAGTGAGCCTTCCTCGACCTGAATCGCCTCGCGCGATACCTGTTGAATGTGCTGCGCGATTCCGTACCCATGCATCGGTGTGATGGTGAGTGTCTTGAGAATCAGCATGTCCAGAGTGCCAGGAAGTACGTCTGCGCGATCGGTTTTCTTCGACATGATGGATATGGTGGTATCAGACTGGTTGCAGCATCGAATCTCGCGATGCTATTGCGACGACATTCCCGTCCAGCAGATTGATTGTTCGCTCGGCGTGCCGGGCATGACGCGGATCGTGTGTCACCATGCAGATCGTCGATCCCGTGCGATGCAGCTCAGCCAGCAGTTCCATCACCTGATCGCCGTTATCGCTGTCGAGATTACCGGTAGGCTCGTCCGCGAGAATGATCAGTGGCTCGCCTGCAATCGCTCGCGCAACCGCGACACGCTGCTGCTGACCGCCGGAGAGCTGCGCCGGATAGTGATCCAGCCGGTGCGCCATCCCCATTCGCTCGAGGGCGTTGAGCGCGCACTTGCGCCGGTCTCGCGGCTCGAGACCGCGGTAACTCAGCGGTAGCGCAACGTTCTCCCACACGGTGAGATCGCCCAGCAGGTTGAACGCCTGAAAGATGAAACCGATCTGGCTGTTGCGAATGCGCGCCCGCTGTCCGCCCGACAGCTCCGCAATGTCGCGGCCGCCAAGGACGTAGCGGCCAGCGCTTGCGACGTCGAGAAGGCCGAGGATCGACAGCAGAGTGGTCTTGCCGCACCCTGACGGACCGGAGATCGCGACGTACTCTCCGCGCGCGATCTCGAACGACACGTCGGACAGGGCGCGCGTCTCCACTTCATCGGTGAGATACGTCTTTCCGACCCGTTCGAGTCGGATTACCGGCTCAGGTCCCCACGAAGTCATCGGCACGTTGGCGTTAGGGTCAACTGCCCCAGGCGATCAATACATAGTCAATCTATGTGTAGCCTTTCTATGTGACAAGATGGCGACTGCGCCACGCGGGCCGGATCGGCCGCGGGACCGGGCTTTGCAGCATCTTTGACCTGTATTCACCCGAACACGGCCAGCCGGCAGGGCCGGTATCACGATTACGGAGCCAACACGATGGATCAGGAAACATGGACGGCGGTCGACGGCTACCTCGCGGAGAAGCTGATTCCCCCGGATTCCGCGCTGGACGCTGCGCAGGCTGCGACGGCGGCGGCGAACATGCCGGCGATCAGCGTCTCTCCGACTCAGGGGAAACTGCTCCAACTGCTCGCCATGACGCTGCGCGCCAAGTCGATCCTCGAGATCGGTACACTCGGCGGCTACAGTACGATATGGCTCGCACGCGGCCTCGCTCCTGGAGGAAGGATCGTGACTCTGGAGAAGGCGCCCATGCACGCGGACGTTGCAAGAGCGAACATAGCGCGAGCGGGATTCGCAGACGTCGTCGATCTGCGCGTGGGTAGTGCGCTCGACACGCTTCCGCAATTGGCCGCGGAAGATCGCGAGCCGTTCGATCTGGTCTTCATCGACGCCGACAAGCAGAACATACCCGCCTACTTCGACTGGGCGGTCACGCTGGCGCATCCCGGAAGCATGATCGTCGTCGACAACGTCGTGCGTGATGGGGATGTCATCAACGACGATACCGAAGACACTGGCACGCAAGGGGTACGTCGATTCTTCGACCGGGTGTCCATAAGCGCGCTAGTGACCAGCACGGCGATTCAAACAGTTGGGTTGAAGGGTTATGACGGATTCACGGTATCCATAGTGAACTGACGATGTGGGGCGATGGAGGTGCTTCCATGCCGAAACAAACCATTTTGACACGTCGAGCATCTCATGGTCGAGAAGGGCACGCGCCGGCGGGCCCGTCAATGCACCATTCAACGCTCGCCAGTGTCCTTTCAGATTCGATCTTCATTCTCAGCTTCGCGGCCCACGCTCGGTGCGGTGGCGATGATTCTCGGCGCGATGGCTCCTGTCCTCGTTCGTGCACAGGCATCTCAGGCATCTCAGGCACCGCAGCCAGCCGCTGCATCTGACTACATAACGTCGGTTGCAGCGGTGCATGCGGACCATCCGCCCGTGCTGGATGGTCGCGACGACGATGCGGTATGGCGAAAGGCGCCGGCGGTAACGCACTTCCGCGAGTTCGATCCGGTGGAGGACGGCGATCCGCGCTTCCGCACCGAATTCAAGGTCGCGTACGACAGTCACAACATCTACGTCTTCATTCGCGCGTTCGATCCCGAGCCGGCGCTCATACGCAAGACCCTTGCGCGGCGGGACGTTCGTCCGCCGACAGATCAGCTGAAGGTGATGATCGATTCGTATCACGACGGCCGCAGTGGATTCGAGTTCGCAGTCAGCCCGGGTCTGGTGAAGCGTGATTACGCGATGTACGACGACACCAACGAAGACCAGACGTGGGATGGCGTCTGGGACGTTGCGACATCCATCGATTCACTCGGGTGGACCGCCGAGTTCGCGATTCCCATGTCGCAGCTTGGCTTCAACAACGCACCGGTGCACACGATCGGGTTCGGGATCTGGCGCGACATCGATCGCTTCAAGGAGCGTGTGAGCTGGCCGGTGTTTCGTCCAAGCAGGAACGCGACTGTCTCTCAACTGGGAACGGTGACCGGTATCGGGGACGTGGGATCGACGCATCCGCTCGAAGTGGTTCCGTACGTTGTGACAAAGAATGTTTCGACGGTGGGCGCTTCGTCGTACGGCCGTGCGCAGCGCCTTTCTGCCGGTGCGGATCTCAAGGTTGGCGTGACGCCGAGTCTGCGACTGACGGCGGCGGTGAATCCTGACTTCGGTCAGGTGGAAGCAGATCCGTCGGTGCTCAACCTCGGTACGTTCGAGACATTCTTCAACGAACAGCGTCCGTTCTTCGTCGAAGGACAGGGGCGTTACGCGTTCAGCATCAACTGCAACGTCGTGAACTGCAGCTCAGAGGGACTGTTCTACTCACGAAGAATTGGTCGCACTCCGCAACTAATTGGGAATTACGGTGACCCGAGCTCGCCGACCGCGACGACTATCCTCGGCGCTACCAAGCTGAGTGGCCGGATTGGAAAGTCGCTGTCTTTGGGAGTGCTGGACGCGGTGACGGAGCGCGCGACGGGTTCGCTCGACAGGACCATCGAGCCAACGACCAATTACGGTGTCGCTCGTGTGCAGCGCGAGTTCCGTGATGGAAAGAGCTACATCGGCGCTGTTCTCACGAGCGTCGACCGGAACACCGACTCGTGGACTGCGGATGCGCTGCGGCGAACGGCGACTGTTGGCGGAGTGGACTTCGCGCATCGCTTCCTGAACGACAATTACAAGATCTCCGGATCGTTGACGGGAAGTGAAGTGACGGGAACGGCCGCTGCGATCACGCAGACTCAGATGAGCGCCGTGCACTACTACCAGCGGCCTGACGGGAAGCTGCGCGTCGATTCCAGTCTCACGTCGCTGACAGGTAATGCGGAAGAGCTGCTGTTCGGCAAGTACGGCGGCGGGATCACACGCTTCGAGACGAGCTACCAGCGTCAATCCGCAGGTTACGAGATCAACGATATCGGGTATTTGCGCCGGGCGGATCGGCAGAGCTGGAGCAATTGGGGCGCGCTCAATTTTCTGAAGCCGACTCGGCTTTACAACAGCTTTAGAATCAATGGCAACTTCTGGAATACGTGGAACACGAACGGGTTGGCGCTGGAGCATGCGGTCAATTCCAACGTGCATTTCGTTTTCCACAACAATTGGGGTTTCAACGCTGGCGCCACGCTTGGCCAGTTGGGAAGCACGTACTGCGACAGGTGCGCACGGGGCGGGCCGGCGGTGCGGCAATCGTCGTATCTCTCTCCATGGATGGGTGTCACCGGTGATGATCGACGCCGAATCACGCCGGCAGTCTATCTGAACTACATGCGCACCGACGAGGGGCGCTCGCACAATCTCAGCATCGAGCCAACGCTAAGCGTGCGCGCATCGAGCCAACTGCTTCTATCGCTGGATGTCACCGCATCGCACAACGACGACAACACGCAGTGGATCGGCAACTTCCATGATACAGCTACATCCGCGATGCACTACGCATTCGCGCATCTGCATCAGAACACGCTCGTCACCGCCGTTCGCGCGACGTACATCGCAACACCGGCGCTGTCGTTCCAGTTCTATGCGCAGCCTTTCGTGTCGAACGGTTCCTACTCAGACCCGCGCGAACTGAGTGCGGATCCGCGTGCAGCGCGATACTCCGACCGATATGTCGCCTACACGCCACCAGTGTCGGCGATGTCGGGATTCAGCGATCGCGAGTTCAAGTCGAATACTGTAGTGCGCTGGGAATACCGACCAGGATCGACACTGTTCCTGGTGTGGACGCAGGGACGTCAGCGGTACGACAACGCACCAGATGCACGCGGATGGACACAGACATATCCGGATCTGTTGCAGCTCCGGCCGGACAACACGTTTCTGGTGAAGTTCAGCTACTGGTTGAACAGGTAGCAGCCGCAGCGCATCCCGGGCCGGTGCCAGCGCCGGGACGGACTTCAGCCGCCGACGCACGACAGCAGTGGGAGTGTGACGGTGGCGCCGCGCCCGCGGGCGCGCTATTCTCTCCGTACCACAAACTCTCAAGGGCCATGAAACTCTCGTTTCGGTCACTCTCGCTGGCTGCGTCGCTCGTCACGTTTGCCAGCCCGTCCATCGGCGCACAGTCCGGGGCGGCTGCACATCCGTCGGTTGCGGTCAGCAACGATCCCTTTGTGTGGCTGGAGCAGGTTTCCAGTCCACGATCCATGGCGTGGGTGAACGCTGAAAATGCAAAGACCGTCGCGGTGCTGGAGAAGGATCCGCACTATGCTGCGCTTTACGCCGATGCGGTGAAGCTGGCGGAGGCGCGTGACCGCATTCCGTCGCCGTCGATCATCGGCGGTCAGATCTACAATTTCTGGCAGGACGCAGAGCATACGCACGGACTGTGGCGGCGCACGACGCTCGCCAGCTACCGAAGCGCATCACCGGCATGGACGACCGTGCTCGATCTCGACGCGCTATCCAAGGCAGAGAAGGCGAACTGGTTCTGGAAGGGAAGTACCTGCGCCGAGCCTGCGGAGCGCCGTTGCATGGTTCAACTGTCGGACGGCGGCGAGGATGCCGTGACTGTTCGGGAGATCGATCTGCCGAGTGCGAGTTTCGTGTCGGGTGGATTCGTATTACCGCATGGCAAGCAACGCGTGGCGTGGGAAGATCCCAACACGTTATTGGTCGCGCGCGAGTGGGCACCGGGCGAGATCACGAAGTCGGGATATCCTTACATTGTAAAGCGCATCAAGCGCGGGCAGCCGCTGTCGGCGGCGACCGAAGTGTTTCGCGGAACGGCGAACGACGGCGGATATGGCGTGTCGCCTTTCACGCTCGACGATGGCGACGGTAACCATGCAGTGTTCGTGGCCCGTCCACTGAGCACGTTCGAGGCCGAGCAGTTCATCCTGACCAGGAACGGATTCGAGAAGCTTGCGCTTCCGCTCAAGTCGTCCGTGTCGGCAATGGTTGCGGGCAGAGTGATCATTTCGCTGGACACAGCCTGGACACCAGCTGGTGGCACCGCCTTCAAGGCCGGATCCGTCGTATCGGTACCGCTGGCGACCATGCTCGCGAGTCCGGCGAAGTTTGCGCCGACGCTCGTTGCAGCGCCCGGCCCCCGGGAGTCGATCAGTGGGATGGCTACGACGAAGAACGCGCTCATACTCACGCAGCTCGACAATGTGCGTGGACGCGCCTACACATACACGCCGGCAGCCGCGAACCGGTGGACACGCTCCCAGCTCAGGTTTCCCGACAATCTCACCATCGGCATCGTCGATGCTGATGCGCATTCGAACACGGCATTTCTTGGCGTTACCGGATTCCTGACGCCCAGCTCGGTATGGCTGGTGGATGCGCAGTCGGGTGCGCTCTCGTCGGTCAAGTCGCTTCCGCCCAAGTTCGACGCGTCGAATGATGTAGTCGAGCAATTCGAAGCCACGTCGAAGGATGGCACGCGTGTACCGTACTTTGTCGTACATCGGCGCGGCATGAAGCTGGACGGGAACAATCCGACGATTCTCTATGCGTACGGCGGATTCCAGGTGTCGGAGACTCCCAACTACTCGCCGAACATCGGCAAGCTGTGGCTCGAGCACGGCGGAGTGTGGGTGCTCGCGAACATTCGTGGCGGCGGTGAGTTCGGTCCGGCCTGGCACGAGGCCGGCCTCAAAACGCATCGTCAGGTGGTATACGACGATTTCGCGGCGGTTGCGCAGGACCTCGTCAAGCGCAGAATCACAAGCACACGCCGGCTCGGCATTCAGGGCGGATCGAACGGTGGTCTGCTGATGGGCGTCGAGTTCACCCAGCATCCTGAGATGTGGACTGCGGTGGACATCCAGGTCCCTTTGCTGGACATGCTGCGTTACGAGCAGATCGCGGCGGGCAGCTCGTGGGTGGGAGAGTATGGCAGCGTTTCCGTTCCGGCGGAGCGCAAGTTCCTGGAATACCTGTCACCATACAACAACGTTCACGCCAACGTGAAGTATCCGGAACCGCTGATCTGGACCACCACCAAGGATGACCGCGTGGGTCCGCAACACGCACGCAAATTCGCGGCAAAGCTGGCGTCGATGAATATCCCGTACCTGTTCTACGAAGTGATAGAAGGTGGTCACGGGTCAGGTGCAAGTCTCAAGGAGCGCGCGCACACGACGGCATTGGAGATGACCTACTTCACGCGCAAGCTGATGCAGTGACACGCGTAGTGACATGCGCTGCGATATGCACTGTGATATGCACTGTGATGCGTGTGCCGATTCGTATATCTTGTGATGATTACCACTCAACGGGAGTTCCATCTTGCCGCAGGATGCAGGCCGCACACGTGACGACGTTATTCGCTGGGCTGGCACGCTTTATTCGGACCACGTCGATCACAAGGATGCAGACGGTTTCGCGGCCGTATTCACACCGGGCGCCACACTTCGCTTCGGCAACTCCGACGCGCTGACTGGGCGCGATGCGATCCGTGATGCAATCGCGCAATTCTTCGCTGCGTTCAAGTCGCTGCGGCATCACTCCGGGCGCACCTGGATCGAAGGCGACATCGTGGTTCTCGAGGCCGTCGTTACCTACATGAGGCATGACGGAAAGGAAGTAACTGTGCCCGCCGTGACGATCTTTCATCTGATTCCGATCAGCGTATCATCGACACCACTTGCGGACGAATGTCGCATCTACGTCGATCTTGCTCCGTTGTTCGCAGCCTGATCGGCACAGTCGTTTCCTGAAGAGAGAGTTTTTACGATGATAACGCAGGCAGAGAAGGGACGACGGTTTCGCGATTTGCATCACCGCGATAGCGCCTTCGTAATTCCGAATCCATGGGACGTCGGCTCCGCGCGAATCCTGGCAAGCACTGGGTTCGAGGCACTCGCGACCACGAGCGTCGGCTACGCGAACTCGATTGGTCGTCAGGACCACGGAGTCACGCGCGACGAGATGATCGCGCATGCGACAAACCTGTGCGCCGCGACGGAACTGCCCGTGAGCGCGGACCTGGAGAACGGGTTTGGAGACGATCCGGAAACCGTTGCGGAGACGATTCGTCTGGCAGCTGGCGCCGGCCTGGCTGGCTGTTCGATCGAGGACAGCACCAACCGCAACGACGATCCGATCTACGCGTTCGAGCATTCGGTCGATCGTATTCGCGCAGCTGTAGAGGAGGTGCGCAAGCTACCGTTTCCATTCATGTTGACCGCGCGCGCGGAGAACTATCTGCACGGGCGCAAGGACCTTGCGGATACCATCAAGCGACTACAAGCCTTTCAGGAAGCCGGCGCCGACGTTCTGTATGCGCCCGGCATGACGGATGTAGCCGAGATAGCGACCATGATACGCTCGGTGGACAGGCCGGTGAACGTTCTGGCCGGAATGCAGGGCGTGCACTTCGACGTCGATGGGCTGTCGCGGATCGGCGCCAAGCGCATCAGCGTTGGCGGCGCACTCACTCGTATCGCATTTGCCGCAGTTGTCCGTGCAGCACGCGAGATGAAGGAGCACGGCACGTTCACGTTCGTGGACGAGCCGATAACCTCGCGCGAGATCGCCGCACTGATCAGTAGCTCCAGCTGACCCCCTGCACATCGTCGGACCGCCTGGCGGCCTGGCATGCGACATGATAGCGCGGCGCTCGCCACATGCTTCTACGCAGCCGTCTACGCTCGCTCCGGACCGTTCAGGCGCGTTTGGTGACCGTTCGCCCAAGTCAGCGCAGTCGGGGGCTTCTTCGAGCGCGAGGGTTTCGAGGAGGTACGAGTGGTGCCGGACGGCTTCGCGTCGGGCATCGGCATGGTCGAATTGCGGCTCCAGCTGATCTTCCGAAAACAGCCCGTTTCACGCATGTTTTAGGCGACGGTGGAGACTGCACCAGCAGTACCGACTGTGGAGCTCAACTTCCAGGATCAACCATGACACGTTTCCGCGTTCTTGCATTTGCCGCCATTGCTTCAATCGCGATTCCGGTACTTACCATAGGGGCGCAGAACCAGCGCCCTCAGGGTCCACCGCCGCCTCTAAAGAACCTCAAGTTCTTTCCGAAGGATATCTCTCGGCAGGCGCTACTCGATACGATGGGCACGTTCACGCGGGCGCTCGGCGTGGGCTGCGAATTCTGCCACATGGCTGATGATAGCATCCCACGTGATCGGCACGACTTTGCATCGGACGTGAAGCCGAACAAGAACAAGGCACGTACGATGCTCCGCATGGTCTCTGCCATCAACGCTGACTATCTGACGAAGCTGTCATCGAGATTGGAACCACCTGTCGTCGTCACCTGCGCCACCTGTCACCGTGGTGTGATGGAGCCTCGGCCGCTCGAGCAGGTAATTCTTACTCGCTACGATTCCGCCGGCACCGATTCCGCCATCGCAACGTATCGGGAGCTGAGGCAGCGTTACTACGGACGCGCGTCGTACGACTTCGGTGAAGCTCCACTGTTCGCGGTTGGCAGTGCGTTGCGTCAGCGGAACAAAGTGGCGGACGCGCTCAAGTTCTACATGCTGAATCTGGAATACGCACCGAACTCCGCGCCCGCGTGGTCCCAGGCTGGTATTGCGCAACTTGCCAGCGGCGATACGGCGACCGCAATCAAGAGCTTCGAGAAGGCACTGTCGATCGACCCGAAGGACCGTGGGGCGACCCGAGCAATGCAGTCACTCAAGCCCAAGCCGTAACTTCGAGTCCTGCATTGAATGGCGCGAGCGTCGAAGAAGGCCGCAGCACCGACTGATATTCCGATCGTTCCATTCGCCGACCAGGTTGCGTGGAACAGGTGGCTCGACGAGCATCACACGACTTCAGTGGGGATCTGGATCCGCATCGCGAAGAAAGGATCCGGCATCCCCTCCGTGTCGCACCCCGAGGCGCTCGACGTTGCCCTGTGTTACGGTTGGATAGATAGCCAGCGAAAGGGATACGACGAAGAGACGTTCATTCAGAAGTTCACGCCTCGTGGTGCGCGAAGCATCTGGTCCGTGATCAACCGCGACAAGGCGGTTGCACTGCTGGAAAGTGGGAAGATGATGCCCGCAGGTGTCTCCGAGATGGAGCGCGCGAAGAAGGACGGTCGGTGGGATGCGGCGTATGCCTCGCAGGCAACGATCGAAATCCCGCCCGATCTGCAGGCCGCGCTCGACGCGAAGCCGCGCGCAGCAAAATTCTTCGCTACGTTAACCAGTCAGAACCGCTACGCCATCCTGTTCCGCATTCACAACGCGAAGCGTGCGGAGACTCGCGCCAGGAGAATCGCCGATTTCGTGGCGATGCTTGAACGGCATGAGACGATTCATTGATCCGGTGTAGAGCTTATACGGAAAATCAAAACGCGCCTGCATTTCCGCAGGCGCGTTTTGATTTCGACACCTATTGCAACTTACCTCAACGCATTCCAGACCAGCGGATACGTCGACATGCTCTGCGCCCGGTACTGCGGGCGGAATCCAAACAGTACGACGTGTCCCTTGCCCTGCTTCACGTCCACCATCGCGCCCTTGCCGTTGATGCGGTCTGCGCCGAGCAGCCAGCCGGAGAGGAGTGGATCACCCTGCGCAGGATAGCGTGCGACGATAGTTGCACGCGATGGATCGGTTACTTCGAACGCCGGGCCACCCTCGAACCAGACTGCCGGCGTCGGTGCCGTCATGCCATCCGCGAGAGGATTGGCGCGATCGAACTCGACCCTGAAGAGCGAGCCTGGCGCGTAGAAATCCTTCGGCCGCACATCGGCAAGTACGTTCTTCACTGGTAGCGACAGCGCTTCGATCGCGTAATTGCTCGCAGCGTTGAATGCCACGAGAGTACCGCCGGCATTTACGAACGCCGCCAGCTGCTTCGCTCCATCGTCGCCGAGTCCGCCCTTGAGCGAATCCGGATATGCACCGCGCGGGCCGCCGGCGATCTGGCGTGCATTCTGATCCGGCAGCACTATCGCGTCGAAGCGAGAGCTGAGATTGCCGGCGCGAATGTCCTTTGCCGTAATCAGCGTGTACGGAACGTGATACTGATCGAACACCCACTGCGTCCATCCCTGATCCATCGACGGTGCCCAGTTCTGGAACATCGCGATACGGCGCGCCTTGTTGTTGCTGAGCCCCTTCGCGACCCAGGGAATCGCGCGAACCGGAGCAAGTGGTGTCGATGCAACCGTGACGGAGTCGCGCACGAACGACACGTTGAAGCCGTACAGCAGCGGCAGCGTCTGCGCCGTGACATCGTACGGACGCTTGGGCGGACCGCCGGGATACTCGAACAGATTCGGGTAGTGCTGGTCTTCGAGCAGCGTCTTCGCGAACGCAGCGTATGGCTGCGCAGTGTAGATCAGATAGCTTCCGGACGGAAACTGCTTTCCATCTGCACTGAACGCAGATTTAGCGCGACGCACTTCAACCCGTCCGCGCTGCAGAATGCCGAGCGCCGCGTTGATCGCGGTGTCGCGCGCAGCCTCCGCTGGAATCACGATCGTCGCAGGCCAATCTTCTCGTCCCGGCGCGCGATTGCCCATCACTGCGTTGCGCTCGACCTGCGAATATGTGCGCACCCATTCGATGTGATCGGCAGCGGCTTGCGTGAGCAACGCCATCGTTGCCGCGGTCTGATAGCGAACGATGTCGCCGATGGTCCATCTGCCACCGGGCCACGTGGTGAGGAAATCGACACCGGTCTTTTTGGGGTCGACATTGTAGCCGGGGCGAAGTGAATCGAATGGTACGTCGATCGGCGAGGCGAGATCCGCGCTGGCCGTCTCGGTCAGGATGCGGATCGCGCCGTGATAGTGCTGATACGCGCGCGCCGGAGTCCACGCATCGTACGACGTGTTGTTCGCGATGCCGACGAATCCGTCGGACGTCATGCGCCACGTCATCGCCTTGCCCATCTGCGCTACGCCCGCCATGAGGATGGGATCGATGTTCGGCTCGATCGGATCCATGTATGGCGGAATGAAGAGCCGCGTGCCTGAAGATCCTTGTTGATGGATGTCGTTGACGATCGCCGGATGCCACGGGCTGTACAGCGAGTCGATCACCATCTGCGTCTCGACCTGGGTGAACGCGTACCAGTCGCGGTTGTCGTCGTGGCCCGTGTAGTGATGGTACAACACAGGTGGTCCGCTTCCTTCCCACGGCGTGCCCATGGAGCTCGCGTACCAGTCGTGCACGATGTCCACGCCGTCCGGATTGAGTGACGGAACCAGGATCACGATGGTGTTGCGCCGGATGGAGCGCGTGTTGTCGTCCTCGTCTCCCACCAGCTTCTGGGCCAGCACCATCGGCGTGAGTATGCCGCCGACTTCCGTGGAGTGGATGCTCGACGTGACGAGGATTACGAGCTTGCCATCGACCTGGAGCCTGGTGACCTGTCCCGGCGTCGTTAGCCGTGGATCCGAGAGCAGGCGCTGGATGCCGCGATAATGCGCGAGATTCGCGATCGTTGCAGAGTCGGCGATGTAAGCGGCGACGAACGGCCGGCCGAGCGTCGTCTTGCCCAGTGTGTGCACCTGAATTCGCGGCGACGCCTTTTCGAGCGCGTGGAAGTACGCGACTACCTGTTTCCATTCCGGAAGCTTCCTGTCTGTGCCGGGCGCGAAGCCGATCACGGAAGCCGGCGTCGGCACCGCGGATGCGGCACGTTGCGCGACTGACAGCGCGGGCGTGCACGGCAAGGCTGTCGCAAGGAATGTCAGCGCTGAGAAAAGACGAATGCGCACTAAACGCGGCTCCTGATTGAGGGGTCTCCTTCTGTACGCTGACTGGCAGACCTTCGTTAGAGACATCGGAGCTATTGCGACTGCCCCGGTGACTGTTTATACATTCCTGGTGAATAAAATTACGGTCGGCGTGCTCGGCGCCTCGGGATACGCGGGCCGCGAGATTTGTGATCTCGTTACGCGGCATCCATGCATGGAACTGGTCTTCGCGTCGGCCAATTCCAGGGCTGGCGAGACCATCCGTGCTGCCGGCCGTTCCATCTCTCTCATCGCGACCGACGAGGCGAAGCTGGACAGCGCCGGCCTCATCTTTTCGGCGCTGCCACATGGGGCGTCCGCGAGCTGGGTACACGCTGCTGCCGCGGCAGGCGCCAAGGTGGTCGATCTCTCAGCGGATCTGCGCCCCGGGAACGGCTCGACATCGTTTAATGGGACGACTGTTCCATACGGCCTCACCGAGCTGACGCGGCCGTTGCTGCCAGGGGCGGACGTCGTCGCGAATCCAGGCTGCTACCCGACCGCGATTCTCATCGCGCTGGCGCCGCTGCTCGCCCGTTCGCTCATAGCGAAGGGTGCGACCATCAACGTGAGCGCGGCCAGCGGCGTTACCGGGGCCGGCTTCACACCGAAGCCGGAGCTGATGTTCGCGGAGGTGGCTGAAGACTTCCGTGCTTACGCTGTGGGGAACGAGCACCGGCACCTGAACGAGATGCGCGCAGTGGTCAGCGAGATGGGCGGTGACAACGACATTCTCTTCACGCCGCATCTGCTTCCCGTCGCGCGCGGCATACTTGCCACGATCACTGTCCCCGTGAATGAGTCGCTCGCGCAGCCGCTGTCGCTCTGGCGTGACCTGTATCGCGATGAGCCGTTCATTGAAGTGAGCGACACGATGCCGTCGCTTCGCGAGGTGGTTCACCGCAATGTCGTGCGCATGAGCGTCACGAAGGCTGCGAACGTGCGTCAACCGACATTGATAATTGTCGCGGCAATCGACAATCTCATGAAGGGCGCGGCGGGACAGGCGGTTCAGAACGCGAACGTCATGTTCGGGCTTCCGGAAATCGCGGGATTGCCGGCATGACGGAGCCATTGACGCGTGTGGTGAAGCTGGGTGGCCGCGCACAATCCGCGGACTCGCTCGCCGCGATGATCGCTTCCGCATGGAACGCGAGCAAGGCGATGTGTATCGTCCACGGCGGCGGCGACGAGATCTCGGCGCTGCAGCGCAAGCTCGGCGGCGAGCCGAAGTTCGCCGGCGGCCGCCGCGTCACGACGCTCGAGGATCTCGACATCATCCGGATGGTTCTCTCGGGTGTCGTCAACAAGAGACTGGTGTCGCAGTTCAACGCTGCTGGCGCACCGGCCGTCGGAATCTCCGGCGAAGATGCGTCCCTGATCGCGGCGAAACCGCTCGGCATTTCGGAATTCGGTTACGTCGGCATGCCGGTGAGCATCAACACGTCGTTGGTCGAGACGCTCTGGCTCGCTGGCCTACTGCCAGTCGTCTCGCCACTCGCGACGAACGCTGAAACGCCGGGCACTGCGCTCAACGTCAACGGTGATGATGCCGCGGCCGCCATCGCAGTTGCACTCGGCGCTGACGAGCTGCTGCTGGTTGCAGACGTCGAAGGCGTGCTCGATTCGTCGGGAGAGGTGATCGATCAGCTCGACGTCGATGAAGCGCGTGCACTCATCGCGTCGGGAATCGCTGTCGGCGGAATGGCCGCCAAGCTGGAAGCAGCGCACGCCGCGCTTGCGGGCGGCGTTCGTGTTGTTCGCATTGCCGATATCGACGCGCTCGGAGAATCCGGACGCGGCACATTCATAACACTCGCAACGGTAGGCGCAAAGTGACGACAATGACTTTGCCTGTGATGCAGCTATCCACCGAACAGCCGGCAATGCCGGTTCCAGTGCCAACGCAGTCAGCCATACTCGGCACGTACAAGCGTCCGCCAGCACAATTTGTTCGTGGCGACGGCATGTATCTGTACGACGAGACCGGCAAGGCGTATCTGGATTTCGCGAGTGGCATCGCCGTCAATGCGTTCGGCTACAACGATGCCGGCATCGCACGCGCGATTCAGGATGCGGTCGCCACGGGCCTGTTGCACGTATCCAATCTGTATCGCACTGCGCCGGGCGAGGATCTGGCGGAGTTTCTCGTCGATCACTCCTTCGCGTCGTCAGTCTTCTATTGCAACTCAGGCGCGGAAGCGAACGAGGGCGCGTTCAAGTTCGCGCGCAAGTTCGGCCGTTCCATGTCGCCCGACAAGACCGGTATTATCTCGTTGCGCGGCGCGTTTCACGGCCGCCTCTTCGCGTCGCTGGCGGCTACCGATCGCGCAAAGTACCAGGCGCCATTCAAGCCACTGGCACCGGGTGTATCGATCGTCGAGCGCACAATCGAGGATCTGGATGCGGCGCTGGATGCGCGTACGGTTGCAGCGGTGATACTCGAGCCGGTGCAGGGCGAGGGCGGCGTGCGAGTGATCGACCCCGGGCTGCTCGCGGAGCTGCGCGCGCTCACGCACGAGCGTCGCATCGCTCTCATCTTCGATGAGATTCAGAGCGGGCTCGGTCGTACCGGAACATTGTTCGCGTACGAGCAAACTGGCGTCGTGCCGGACATGGTAACGCTTGCCAAGCCGATTGCCGCCGGTCTGCCGATGGGCGCCGTGCTCGTCAGCGAAGAGATCTCGGCAGTAATGAAGCCCGGCGATCACGGTACCACGTTTGGTGGAGGGCCCCTGGTCGCGAGCGTCGCGCTGCATGTCGTGAAGCGTCTTGCGGAGCCGGCGCTGCTGGAGCAGGTGCGCGACAACGGTGCATGGATGGGCGAGGAGCTTCGCGCGATCATGCGTCGTACTGGTCGCGTGCGAGCGGTGCGTGGCATGGGGCTCATGTGGGGGATCGACGTCGTGGAGCCCGCCGCAGGCGTCGTCGCACGCGCGATGGATGCGGGTCTTCTCATTCTATCGGCGGGTGAGTACACGCTCCGTCTGCTGCCGCCGCTCGTCATGAGTCGCGATGAGATGAGAGAGGGGCTCGAATCGCTGGAAGAGGTCCTTCGATGAATCCTGATGTAACGGCATCGATCGCGTTGCGCCCCGCGCAGAGCGGTGACATCTCCGGCATCGTGTCGCTCGTGAATGGCTATGCCGCAGAGGCGATCATGTTGTACCGGTCGCCCGAATCGGTAAGCCTGACGCTGCACGATTTTGTAGTTGCCGTGGATTCCGCTGGAACCGTGATGGCGTGCGGCGCGCTCAAGGAATACTCGCCTTCGCTCGCCGAGGTCGCGTCTGTTGCAGTTGCGCGTGACGCGCATGGACTCGGGCTCGGAACTGCGATAGTTGCCGAAGTCGAGCGACTTGCCCGCAAGCGTGGAATCGACGAGTTGTTCGCGCTGACACTCACGCCCAAGTTCTTCGAGAGCGCGGGCTACGTGATCGCGGACCGGGCGTTGTATCCGGAGAAGATCAGGCGCGATTGTCTCAAGTGTCCGCGCAGGATCCGCTGCAACGAATACTGCGTGGCGCGCTCGGTCCAGGAAGAGATGGCCGTAGCGGCCTAGCCGCGATTGACGAGGCGTCCGGTGTACCCTCGGGACGCGCCGGGCGCCGAGTGGTGGCCCGTACGGAGGCTAACGAACCCGCCAACTCGACGCCGGTACTCGCCATGGCGCCCAATACCCGCGCCGAAAGCGTCCTGCAGTATCCGCAGACGCAAATTGTATGCGCCCCCATACAGTCCCACGGAGCGGACTGCGTGGTAATCGTTTGTTTATAGCACGATGGGCCGAATTGGGATAACGTTCGATCTTACTCCCGGACGGAGATCCGCATGACTGCAGCCGACAAGATCACGCCGTCGCACGCCGATTACGGTCTGGATGCGCCGGGCGTCGTTCGCGTCATGTCGATCTGCGGCATCGTGGCCGTCGTGGTCGGGATCGTGGCCGGCCGGCCCGTATTTACGGCGGCGGTGCTGCGTCAGGTCGCGATCGGGTCGATCCTGCTATGGATCGGCTGGGCATTGTTGGTCGGCGCCGGCTTGATGATGGCGAGCAGCAGGTGGGGGAAGCTGCGGGCTCGTGACCGTTTGCTGGAGCGGCTCGCATTCAACGGCGCGGAGACCGTGCTCGACGTCGGGTGCGGGCATGGATTGCTGCTGATCGGTGCGGCGAAACGAGTTCCACGCGGTCGCGCGATCGGCGTGGATCTCTGGTCGCAGGTCGATCAGAAGAGCAACTCCGCGGCTGCAACACTGGCGAACGCTCGCGCGGAGGGAGTGGAGGATCGGGTCGAAGTGCGCGACGCAGACATGCGTGCACTACCGTTGGACGACTCGAGCGTCGATGTGGTGGTATCGAGCCTCGCAATTCACAACGTGACCGGAGACGCTGAGCGACGCAAGGCGATTCGCGAGATGGTGCGAGTGCTCAAACCCGGCGGACGTGTGGGAATCCTCGACATCGCGCACGTCGGGGATTACGCGAAGGAGTTTCGCGCCGCGGGTATGGGCGAGGTCGAGCTGCATGGAATCACGCCGTGGATATATCCGCCTGCGCGCGTGTTGACGGCGGTGAAGTAGCGACGGTCAGCACCTGACGGTTCTAGCTGTCGCTCGCGATCGTCTCCAGCTCCTCCCATCGTCCCATCAACCGGGTCATCTCGAGCTCGATCTCGTTGAGCCGATCCCTGGCGGCGACGACGGCTGCGCCATCTCGCAGGAATGCTGGATCTGAAAGCGACGTGTAGATCTGCTCGCGCTCGTTCTCGCGCCTGTCGATCTCATCCGGAAGCGATGCCAGCTCACTCGTTTCCTTGTAGGTGAGGCGACGCTTGCGCGCAGGCGTCGGAGTTGAAGCAGCGCCGCGTTTCGGCTTGCTTGCTGCCGATGTCGTTGACGTTTCCCGCTCCGGCATTCGTCGCTGGCGCAGCCAGTCGGTGTAACCACCAGCGTACTCACCCACGCGACCGTCGCCCTCGAATACCAGCGTGCTCGTGACGACGTTGTCGAGAAACGCGCGATCGTGGCTCACGACCAGCAGCGTTCCATTGAACTCCAACAGAAGCTCTTCCAGGAGATCCAGCGTCTCGATGTCGAGGTCGTTGGTCGGCTCGTCCATCACGAGCAGATTGAACGGCCGCGTAAAGAGACGCGCCAGCAGCAGACGATTTCGCTCTCCACCGGATAGCGCGCGCACGGGAGCGCGCGAGCGGTCAGGCGAAAAGAGAAAATCCTGGAGATAACCAAGTACGTGCTTCCGCGCGCCGGCGATGTCTATGAAATCGGAGCCGTCGGCCACGCTATCGAATACGCTCCTGTCGGGATCCAGCTGCTCGCGCATCTGATCGAAGTACGCTATATCGAGTCCTGTGCCGATGCGAATCGTACCGGAATCAGGCTCGAGCTCGCCAAGCAGCAGCCGCAGCAGCGTCGTCTTGCCGGAGCCGTTCGGGCCGATGAGCCCGACACGATCACCGCGCATGATAGTCGTCGAGAAATCGCGAATGATGGTACGGTCACCGCGCGCGAATGTCACGGCTCGCGCCTCCACGACCAGTCGTCCGGACCGATCGGATTCCTGTGCCTGCAACTTCGCGGTTCCTGTGCGCTCACGGCGCGCACTGCGTTCCTTCCGCAACGCCTCGAGAGATCGAACTCGTCCCTCGTTGCGAGTCCTGCGCGCCTGGATGCCGGTGCGAATCCAGACTTCTTCCTTTGCGAGCTTCTTGTCGAACTCGACCCATTCGCGCGCCTGGGCGGCGAGTGCTGCCTCCTTTCGCTCGAGATATGTGTCGTAATCGGCACCCCAATCGACCAGCTGTCCACGATCGAGCTCGACGATGCGTGTGGCGACGCGGCGCAGAAAGGCACGGTCGTGCGTGACGAGCACGAGAGTGATGCCGCGATCCACGAGAAACGTTTCCATCCATTCGACTGCATCGACGTCGAGATGATTGGTCGGCTCGTCCAGCAGCAGCACATCCGGCTCGGCTACGAGCGCGCGAGCCAGCAGGGTCTGACGCTTTCTGCCGCCGGACGCCGACGCAAACTGTGCCTCGCCGTCCAATCCCAGGTGAAAGAGCACGGTTTCCACCCGGGTCTGAACCTGCCATGCATTGGCGCTGTCGAGCGCTCGATGCAGCCGATCCAGATCGCGCAGCGCGCTGGCACTGCTGTCAGTCGCCACTCGCTGGCTCGCCGCGTGATAGCGCGTAAGCAGGCTGCCCGTGTCGCCGAGTCCGGCGGCAACGACGTCGAAGATCGTTCCCCCGAGATCGGCCGGGATCTCCTGTTCCAGACGCGTTACGGCGATCCCGGTCTGGCGCACAATCTCCCCGCTGTCCGGTGCGATGGTACCATCCAGCAGCTTCAATACCGTGCTCTTGCCAGTGCCATTCCGTCCGAGCAGACAGACGCGTTCCCCGCGCTCGATGCTGAATGCGGCGTGATCGAGGACTGGCGGTCCACCGAACGCTATGCTTACGTCCTGCATGCCCAACAACGCCATTACGTTATCTCTTCCAGGGTTCGGGGTTTGAAGGTTAACAGATGGGCCATCGAGCCCGTATACCGAGCGCCAATTCGAAAGCCAGGTTCGATCAGAAATACGCGGAAGCGGTAACTTCCAGAAGAACATTCAGGCACAACTTTCAGGCACAACTTTCAGGCCCAAACGGGAAATTGGACTCGACATCTCTCTGGCCTTTTCTGCCGACGTTCCAACGCCTGGCACTCGCACTTGCCATCGGGCTTTTTGCCGGGCTGGAGCGTGAGCATCGTGGCAAGGAGGCGGGGCTTCGGACCTTCGCCTTCATCGCGTTGATCGGATGCACCGGGGCGTTGCTGGGCGAGAGCTTCGCTCTGCTGAGCGTCGGGCTGACCGGCGTTCTGATCGTACTGCTGAACATGCAGACCATGCGAGCAGGCGAGGGGATCGAACTCACGACGTCGGCGGCGCTCGTGCTCATCGTGCTCGCTGGAATACTGGCAGGAGAAGGACAGACACTCACGCCCACCGCGCTTGCGGTGATAACGGCGGCGCTGCTGGCGTGGAAGCAGCCACTTCACAAGTTCAGTCTCGGTCTTACCGATTCGGAACTGCGGTCGGCGATACTGCTCGCGATTCTCGCGTTCGTTGTCTATCCGGTGTTGCCACGCGGATTCGCCGACCGTTGGGATCTCCTCGATCTCAGAGCAGCGTGGATAATCGTAATGCTCATCGCGGGCATCGGATTCGTGAATTACATCCTGCTCAAGATGTACGGCCCAAAAGGAGTCGCCTTGACGGGATTTCTTGGCGGAATTGTGAACAGCACGGTTACGGTCACGGAGATGGCTACACGTGACCGTGACAGCGGTGATGCGCTCACGGGCGTTGCGTACGCCGGAATCCTGCTTGCAATTGTAGCGTCCATACTTCGCAACGCAGTCCTGCTGGTACTGCTGGCACCGGCAGCACTCGTGAGTGGAATGCTTGCATTCACGTTGATGATCGGTGCGGGGGTCGTGCTACTCGTTCTTCACTACCGGTCGGTCAGAGCGTCCGAAGCAACGGCCCAGAATCAGCCCCTCATCCCATTGACTTCGCCGTTCTCCATCACATCGGCGATCAAGTATGGGCTCGTATTTCTCGCTATTCAGGTTACCGGAATACTCGGCCAGCGTCTGCTCGGCCATGCCGGTTTCTATTTCATCAGCATCATCGGCGGTGTTCTGTCGAGCGCGAGCACTGTCGCATCGGCCGCGCTGCTCGCCGCACACGGCACTATCACGCCATCGGTTGCTGCGATCGGCGCCGTTCTCGCGACCGCAGTGAGCGTGCTGGTGAATGTCGTGTTCGCTACACGTGTGTCGAAAGACCCCGGCCTCAAGAAACGTCTCACACTTACAATGAGCTCGCTCGCTGTGCTCGGCATCCTGGGTGTGATTGTCCAGAACGCCGTGGCGTCGTTGATGACTCGCCCGTGAGCCTGGCGGCGTTTTCATTTCGAATGTCACATGAGTGCGGCTCTGCACGGCTCGGCTGGCTCGACACTCCGCATGGAGTAGTCGAGACACCCGCTTTCATGCCCGTAGGCACACATGGCGTCGTGCGCGGGCTCTCGATGGAGGAGGTCGCAGCAGCTGGGGGCCGGATGGTACTGGCGAACGCGTACCATCTCTACCTTCGTCCAGGCGACATGATGGTACGTGCGCTCGGCGGTCTCCATGCTTTTACGAGATGGAACGGCCCCATGCTTACCGACTCCGGCGGATTCCAGGTGTTCTCGTTGGCCAGGCTCCGAACAGTGACCGAGGATGGCGTCGAATTCCAGAGTCACATCGATGGCTCGACGCATCAGTACACGCCGGAAAGCGTGATGCGGATCGAGCGCAATCTTGGCGCCGACGTGATGATGCAGCTGGACGAGCTGATTCAAGGTCGGAGTGATGCAGCAGCAGCACGATCTGCCATGGAGCGAAGCCTCCGCTGGCTGCAACGCTGCAGGATCGAGTTCGATCGGATCTCTCGCGAAGGACGTGCTCCGATTCCGGATTTCGCAGTGCCGCTTGGCGCGCCGACTCTTGCATGTGACAGTCCGGCGCCGCCGCAGGCGCTTTTTCCCATAGTGCAGGGTGGTACCTATCCGGATCTTCGGAGAGCGTCGGTCGCCGGAATTCTCGACAGTGGAGACTGGTCCGGCGTCGCGATAGGTGGCTTGTCCGTCGGCGAAACGAAGGATGATACGTACGCGATGCTGGAAGTGTGCGATCCGATTCTACCTCGCAACGTCCCACGATATTTGATGGGCGTAGGCTTCCCGGATGACCTCATCGAGGGCGTGCGCCGCGGCATCGACCTGTTCGATTGCGTAGCGCCAACGCGGATGGGTCGCGATGGGACCGCATTCACCCCTGATGGAAAGATGCAGATTCGGCAGAGCAGCTATCGCACCGATCGTCGTCCATTAGTGGACGGATGCAACTGCCCTTGCTGTATGCAGTACGACCGGGCATATCTGCGGCATCTCTTTGCAAGCGAAGAGATGCTTGGCAAGAGGCTGCTCGCGCTGCACAACATATCGTTCCTCATCAACCTCATGCGCGGCGCCCGTGGCGCACTTCAAGGTGGTGTGTTCGATTCATGGAGCGCAGAGTGGCTGGCGCAGTACCGAAGTACTGTATGACCTCATACGGACGGAGCTGTGATGCCTGTGACTGAACCGACTGTACGATCAACCGTCGGCAAGCGTCGAAGCGCATACAACGCGCTCGTTTGCGCGACACTCATTTTGTCGACACTCGGCGCTGCTACCGTCAGGGCGCAGACGAGCATCGGCCCCGCGCCCAGGCCTGCTCCATCCGCCTGGATGGGTCTCATTGGCGAATACGGTGACGGCGATCGAATGCTCATCTCGGAACGCGATGGATCGCTCTACGCCACAGTCGAATGGCTCACGCCGTACCCCGTCCGCCAGATTTCCGCTGACGTGTTTCAGTGGCCGCGTGAAGGGTTGTACGGTGGTTCGCGAGTGACGTTCCAGCGCGGTGCAAACGGCCGCGCAACGCAGCTCACCGTTGGTGGGATAGTATTCCCACGCAGGCAGATTGGACCCGAATCCGGCACTCAGCTACGCGTAACGCCGGTCCGTCCGGTGGAGGAGTTGCGTACCATCGCTCTGGCCGCAGCGCCGCCTGTCGAGCCGCCGAGCGCGCGCAAGCCGGATCTGGTCGAGCTGACGACGCTCGATTCCACGATCAAGCTCGAGATCCGCTACGCGACCACCAACAACTTCCTGGGCAGCCGCATGTACACGCAGGCGCGCGCATTCATGCAACGGCCCGCCGCCGAAGCCGTGGTTCGCGCCAGCCGCGCGCTGCACAAGCGTGGCTATGGCTTGCTGATTCACGACGCGTATCGCCCGTGGTACGTGACGAAGATCTTCTGGGACGCGACTCCGGCAGACAAGAAATGGCTGGTTGCAAATCCAGCACACGGATCGATGCACAATCGCGGTTGCGCCGTGGATCTCACGCTGTACGATCTCAGGACCGGCCAACCAGTCGCGATGGTCAGCACTTACGACGAGAGCACCGATCGGGCGTACGCCGAATATCCGGGTGGCACGTCGCTACAACGTTGGCACAGGGCGTTGCTGCGTTCGGTGATGGAGGCCGAGGGCTTCACCGCGAACCCGCAGGAGTGGTGGCACTTCGACTACAAGGATTGGCACGATTATCCAATCATGAACGTGACGTTCGAGCAGGTCAGTGCAACGAAGGGCGCGCACTAGAAGATCGCTTGATCTTGTCGATGTCACGCATGTAGACCTCGAGTCCGAGATCCGAAAGCGTTCGTGAGTATCCGGCGATGAGCTGCGCGTCGTAGCGGTCCAGGTCGAACTTGAAGGGATCTTCCGGATCCAGGTCGACGATCTCCATTTCAGCATCGACCATGAGGAGCTTGCCGAAGCGTAATGTGCCACCGCGATACAACATGAAATTGCGTTGGCTCGGATCGGGGATGCCGAGCTGCTCGGGTGTCCCCTCGCCGCCGAAAGTCTCAACCATTTCATTTCCCACGATCCGTACAGCGGTCACGCGCCCCTCGATCGTCGGTGGTGGGAGAATGCTGTCCGGTGCGAGGTAGATGTCGTTGCCTACGGCGGACGCGCCATGCGCCTTGCTCAGATCCACCAACTTCTGCAACGACATTCCGAGGCCGTGCATCAGGTGAGTGACGCCAAGGCCGACGATCTTCGTCTGGACCGGATGCATGCGGATGTGTCCATCGGGTGTCGCGCTTACTTCTGCCCTGATCGTGAACGGCAGGGCGGCGACCTTGTGCAGTGTCCCCGTCAGTATTATCTGCGATCCGGAAATCGTTACGTGCAGGCCGGAGAGTGGTGCACCCTTGTACGCGAACACGTACTTGTTGAGCAGCGCCGTAATGTCGTTCGCGTTCAGACCGACTTCAGCACTTGCGAGATGGATGACGAGTGATCGCTTGTCGTCGAACAGGACCGGACCGCCAGCCTTGCTGCGTATCGTCCCGCGGAGCCGGTGGATGTGGAGCACTATCTCCGGATCGACATAGAAATCGACGTTCCGCATCTCGACCTGCGTTGGATCACGTGGCGCATGCGCCGGTGGTGGATGCACCGTCCGATACGTGACGGGGGTCGCCCACGCCGCCATGACGATTGCGAGAAGACACTGTCCCAACTGTGATCCGACCATTCGACTTGCAGCGTAACCACGTTACAGGCGTACACAAACGACTCGAGCGTGAACAGCGGGATTCCTGCGGCGAACCGTGCGTTGTACGCTGCTATCACATGCCAGCGATCGCTCGTCCCGGTGTCTGCCCCTGTCCAACACGCGCGCAAGTCTGTAACATCCAGCGAACTCTGGCGGGGGTTTTCCTTGGCGGCTCCAGTTTCACAGAGCGAAACCGTAGAGACGGTTCGCGAAGAGGTCATAGGGTGGCGGCGCTACCTGCATCAGCACCCTGAGCGCTCGTTTCACGAGGAGCGAACCTCTCAATGGATTGCCGACACTCTCGCTGGATTCGGCGGCCTCGAGATCACGCGACCCACTCCGACGAGTGTCCTGGCGCGCCTCAAGGGCGCGGGTCCGGGGCCGGTGCTGGCCATCCGTGCAGACATCGACGCTCTTCCGATCGAGGAGCGCAACACCCACAGTTTCATTTCCCGGAACCCGGGCACCATGCACGCATGTGGCCACGACGGCCATACGGCGATGCTGCTCGGCGCCGTGAAGGTGCTGGTCGGCCGACGCGATTCGCTCGCTGGCGAGGTGCGTTTCATCTTCCAGCACGCCGAGGAGCTCCATCCTGGCGGGGCCGAGGAGCTGGTGAAGGCTGGTGTGATGGACGGGGTGGATATCGTGATCGGCGCACACCTCTGGCTTCCCCTCGAGGTTGGCAAGGTCGGCGTAAAGGCCGGTGAACTCATGGCTGCCCCAGATAAGATCTGTATAACGATTACGGGAAGCGGCGGGCACGCCGCCCTGCCGCATCAGACCGTCGATCCGATTGCCGTGTCCGCGCAGTTCATCACCAATCTGCAACACGTTGTCGCCCGTAACGTCGATCCATTGCAACCATCGGTGATATCGATAACGCGGATTGCCGGCGGAACCACGCACAACGTGATTCCAGGCTCGGTCGAGATGGAAGGAACGGTACGGACTTTCGATGAGAATCTGCGTACGGAAATGCCGCGGCATATCGAGCGCATTCTCGCCGGCATCACGTCGGCGCATGGCGCGAGCTACACATTTTCGTACGAGCGCGGTTATCGGCCAGTAGTGAATGACGAGCGCGCCGCCGCACTGCTGCGTCGAGCAGTGGTTCGTGCACTTGGTGAGGAGGCGCTCACCGAGGCCATTCCCTGCATGGGCGGCGAGGATTTTTCAGCGTACCAGCAACGTGCGCCCGGCGGGTTCTTCTTTGTCGGTGCACGTTGCGAGGAGCGAGGGATAGTACAGCCGCATCATCACGAATGCTTCGACATCGACGAGCGCGCACTCGACTGCGGAACGCGCATATTCGTCGTCGCGGCACTGGACTTTCTCGCGCCGTCGCACGGATGAGGCGATATCGCTGGCTCGCCGCGATTCCCACACTCGGGATGCTTGGCGGCGTGCCATTCGCCAATCGCGTCCATCCATACGTATTGGGCCTGCCGTTTCTGCTCGCGTGGATCGTTGTGTGGGTTGTGATCACGTCCCTCGTGATGGCGCTCATCTACCTGCTCGACAGCAGGCGCGATGCCGAGCTGGCGAGTGCGGCCGCGACGGTGCCTGACGATTCGAGATCATCGTGACACCGGCGCTCGCTGTAATCATCGGGGTCTTTGTACTGGCCATCGCGCTCGGTCTGATGGCGCGACGCGGCCATGTGATGAGTCTCGAACAGTGGAGCGTTGGAGGACGCGGATTCGGATCGGTATTCGTGTTTCTGCTCATGGCCGGCGAGATCTACACGACGTTCACCTTCCTCGGCGGCAGTGGCTGGGCCTACGGCAAGGGCGCTCCTGCATTCTACATCCTCTGTTACGGTGCGATCGCATACAGCGTCTCGTATTTCCTGCTGCCGATAGTGTGGCGATATGCGCAGACGCGCAGACTCGTATCGCAGGCGGATTTCTTCGTTGCGAAGTACGAGAGCAAGACACTCGGTGTCGTCGTTGCGCTCGTCAGCGTCGCGGCGCTCGTGCCGTATCTCGTGCTTCAACTCAAGGGACTCGGCATCATAGTTTCCGAAGCCTCGGGCGGAGTCATCACGCAGGCAGTGGCGGTGTGGACGTCGAGCATCGCACTGGTCGGATATGTGGTGGTGTCTGGAGTGCGAGGGTCGGCGTGGACGTCTGCGCTGAAGGATGTGATGATTCTCGCTGCTGCGGTTGGCATCGGTGTCTATCTGCCACTGCACTATTTCGGCGGGTACCGCGCGATGTTCGAGGCCGTCGAGGCGGCGAAACCGGGCGCACTGACGCTGCCTGGATCCGGAATGAGTCCGGCATGGTTCATCTCCACAGTCCTGCTCACGGCGACGGGTTTCTACATGTGGCCGCAGTTCTTTGCAGGAGTGTACACGGCACGCAGCGAGAACGTGTTCCGCAAGAATGCGGTGATCCTTCCGTTGTATCAGCTGGTGGTGCTGTTCGTGTTCTTCACCGGGTTCGCGGCGATGCTCGTTGTGCCAGGCCTCAAGGGCGCGGCCGCTGATCTCTCGCTATTGCGCATCGTCGAGCAGAGTTTCGGATCGTGGACCGTCGGCGTGATCGGGGCCGCCGGCCTGCTGACGGCGCTCGTGCCTGGATCGATGATTCTCATCACCGCGGGCACGATCATATCTCAGAACATTTACAGAGTGATGGCGCCCGCCGCATCCGACCGAACCGTGTCACTGGTCGCGCGCTCGCTCGTGCCGGTGTTGACACTGGTCGCCGTGATTCTCACTCTTCGTGGCGGCCAGACGCTCGTCGTGCTTCTTCTGATGGGCTACAACTTCGTGACGCAACTCTTTCCCGCACTCATATTGAGCCTGGGTGAGCGCCAGCGTGTGAGTGCTGCGAGCGCGATCGCCGGGATTGTAGCCGGTGAGCTCACCGTTGTGTTTCTCACTGTCACCGGTGCATCCGTCGCGACGCTGCTTCCAGGCGCCCCGCAGATGGTGAAGGATCTGAACGTCGGCTTCGTTGCGCTGGCTGTGAATGCAGTCGTGCTTACTGTGGTCGCGCTGGCGACGCGTGTAGAAACACCGGTCGTTACGGAACTGGCGCGTACCCGGTAGCGATAGCGCGCGCCCACGGACTTCCTGATTTCTCGGCGAGCGCCGCTGCGGAATCCGAGTCGTATTCGACCGCAATGAAATCCGCGCGCCAATGTCCGCCGGATTCGTCAAGAATCGCATAGCGTGCGTGCGGGCTGCCAGACTGAATCACGTGCGGATAGGGAACATCATCATGGAAAGCCGGAAGCCCAACGCTGCCCGGATTGATGACGAGAGGTCCGTCCGCGACCGTAACCGCGCGCTGCATGTGCGTGTGGCCGCAGAGCACTACTGGCTGTGATATGCCGCGAACGAGATCACGCACCTGCTCCGGCGGTGCAAGCGAAGCTCCGCTCGGGCCCACGTGCTCGAGGAGATATGTGAGATCGCTGTCCGGCGATCCGTGGCAGAGAAACATGTCGCCGAGCACTGCTGTGGCTGGAAAGGTCGCGAGCCATGCGCGATGACTGTCGTTCATCTCCGAATACGCGGCCTGATCGGCGGCGCCCATCTGCTCGAATGGGCGATCCAGCAGCTGGCGATCGTGATTGCCGCGGATGGTGAGGAAGTCGCGAGACATGAGCAGGTCTGCTGTCGCCGCTGCCTGCAGCGGTCCGGAGAGACAGTCGCCGAGGTTGACCGTAACGTCAGGCGAGCGCCACGCGATGTCTGCGAGGACTGCCTCCAGCGCGAGCAGATTTCCGTGAACGTCAGCGAAGACAGCTATGCGCATTGTCGAATTCTATTTGCAGTCACTTTCGGACGCAGCCCCAAGCCGAGCCAGCCCGGTTGCTGCAAATCTCGCCATGCCGCGGAGCCGTGCTGCCAACTCGTGCGATCCATCGCGCGTCAGTCGGTACGGCTTGCGCCGGTCCTCCGCTGGCAGCGCCTCGATCAAGCCGCTCTCCTCCAGACGCGCGATGGCTCCGTAGAGCGTGCCCGGCCCCAGCGCGACGCCGCCGAAATCCTCGATGTCCCGGGTCATCGCGTAGCCATGTTTTGGCCCGTCCGCCAGACTCGTCAGAATGAGCAGCGACGGGTCGGAAAACCGGCCGGTATCATCCATTTCCATGCTCATCAGCCCCGGGTCTGATATATCGCACCACGTAGTACGTATAACGTAGTAGACATTGAGGCGCGAGGTGAAGCGCGACAGGGGGACGCCCGGCGCCTCGACGGCCCGTAATTCGCGGACGACGTTGCCCACACGAAAGGGGGAACAGGCATGCTGGGGAACAGAAACGTCTTTGCCACAATCGCGGTGAAAGACATCCATGTGGCGCAGAAATTCTACGAAGACACACTCGGCTTCGTGCACGACGGCCCGCGGCGACGTGGCGTTCTCAATTACCGCAGCGGTGCGACGATGCTCCTCGTCTACGCATCGCAGTACGCAGGCACGAATCAGGCAACTTCGGCGAGCTGGGACGCTGGCGATGAGATTGAAGACATCGTCAAGGGGCTGCGCGGAAAGGGCATAACGTTCGAGCACTACACGATGCCCGATACCGTGCTCGAAGGGGACATCCATGTGTCGGGCAACATGCGCGTCGCCTGGTTCAAGGATCCGGATGGAAACATCCTCAATCTGTTCAGCAGTGGACAGAGATAGAAAGCGCAGGACGCGCACGAAACGTGCGGTGCCTGCGTGCAATGCGTGCGCGCAAACTTGATCTGGAGAATTCGATGTCGACTGCCGGAAAGCGTGTTGCCGTAGTGACAGTTGTCGCGGCAATGGCGGGATTCACATTCAGCGCACGAACTGCGGTTGCGCAAGGATCGACCTCGATCGTGAGCCCGATCACTTTTGGAATATCGGGCGGCGTTTCCGTTCCGATGGAAGATCTTGCGAATGGAAGGGGCCAATTCACCGGTGTCAACACCGGCTACAATGTCACGGGCTCGGTGGGCATCGGGCTTCCCGTGTTGCCGTTCAGCGTGCGCGCAGACGTGGCCTATAATGGATTCGGCAGCAAGAATGTCAGTTTTCCCGCGACGAATCCGCAAGGTGGCTTCAACGCAGATGCGCGCGTGCTCGGGTTCACAGCCAATGTCGTCGTTCCGGTCCATCTGCTGCCAGTGCCCATAGTTCGCCCGTATCTCATCGGTGGAGCGGGCGTGTACAATGTCCGCATCTCGCCGACCACTGGCGGGAGCACGTCGCAGAGCAATCTTGGATTCAATCTTGGTGTCGGCGTGTCGGTGCCGTTCGTGCTCTTCGATGGGTTCATCGAGGCTCGATACCATCACGTGAACCAGGACAACGGAAGCATGGCATTCGTCCCGATCACCGTGGGTGTTATGTTCTAGGGCATAATGCCCCACAGGCGACATTCGTGCGTGCTGACTGCGGCCCTGGCGTTCCTCGCCGCTGGTTGTGCAACCACAACTCCATATGTACGCGATAACTCTGTCCGTGTAGAGACCGACACAGTCAACGCCGCGTCGCTTGGCCGGCGCGTCGCGTACAATGTGGTGCTTCCGTCCGGATATGAAGCCAACCAGCGTTACCCGGTTCTCTGGCTGTTGCACGGCTATTCAGGCGGCAAGGATGACTGGTTGCGTCGCACGGATCTGCTGAAGGAGATCGAGCGGTACCCATTCATCGTCGTGCTGCCCAGCGCCGAGAACTCGTGGTATGTAAACGCGCGGTCAGCTCCGGGCGCGGCGTACGAAACCTTCATTACCGTAGATCTCTACAACGAAGTGACCCGGCGTTTCTCAGTCGACACGACGCGCCAGGCGATCGCCGGACTCTCGATGGGCGGCTACGGCGCGGTGATGCTCGGTCTGCGTCATCCACGCAGATATCATTTTGTCGGTGGATTGAGCGCTGCACTGTCGGTGGCGAGTGTGATGGGACAATCAGATACCGTTCTCTGGAATGGGACGGGGAAAAGCATATTGAAAGCGTTTGGATCCGGCGGCGTCGCATCGGTCGCGGAGTACGATCCACTGCGCATCTTCCGCCGTACGATGGCGGACAGTCTTCCGTACGTCTTTCTCGCTATCGGCACGCATGACGGTTATCCGAGTTTCCTGCCGAGTAACAGGGCATTCACGGATTCACTGCGTGCGTATGGCGGACGGTACGAGTACCACGAGATTCCCGGGCGGCACTCGTGGATTCTGTGGGGGGCGGAGCTGGAGCCGATGTTGAACGCCGCGTGGCGCGTGCTGCATGCGGATGCTGGCAGATGATGTCTGAGATTACTTTCCCATCGCTGCATTCACCAACACCCTCGTCACGCCTTCATCCAGCGGCTTCACATCGGAGAAGTATCCGCGGCTGTTCGTGCCGACGTTCTGCTTGTTCGTCAGCAGCACGATCGACAAGCCAGCCTTCGGCACACCGATCACGTACGTCCCCGTGAATCCGTTGTGCATGTAGCTGCCGTCCGGTGTATTCGGTGGTTTCATCCAGCCGAGGTAGTTCTGAAACCGGTCGACGGTGAGAAATGAATCGACTACGGAAGGCCGGATGTACTGATGGCCGCCGTATGATCCGCGATTGTTCAGCAGATCCAGTAACACGTGCAGATCCGCGCCTGTCGCGAACAACCCCGCATGTCCCGCGATTCCGCCGTTAGCGTACCACGAATTGCCGTCGTTGGTCTCTCCGTTCAGTACGTACTGTCTCCAGCCGTTCCACGCGGTCGGATCGCCACGATACCGATATCCGAAAGTCGAGTCGTACACCATGTGCTTCTCGTAGCCATTTCCCTGTTCCGTGGCAGCGAAGTCGGTGAAGCCGTGCTTCTTCGGAAGGAATGTTATCGACTTGAGTCCGAGTGGCTGATACAGTTCCTTCTGCACGAATACGTCGAGTGGCTCGCCGCTCACATGCTCGACGATGTAGCCAAGCAGCATGAAGCCGAGATCGCTGTAATGGCGACCTTCGCCAACGCCCCACTGCAGCGGCATCCTGCGTATGACGTCGTACGTCTCGTGCTCGTTGGAGGCTTGGTAATACAGCGGTTGCCACTGTACGAGGCCCGCGGAGTGTGTGAGCAGATTGCGAACGGTGATGCTGTCGAGATGCGGCCCGCGGAAGTCCGGCAGGTACGTGTAAACCGGCGCATCCACGTTCACCTGTCCGCGATCGACGAGCATCATCACCGCGAACGTCGTTGCCATCACCTTCGTCACCGACGCGAGATCGAACATCGTGGTGGTATGCATCGGGCGGGGATGCGCCAGCCGATGCAGCTTGAAGTCATACAGCTCGGCGTATCCGAACGCACGGTTCTGCAACACCTTGCCGTTGCGCGAGACTACGAGCACGGCGCCGGGGATGAGATTGCTCGCGACCGCCGCCTGGACCAGCGAATCCGCGGTCGCGAGGCCGGCGGCCATCGTCGGAGACGGCGCCGTTTGCGCTGCGGCAGCCACGGGTAAGGCCGTGCCAGCTGCAAGGAGAACCGTAATAAGTGCTTGAATCGATGCGATCATGGGGACTGTTCGGATTGTTCGGACTGCTCTCGATCGGGCCTCAGATTGAACATGGCGGCTGTCCGCGAATAACCGGCGCATCAGGTGTGACCGGCGGTGCGCGGACCTAGTCTATATAGCATGGAAGTGGTGGTTCCCCCAGACGCGGATCTCATCGCCTCGGTCGTGGACGGTGATCTCGACGCGTTCACGATCCTGGTTCGGCGGTATCGGGACCTGTGCTTCCGCTTTGCGCTGCGAATGCTTGCAAACCGGGACGACGCGGAAGAAGCTCTACAGGACGCATTTGTCCGCGCCTTCCGTGCGCTCGCAACGTGCCGAAATAGAGACAGGTTCGGGGCATGGCTGTATCAGATTCTGGTAAACGAATGCCGTACGCGAGCTACTCGTACGGCACGTCGCGACCGGCATTTCGTGGATGTGGCTCCAGACCTCATCGATCCTGCTTCGCGCGAAGACTCGGCGATTGGTGAGGAGATCGAATACGCCCTCGCGCAACTCGTTCCCGAGCAGCGCGAGGTATTTGTACTCAGGTACGTCGAAGAGCTCGGTTACGAAGAAATAGCGGAAATCACCGGCGTCGGTGTCTCGGCGCTCAAAATGCGAGCAAAACGAGGTTGTGAGCGACTTCGGGAATTGCTCGAGGGAGTGGTGCGGTGAAAATCCATTCTGATATGGAACACGAAGGCGATGAGCCAGGCCGCGAGGATGCGGATTTTGCACGCCAGCTGGGGTCCATTCTGCGCACGGCGGAGAGCCCACGGCCCGGTTTTGAAGAGCGTGTCAGAGCAGCCGTTCAAACCTCGCAGAGCCCGCAAACAGCGCCCAGTGCAGCCGCGGTGCTCCGACTCCAGCCGCGCGCGGCCGGGATTACGGCGTGGCGCCGACGGCGTTCCGTCACGCTTCCACCAGCCGGCTGGGGAGCTCTCGCCGCAGGTTTTGCAGCGCTTGTCAGTCTCGGGACGCTCGCGGTAGCCCGGACTGGCGAGAGGGTGCAGCGGTCGCCTGAGGGTACCAATGGTGTTATGGCCCAGACCACCCGTCAGGCTGTGGCGTCACCGTCCCACGACACCGTTTACGTGGTACGATTCGTTCTCACGGATGCCCGGGCGCAGACGGTAAGTCTCGTGGGCGACTTCAACGCGTGGGCGCGACGGGCGACTCCGTTGGTCGCGGTCAAGCCCGGCGTCTGGAGCGCTCAGGTGGCACTCCCCGCAGGGCGGCACGAGTATGCCTTCGTGGTCGACGGCAAGCACTGGGTTGCTGATCCTTCGTCGGAACGCCTGGCTGACGATTTCGACACCCCGAGCTCGGTTGTAACTGTAGGAAGCGATTGATAGGCCAGAATAGCGCCAGTACAGCGTGATCATAGCGACAATTATCAAGAACTCCCATATGGCGTCCGGGCGCGTCAGTTGGTGCATTCTTCTCATCGCCGGATTGGCAGCTGGATCGAGTGTTCCCGCAGTGGCGACGGCTCAACGGGTTGTCTCCTCGCTCGACGTGCAGGAGACCCAACTTCGGTACGCCGATTCCCTGAATGCAACCGCAACCGGACTCTCTCCATCGTTCCGGGCTGGTTGGGATAACGCCATCGTGGCCGCGTCGGGGACCTTTGCGCAGCTGGCCCGAGCCTGGAGTGCCAATGGCTCCGTCGGCGCATCGGCGTTCACGCCGGCGGCTGGCGCATTCTCGGGCGAGCTGGCAGCGACGTTGGGAGGGAGCGCGCATCAGAACGGGGACCGGACCGGTGCCGCGATCGGAATGGCTCGCCTGCATCTGGACGCGACGGGCCTCGGTGCCTGGATTGGCGCGGGCGGCGGTGCGACCTCGGACGGTTCGCGCTGGCGCAGCGTGCGCGAGGGCGAGGCGGGCCTCTGGTATGCGAATGGACCGGTTGACGCGACGCTTACCGTTCAACCGACCGCCGTTGACGATTCCATTCGCTACACGGACATGACCGCGGAAGGACAGTGGCGAGTTGGCATGCTCGATCTGGGAGCGGTCGCCGTTACGCGTGCGGGCTCGCATCTCCCGGCGCTCGGCACGGGGGCTCGTGCGTGGGGCAGTGTCAGTGCAGTCGCATGGCTGTTGCCGCGCGTCGCATTGCTGGCCAGCGCCGGTACGTACCCGGTGGATTACACGCAGGGGTTTCCCGGCGGGCGATTCGTATCGGCAGGCGTGCGCATTTCCCTGACGCGCAGCGCGCGACAGGTTCCGCTGATGGCGAAGCTCGAACCTGTCGCGACGGCAGCCGGTGTAGCCGAGCTCCAGTTGGCAGCCGGCGCCGGCGGGCGACGGATCCTCCGGCTCCGGGTACCGGGGGGTCGCACCGTGGAAGTGAACGGCGATTTCACCGGCTGGGCGCCGCGCACGTTGAGTCGCGGAGCCGATGGCTGGTATTCGTTCGAGACGCCTCTCTCACCGGGCATCTATCAGATGAATGTCCGTGTGGACGGTGGCAAGTGGCTTCCGCCGCCGTCGCTGACGACCGTGACGGACGAATTCGGCGGACTGGCTGCCGTTCTGATTGTACCATGAGCACTTCGATCACGTCATGCTGCGCGTCACACTTTCGTTGCAATTCGGATGTGACCGGACCGGGTCAGCGTGCAGTCTAACCGGTGAAGGTCCATATCAGCGCGAGGCAGAGTGCTTCATCAGCTGATGGGCCAACGCTCCTGTTTCCCAAGAGTCATGCGATGAGAATGCGTTCAATCACGACGGTGAGCAACAGCATCATTGCACTCGTGTTTCTTGCGAGCTCTGCAATCGCGACCGCACAGAGCAGCGCGGTTGACCCGTCAGCGCGACTTTCGGCTGTGCTGCCGGCGAATGTCGCCCAGCACGTGCTGGCAGTGATCAGCGATGCGCGCTCGGACAATCTGCCATCCGACGCAGTGTTGAACCGGTCGCTCAAATTTGCGGCGCGCGGCGTTGCGGCACCGGACATTGCACGTGCAGCGGACGAACAGCTTGCCCGTATGCGTGCGGCGAGAGAAGCACTCCGGGCAGCACGCAGTGCTCAACCCACCGGTGACGAGATCGAGGCTGGCGCCGAGGCTTTGCGTGAAGGCGTCAGCGGTCCCGACGTTTCCAGACTCGCGCGGAGTGCGCCGAGTGGACGCTCTCTTGCTGTACCGCTGTATGTAATTGGAAGCCTGGTGAGTCGCGGCCTGCCGTCCGATCAGGCGTTGCAGCGAGTTCAGAGCAAGCTCGCGGCGCGCGCATCCGACGCGGACATCGAGTCGTCCGGACGCGATAATGGCGTAGCGTCGGAGAATCACTCGAACGAGGGCCGCGGGAATGGTGTTCGCGGCGGTCGCGGGGGCGAGGCAGAAACCGGCGCTGCTGCGCATGGGCCGCCTGCGGGCGTTCCCGGTAATGCAGGTACTCACGGACGAGAGAGCGGCGCGGCGCACGGTAAACCGCCGACGACTGGCAAGGGTCGTCCGTGATGATGGCAGGAACGGGCGCTGATCGTCGCGCTCGCGCGGGCTTTTGCGAAAACTTTCAACCTTTCTGGAGCAAAGAATCTATGAGTCGTCCCATTACTTCCCACTCTGTCGTCGCACTCGCGTTGTGTGCTACTACAGCTCTTGCAGCGTGCAGCTCCGGTTCGGACAGTGGCATGTCGCCATCCACGTCCGGCTCGGTTTCCATTGCACTGACCGATGCTCCATTCCCCTTTGATTCAGTGGCACGCGCGGATCTGTTCGTCGTGCGGATCGATGGCAGGATTGCCGATGTGGACTCGGTGGATGCGGACAGCGGGAAGGATGATGACTCCCACTCCAACACCGATCCATCGCACGGTTGGGTAACACTCGCAACGCCAAACCAGACCTTCAATCTTCTCGATCTGCAGGGCGGGAAGTCGGTCAATCTTGCACAGCCGACGTTGCCAACGGGAACGTATCGCGGCTTCCGGCTCGTGCTCGACGTCGACAAGTCCTCGATAACTCTCAAGAACGGATCGGTTCTGACGGGCGCGAACGGTGGAATCAAATTCCCGGGCGCCGGACGGAGCGGGATCAAGATCGATCTTACGCGGCCGTTCACTGTTGTGAGCGGCAAGTCGCAGATGCTCATCGACTTCGATCTGGGCCGCAGCTTCGTCATGCGCGGCCGGAGCATCGGCAAGAACGGTCTGATCTTCAAGCCGGTGATTCACGCGACTGCAGTTGAGGAGACCGGTGGAATCTCCGGAACGATTCACGACTCGACGGCTACTGGAACGCCTGCCGCGCATGCGTCCGTGGAGATTCTCAAGGCGGGAACCGCGCTCACGGATACGGTGTCGGCCAACGTAGTTGCGACGACCACCTCCGACGCGAACGGTGTGTACTCGGCGATGTGGCTGCAGCCTGGAACCTACGCGGTACGCGCGACACCGCCGACTGGCTCGTTGAACCATCCCGCGCTCGTTCCGGCGGTGACAGTGATATCGGGCAAGACGATCAGCGGTGTCGATGTAGTATTGCCGTAAACCAGATCGCCTTGCGATTTTCCGATGGCGCAGTCCGAGTCGATCGACTCGGGCTGCGCCATCAGCGTTGGAGCGTGTTACGCCGGCCGTTTCAGTATTGCCTGAAGCATCCGGGCTCGTCCTTCGACGAGGTTACGTCCAAGGTTCGCCATCATGACGGGGAAGTCGGGCGGTGTTATGAGGTGAAGTCCGATTGCAGGAGATGACGGGGCTCGAGAGCGTGCATCCTGTTGTCTTGCGATCCACTCATTTGCGATGGCAGTCGTATCGGTCCAGGATACGACGTCGAATCCGGTAGCCGAGAGTACATCGCGCAGTGCCTCGGATGTTAGAAGGAAGCTGATGGCGGGCTCACGTGCCCATGGAACCGGAAATATCAACGGTTCGCCGTTTCCAGCGATTACATCATAGATCCCAAACAGACCGCCCGGTTTGAGCACGCGAAAGATCTCAGAGTAGAGTCGAGCTCTATCGTGAATGTTCATCGCGACGTGCTGGGTCCATGCGTGGTCGAAGCTCGAGTCCTCGAACGGAAGCGCGAGCGCGTCCGCGACACGGAATGTCGTTCTGTGTGCGAGTCCGGTGCGCTCTGACAGCATCGTGGCGCCATCGACGAACGACGGACTGAGATCGATTCCAGTTACGTGCGCGCCGTACGTGGCGGCAAGAAACCGACTGGGGCCGCCGAGCCCGCTTCCGACATCGAGTACCGTTGCTTCGGGGGCAATTTTCAGCTCAGCCGCGAGCTCTTCGGTTGCGGCAAGACCGCGGACATGGAACTCATCCAGCGGGGCGAGATCCTTCCAGTTGATCAGATCGTTATTGCCGGCGAGGCCAGTCTGGTTTAGAGCATCACCTATCCGCGTCGTGAGCGATGTGGTGGCATAGTGGCTTACGACGGCGGAGGAACTGCCTGCGTCGGGGTGGCTCATCGGTCGATCCAGTTGGCTGAGATTGAGGTAAAATTATCGCCGTTCGCAAATTCGTGAGCAAACAGTGGTCCTCATTTCCTCCGGAGAGTCGATGCACCGCTTCACCCCGCGTCTGACGAGAGAGCTTGCCACGTTCCTGATCTTCACGTTCGGGCTCAGCACCATCTTCTACATACTGTTTGCCAGAGCTGGAACGCTGACCGCGGGCAGCGGCTCCTACGTCCTTCTGCTGATGTGGTGTCCGGGAGTTTCGGCGCTCGCGACACGCCTGATATTTCAGCGCAACGTGCGTGGCGAGGGATGGAAATGGGGACCGACGAGATATGAAATCATCGGTTACTTGCTTCCCATCGTCTATGCAGCAGCAGCCTACGGTGCTGTATGGATATCCGGATTCGGCGGCGTTGATCTCGGTAGGTTCCACGCATCTGCGTGGCGATTCATCATCCTCGGAATTCTCACGAGCCTGGTCTACGCGCTTGGCGAGGAGCTCGGCTGGCGCGGCTTTCTGGTGCCGAAGCTCGCGGAAGGGCTGACGTTCACGCGCACCGCGTTGGTGAGCGGGCTCATCTGGTCGGTGTGGCACATACCTCTCATCATCTTCGCCGGCTACAACGGCGGCACGCCCGCAGCATACTCGATCGCGTGCTTTGTCGTGATGGTTGTCGGGATCAGCTTCCCGATGGCGTGGCTGCGCCTTCGGTCACGAAGTGTATGGCCGACTGCGATCATGCACGCGAGTCACAATCTCTTCATACAGGGATTCTTCGATACCGTGACGGTGAATACTGGTAGAACGAAATATCTGTTGAGTGAATTTGGAGCAGTACTCGCGCTTGCGGCCGTTGTCACGGGTTTCATTTTCTGGAGGCTCCGTTACCGCCTGGCGGATTCGACGGACGGCTGAGCATCGGCTCGCGAGACTTCTGCCGATCGCGATCGACTCACAGACCGAACGGATGGCCGTGTAGCCGTCGTAACCGATGCACCACTGCGCTGCTGACGAAATCGCCGAGCAGCGTGCCGGCTATCACGTCACTGGTCCAGTGCTGATCGGCGTGTATGCGCTGCCAACCCACGAGCGTGGTCGCGCCGATCCCGAGCACACGAAGCCAGGGCTCGTGTGATTCTATCGCAGCAGCAGCAGCGATAGAGGCGATGTGCGTCATGTGCCCGGACGGAAACGAGTGGAAGTCGCCGTGACTCGTGAACGGGTGAAAGCGTTCGGGATTCCCGCTCACCATCGGGCGTTCTCGGCCTACCGCGCTCTTGAGCAATCCTTCGACAATGTCAGATGCGGCGTAGCCAGCCGCCGCGTCGACGATGTCGTCCGCGGTGCGCCTTCGTCCCGCGATGCGCTCCGCCAGATACGAACCGGCCAGTACTGGTATGATGTGTCCAGCCGTCCCCAGGTCGTTGCCGGCATTCGAGAGTGAATTGACGACTGCACTGTGACCGCGATTGGCGATCAAGCGACGCATGGGCCGGTCGAGTGCAGCGCCCGTGGCGAGGAGCACGACGGTTGCGGTGACAGTCGGTTGCGGGAAGCCTGTGCTGTCGCGCGCGCTGTCGCTTTGCGCCTGCAGTGGCGACGCTGGAACAGTCGCGGTAGTCGCTGCGACGAGCAACGTGATGTATGTCGCGATGGCACGACGGATGGTGAGGCGCATGGCGCGGTGTACAGTGAGATGCATTACTGTTGCCAGCGGCGCGGGGACTCGAGTGCAAAGTGTACTCGCCGCTCCAAGTTCCAACGGTTCATCCCAATTTACCCGACGATGAACAAAATCATCCTAATAGCGTGAAATCTTCAGCTCGGGTAGAACGCGAGCGTAATCGTACAGTAGGAGCTGTCCCGCTGGAATGTCGAGAACCACAAGCCAGCGACGCAGGAAGTCGCCACCCAGAATTCCGTCGCACTCTGGTACACCCCAACCCTTCCCGTACTGCTCAATGGATGTGTGGATCCTCATCGAGTGTTGAATTGGCGTGGTGTTCGGAAAGACGAGAGGCACGTCGAACCTCTCATTCCGTGCCAAATCAATCTCATCCAGGCTATGTCGCTGTGAAGAAATGCGGTTCGCAATGCGCGCCGAAATCCACGAGCTGCGACCCGAGGCGACGGCGAATGTCGGAGTTGTGCGGAGGCCGTCGATCCTCAATGATCGAGTAAACGGAACGCCGTCCTGCATGTTCGGCAACAGGCCCAGCCGGTGCGTCGGGTCGGGAAGAAGCGCACGTATAGCAGCGTGCTGAGAGGTCCGTGCTATCTCACCGCTCGCCCAGTCTATTCCGAGCAATCCATCATTGAAGAACATCGTCCCCAACGTACCGGCATAAGCAGGATCATATCCTTTCTCTGTCGGAAGGGCTTGGACTGTCGCCGTATTGAATACACGCTGTCGACCAAGCACAACGAAATCGCCCGTTGGGCACACTCCGAACTGGTCGCCACGCCATTCAACGGTGAACCCTCGCCGCTCGACATAAGATCGGTCGAGGTAAACGTCGAGCCGCATACCGGTATCCAATATGAGAACGGCGTCGTCACCTTCAATTTTGGCGGCAACGATCAAGCGCTCGGCGGCACGAACGACGGGGAAAACGGAATCGTCAGGAAAGCCAAGTCGCTGAAGTAGCAAGGAAGTCGTATCTTTTCGGGGAACCCACCCGACGCTCACAGTCGCGCGCGACAATGGAATTTAGGGCATTTGGCTCACAGGTGCTGAAGGGCGTGGCCGGGCACATCTCTCGTGCCCTTATTGGCGTAGTCGCATTGGTTTGCGGACGCGCCTCCGCGTACGGAATTCCGCTTGTCAGCTTCGACGACGCAAGAGATGGAGTCAACGAGCTCTTCTTCGCCAAGGTTACTCTGGCGCTCGGCCTGATCGACAAGTACGACCACCGCCGGCTCGGCCGCATGCGGCGAGATCTGTCCGCAATCTGGCTCCTGCGGGCGGGCGGCGCATACTTCGAGGTCAGCACGCGACGCTGTGTACTAAGTTGGCAGAATGTAGTTGCAGGCGATCCACGATCAATTGCCATGATGCTGGTGCACGAGGCAGCGCACGCGCGGATATGTGGTCGAGGAGTGGTGAAGACGCCACGCGCAAACGCGGCGCGTCACGAGGCTGCAGCGGTTCGTCAACAAATCGCTTTCGCCACGCTCCTGCCCGATAACGAATCGCTGCTGAAGTACTACAGCACCGTGCTTCAGACACCGTGGTGGACTTTAGAACAAAAGCGTGAACGCGAGCTGGCACGATTGCGCGCCTACGATATGCCGGAGTGGGTCGTACGTCGAACGATGCGCCAGTATGATCGTTAAGCCGCACGCACAGCGAGTCGTCCGCGGTCGATGGAAATGATCTTCTATGGAAAACAGCCATGAGTCGAGCATTGGTACTGCAGCAATGAGATTGTCCATTCTAATCTTTGTGCTCTTCGCAAGCGGCGCATGCCATCATCCAGCCCGCGCAACCCTTGTCGACAACACGGGGCCGCTGACAGCAAAGGATTTAGCGGACGTGTTTACACCACCTGCCTCAAAAGGATGGTTCGACTATCGGAGTGATGGAACTCCGCGCGGCGACTCGACAGCCAGAATCGCATCTGTGGGACTGTGGGCGATGGAAGGTGGCGACTGGGAGCGCGGCATCCGGCTTGCCCGCGCGGCATACATGCGCGGGCTTCCGGACTCAAACTTCTACCATGACTATATCGCTGTCATGAGGCTCGCCAGGCGACCATCAGATATGCGTGCAGCATGTAAAACGCTCGCCAAACTCTGGCCCGCACGTTCAGCGGATAGAAGCATATGCAAAACTAAATGACTCAGCCGGTGATCCTACTCACCGCCCCTCTCCCCGCCTCGCCGCCTCGATCTTCGCAATGTCGATCTTCCCCATCGTCAACATTGCGTCCATTGCGCGCTTCGCTGCTGCGCGGTCCGGATCAGTCGTCGCTTCGAGCAGCGCGCGTGGTGTGATCTGCCAGGAGAAGCCCCAACGGTCCTTGCACCAGCCGCACTGGCTCTCCTCGCCGCCATTGCCTACAATGGCATTCCAGTACCGATCGGTGTCTTCCTGATTGTCGGTAAGGACCATGAAGCTGACCGACTCGTTCGGCCTGAAGTTTGGCCCGCCATTCAGGCCGACGAACGCCTGACCCAGGACGGTGAACTCGACTGTGAGTTCCTCTCCCGCCTTCGTAGACGGATTGTCTGAGGCCGAAGCGTGGCTTTCGCCGACCTTGCTGTCGGGGAACACACTCGCGTAGAACTCAGCCGCCTTGCGGGCTTCGCCGTGGTCGTACCACAGGCAGGTGGTCAGCTTGTTCATGTCTGCTCTCCTCAGGTGTCGCTGGCGCGCGCGAAGACGGCGCCTTGCTGGGTGGTATCAATCATAATGTGCATGCCATGTGCATGCCGCCCGACACTTCAAGACACTTCAAGACACGTCAAGTGTCATTCCGCGATCGTGCTCGCGCCGAGTCCGGCAACTTGGGTGCCGCTGGAAAAGAAGTGGCTCATAGCGACGCGAGTCGCGCGATCAGCTCTCTTGCGGTCGTCGCACCGTAATTCGCGTAGCAGTTGTTGGCGAGCACCACCGTGCGCTCCGCCTCGGACGCAGCCTCCTCGATCTCGGTGACAAGGCCGGTGAGTTCCCGTGCGGTGTAGAGATACCTGTAACGCTCGACCGTTGGAACCTTGGCCGCTTCCCACGTTGCTGCTCGGCGCCCATGCAGTCTCACGATGGAGAGCGTGGGCGTCGTGACCGCCGGTACTGCCGGCACACTGCTCTTCATCCCCTGCGGCCCGTCAACAATGACGTGCGTCAGCGAGAGATCGCGAAGCATGTCGAGCGTCCACTTGGTTGCCGTGTCGCTCGAATACCAGAACTCATTCCGGAACTCTACGGCAACAGGTATCCCACGGAGGCGCTCCGCTGCCTCCTCGATCTCATGCTTGTTCTCGGGCGTTGGAAGGAACCAGCGCGGATACTGAAGCAGAATGCCGCCCATCTTGCGAGCCAGCGTCAAGGGACCGAGTGCATCGAGAAAGTGGTCCCATACCGCTGCCTTCACGTCGAGTGCGAGATCCTTTCCGTATATCCTGGGTTTTGCGGCGAGCTCCGGCGGAAGAAGCTCGAGCAGTCCTGCGGGGAGTCGCGCGACTTCCGTCGGCTGCCCGGTCATCAGGGCGTGCGCCTTTATGTAGAAGAGAAAATCGTCCGGCGTTCGCTTGCTCCAGAGAGTCGCCGTCGCGCGCTCTGGCAGCGAGTAATACGACGAGTCCACTTCGACAACGGGAAACTGGCTGGCGTAATATCTGAGTCTGTCCTCGGCGCTCGACGTTCCTGCCGGATAGAACACACCAGCGCGCGTCATCGTCGGATCCGTCCACGACGCGGTACCGATGCGGACCTCGTGCGATCCTTTCTTGCCCCACGGTATTGGCGCGCCGATCAGGTCCGCCGGCGTCTCGGCAACTGCGCGCTCGGCGCGCCGGCGTGCTTCGGCGAAGCCTGGATCGTGCGCCGGATCGAGATCAGGGGCCGGGCGAGGTGGTGCCGCTCTTGGACTCACTTGGGCTGGCTGCCGTTCTGGTGGGGAGTTCGCGCGAGGTCAATCGGCAAACTGCTCGAGCGCAAGATTCGGGCGAGGCTGGGGGGGCGAAAACAGCAGCGGCGGCCAACGCATGATGACCGTCGCTGCAGACGCGAGGCGTATCTCGTAAACGCACGGACGTCGGCTGGCGCCGATGGCGGTATATTCTTTCGCGCGTGCAGGGAGACCTCTGACGCATACAGCTAATCACCCACGACACAATCCGCCATGGACTCCATCATCGCTTCGCAAGTCGCCGACATTCCGTACAGCATGACGACGACCGGATTCGACATCCCCGGCTTTCGAATTGTGGCGAACGTGGGCGTGGTGCGCGGTGTTGTCGTCCGGTCACGGTCGGTGTTTGGGACCTTGGGGGCCGGCCTGCAAACCTTGTTCGGCGGGAACATCTCGCTCTTTACAGAACTCGCCGAGCGCACCCGTCGGCAAGCGTTTGACACCATGTTGGTTCACGCGCACATGGCAGAGGCCGACGCGGTGATCGGTATCCGCTACGACGCGAATGAGTTGATGCAGGGCGTGACCGAAGTCCTCTGTTATGGGACGGCTGTCCAGGTGCGACCGCTCGAAGCCTGAGTCGCCTGCCCGATCAGGGCCGGCTCTGTCACGCGCTCGGATAGGGGGCTCGGAGTCCACGCAGCAGATCGTAGCAATAGAGAGATGACCTCTTTACTAACTCGGCTCTCAACGCAAACTTGGGGACTTTCTGGGGACATTACATGCAAAGCGGTCAACTACATCAGTGGCCGCTTTGCGTGTAACTCCTTCAGTCGCAACATTTTACCACAGTGGCCAGGGGCAGAATCGAACTGCCGACACGCGGATTTTCAGTCCGCTGCTCTACCAACTGAGCTACCTGGCCAAACCATTGTCCTGCAACCACTTACCGCCTTCACCACCACGTGGATGAGCCATCCCGCCCACGCTTCCCGGTAAGCCCTAAAAATCTAATGGCGCCCGCTTCCCAACGGTACCGGGACTAACGTCGCTCGCCCGAGCAGGATCATCCGTGCTGCCGCTCCCGTAGTCGCCGCATCTTGTTCCGCGCCCCGCACACTTCCATCGAGCACCACGTCTTCGTCCCGTTCTTCGTCGTATCGTAGAACGAGGCCCTGCAGGTCGGATCCTGGCACAGTTTGAATCGCTCCCACATCCCCTTCGACATCGCGTCCAGGGCCGTGACTAGTACGCTGGCGATCGGTGCGTTGCGCCCGGTCACGGCACTCGCCCTCAGCTTCACATCTCCGAACGGCTCGACCACCGGATGCACGCCGAGTGACTCTATGAGCTCGTTCAACAGACGCGCGGGCGCGTCGTCGACGCGCTCGCCATTGTTCATCGCCTCGAGCGAGCGCAGCGCTTCCCTGAGCGCCATCGCCTGACCGAAGACCTCCCGCGTCGACGTCGTCGCTCGCGCGAGTCCGTGCTCCTCGGTCCACTCCAGCCAATCGTCCACACCTGTAAATTCACGCCACAGAAACGACTCGAGCACGTAGTACTCGCCCGGGGTTCCCAGCCGATGTTCGGGCATTACCGTCTCCTCGAAATCATGGATTGACTTTGATCAAAAGTCGCGTTACCATCTAACATGTATTGATGGTAACATTCCGGAGTTGATCTGACAAGCACTACATCTCGAGACGGGCCGGCTGCAACACAACGAAAGGCACGCGTGCGTGCTTTCGCCGCGCTCGCGCTCAGCGTCTTCTGTATCGCGTGGTCCGCACCGCTCGTTCGATGGGCCGACGTACCGGGCGTCACCTCTGCGTTCTATCGCGCACTCGTCGCGGCTGTAGTGCTCGTCCCATACTGGTTGCTGTCCCGCCGCGGGAAATTGCCGTCGGCGAGAGCGACGATCATCGCCCTGCTCGGCGGCGCGTTCTTCGCAATGGATCTCGCACTGTTCAATACGGCGGTGCTCAAGACGTCGGCGACCACCGCGATGGTGCTCACCAACAATTCGCCGATGCTCGTTGGCCTCGGGACGTGGATTCTCTTTCGCGAGCGGCCAAAATCGGTGTTCTGGATCGGCTTCGCTCTCGCCCTCGGTGGCTGCATCGTCATGGTCGGTGGCGACATGATCAGGCCAGGCGGAGGCGGTGTGGGAATCGGCGACGTCGGCGGCGACATGCTCGCTGCGGCTGCGTCGGTGTTCTTCGCTGCCTACCTGATCACGACTGGCCGCGTGCGAGTCAGCATGGATACGATCACCTTCACGACGCTCGCCATAATCGGCAGCGTGGTGACGATGTTTATCGTCTGCCTGCTGATGAAAGCGCCGCTCGTCGGATTCAAGGCGTCGGCATGGCCATCGCTCATCGCACTTGGACTCGTGACGCAAGTCACGGGATACCTTGGTGTCACCTACGCGCTCGGACGGCTCCCGACGACGGCGGCGTCGGTCGGCTTGCTGGGCGTCGCACCGGTCACGGCACTTCTCGACGTCGTGTTCCTCGGCGAGCCGCTTCAACTGGCGCAGATCATCGGCGGCACTCTGGTGCTTGCCGGCATCTTCGTGGTAAACCGTCGCACGGCCGGCAATACTCTTACAAAGCGGAACGTAGCCGCTCCGGAGGGCTACGCCCCTGACGCGCCGGTGACGCGCGAGCGGCTGTCCGTCGAACTGGAACGACTGTAAGTTTCAAGACGGTTTCAAGAACGCGCCACTCCCGGGTGCGCAATCTGAGGGGCTATTCCGATGCTGAATGCACCTCGTCATGCCGAAAGCGCTGTCGCTTCACTCGGTCCACCCATCGCGATCCCCACGGGCGGACGCCCTCGCGCGGCGGTCGGACGATTCTGGTATTCGCGCCCGTCCATCTGGCCATCCGTGCTCAGCGTCGCACTCCACGTCGCGGTGGTCGCCGCACTGGTCTGGACGGTTGGCGACGTACTCGATCGTCCGCAACCCGAAGGCCAGCTGGTCTCGTTCATCCCTCCGCCGCCACGCAGTCCGTCCGCCGCTGGCGGTGGTGGGGAACACATCGCGGCATTTGCCTCGCTGGCGTACTTCTCTGGTATCGGACCCGGCGACGGTGCCAACGGCAAGGCGGCAAAGACCGACCAGGCAGCCAGGCGAGCCGCCGACAGCGAAGTCCACGCTCCGATAACCTCGGCAGATACGGCGTCCGCGGCTGGTGACAACGTCTACACCAGCTTCGAGGTGGACAACGCGGTGCAGTTCTCGTACGGCAGCGCGGTTCCTCAGTATCCGCCCGACCTTCTGGCCCGCCGCGTGCCGGGAAAGGTCACGGTGCGATTCATCGTCGATACGTCAGGCACGGCCGACGTTCAGTCGCTCGAGATAATCGACTCCACCGATCCGCAGTTCGCTGCATCCGTGCGCGACGCGCTTCCGCGCATGAAGTTCCAGCCGGCGCGCCTCAACGGCAAGCGCGTGCGCCAGCTGGTGGAGCAGCCCTTCCGCTTCAACATCGATACGACCACGCCGAACCCACTCGACTCGGCGACAGAATAGTAGTTTGAATAATGGCACAATCGCTCCCGCACTTTCGTCTCTTCGTCACCGGCGCGACTACTTCGGCAGCCGACGCAACGGTGTTCTCTCCGTACGATCGCACGCCAATCGCAACGTTCGCTGTCGCCGACGCCGGCGTGATCGAAACCGCCCTCGCCACTGCATCGGCGCTGTTCCGCGACAGGGCCAGATGGCTCGAGCCTGCGGCGCGCATCGACATTCTTCGCAAGCTCGCCGATCGAATGGACGACGACGTCGAGCAGCTCGCGATGACGATCGCGCGCGAAGGCGGCAAGCCGTTGGTGGATGCGCGCGCCGAGGCGATTAGAGCGGCCGATTCGGTGCGCGGATGTGTGGACGTGCTGCGCACTCAGCATGGCAGCGAGATTCCGATGCGACTGAACGCTGCGTCATCGCATCACATGGCGTACACCTCTCTCGAGCCAGCGGGGCCGGTTGTCGCGATAAGCGCATTCAATCATCCGCTCAATCTCATCGTGCATCAGGTGGCGACGGCGATTGCCGCTGGCTGTCCGGTAATCGCGAAGCCCGCCGAGCGCACGCCGATGTCGTGCTTTGAATTTGCGAAGATGCTGCACGACGCGGGACTGCCGGATGGATGGTGCCAGGTGGTGGTGCCGATGGATCATGCGCTGTCGGAGCGGCTTGCGACCGATCCGCGTGTCGCATTTCTCACGTTCATTGGAAGTGCGAAGGTGGGCTGGATGCTCCGGTCGAAGCTGCCGCCTGGTACGCGGTGCGCGCTCGAGCACGGCGGCGCGGCACCAGTGATAATGGCAGAAGACGCCGACATCGAGAAGATGCTTCCGATGCTCGTGAAGGGCTCGTTCTATCACGCGGGGCAGGTGTGCGTTTCGATTCAGCGAATCTTCGCGCACCGCTCGATCGCGAAGCAGCTCGCCGACAAGCTCGCAGATCGTGTGAAGAAGCTTCGCGTTGGCGATCCGACGAGTGCGGATACGGAAGTCGGTCCACTCATCGCGACTTCCGAAGTCGATCGCGTCGAGCAGTGGGTACGCGAGGCGAAGGATGGCGGCGCGAAAGTGCTGTGCGGCGGCAAGCGAATCTCCGACACGTGTTACGCATGCACCGTGTTGTATGATCCTCCGCGCGACGCGAAGGTCAGCACGCTCGAAGTATTCGGCCCCGTGGTGTGCGTGTATCCGTACGACGACATCGACGAGGCGATCGATCGCGCCAACGCACTATCGTTCGCATTTCAGTCAGCGATCTGCACACGCTCGCTCGACACCGCATTGCGCGCGTTCCGCCGGCTGGATGCGACTGCAGTGATGGTAAACGAGAGCACGACTTTCCGCGTCGACTGGATGCCGTTCGCGGGACGACGAACCTCCGGACTCGGCACCGGCGGAATTGGCTACTCCATCCGTGACATGCAGGTGGAGAAGATGCTCGTCATCAAGTCGGACGAGCTGTAGGCGTTTTCGTGGGTATGGCGACGGACACATGGATTCCCAAGGCGCGGATGCATCCGCGCCCTACAGCGGGAATGACGATGGATTGCCTGCCTAGTGCGTCGTACTCGCTGGCGCTGGCGCTGGTGCTGTCGGCGCCTCGGCGGGTTGAATCACCGTCGACCGCTCATTTGGGGAAATCGGGTTGATCGGGTCGTGCCAGACCGTGAGGTGCAGGAAGAAGAGAAACGCCCATGTCGCAGCGGTGAGTACGAGGGCGGTTCCGACGCCCCACCATCCACTGTGTGGGCCGGTCAGTTTTTCATTGTTTTCAGCGGGCATTCGTCAAATGTAGTGCGTCCGGAAGTCTGTTAACAAGCGCGCTCGTGCACCCGAACACCCATTCGGTCACTTGCCCGCGATGTCCAGCCGGCCGTTGGTCATGTCGATCCGGAGTATGCCGCCGCGGCCCGCGTCGGCGCCGAGGGTGCCGTCCAGGGTGAAAATGGTCGGGTACTGCGCTTCATAAAGGAAGATTCGCTTGAATGTGAGCGGAACGTCCCCCAGGTACAGCCGCACCGAAGGGATCACGATACCCGATTCGCTCTTGCTCCCGCCGAAGCCCAGTACGGTACGCCGCTCGGCGGGCCTCCACCTGGCGTGGGTCTTGGTTGCCATCCCGGGTGTGCCGAAGGTCTCCTCGGCGCCCGTGTCGAGCACGAGATGGATCGCCGCTCCGGTTTCCGCGATCAGGGTCACGATCGGCACTCCATACCAGGAGAGATTGCGCCCCTTGTCCTCCCCCTTGGCCGGCGGGCGGGGCGACGGCTTGCGGAGAATGACCCGATCGTGGATATCATCGATCGTCAGGTCGAGCGACCGGATCACGTCGAAGCCGATCACGCCGTCGATGGCTTGCGGCGTGAGGCCGGAGGTGGCCTCCCGCATCTGGAGCGCGCCGGGACTGACTATCATCGCGCGCGCATTGGTGACGGTCACCCCACCGATCTTCAACGAGTTGACGACTGCCGCTCGTGTTGGCAGTCGTCCGACGGATGTCACCAGCTCCAGCGTGTCGCCGTTGATGCCCGCGACGTGGGACGCGTCCGCCACGTCCGATGTGAGGATCGTGATGCTCGACCCAGTGTCCAGCCAGAAGTGTCGAGTGACACCGTTCACGACCACGGGGACGATCGGCACACCGCTCTCCGAGTGCCCGAGCGGCACCACGGACATCGAATCCGCGAACGATATGGTCGTGGAGACACCCTTGAACGCCGATGCCCAGGTTTCGACACCTGCCGCATCCCGGGACTCGCTCTTGGCCGAGTCGGCATAGAACGCCAGCCGGGTCCAGTTTCCTTCGGCGGTAAGGATCGCCCCGTAGGTTATTCGCGCGGCATTGCGGACCACGCTGTCCTTTGCTGACAGAAGCGGGACGACGGTCGAGTCCGCTGCGGCATTGTCTCCGCCGAGGAAATCCTCGATGGCGTCGGCAAGCTTTCGCTGCTCGCTCCCGTCGGCAACAATCCACGCGGCCTGGACGTTTACATCCGCGAGCGCCTTCCAGAACGTATCGTACCAGCGGATGGCGGCGTGAGGCGCGTCGCCCGGACGCGGTTGCGATGCTTCGACCACGGGCCGAGCCGTTATGACGAGCGGTTTCGGCGTGATGCACGAGGTCGTTGCGAGAAGCAGCGCGGCGCAGAATACGCGCGGCGGCGGAGTGCCTTTCAGATACTGGGCGCGATGTTCGGCCATGGTTCGATATGGTCGCTCCACAGATCCAATATGCACTGGGCGCCGTACTGCGCCATTGGAAACCCGGAGCTATATCTTAAGACCCCGGAGACGTTGTGTTCGTTTCCGCGCCGTACCTCCAGGGGGGAGACCCTACATGGCTGTAGACCGACATCACTGGTTCGTACGCGTGACGCACTGGGTGAACGTGGTGGCGCTCGTGATCATGATCGGGAGCGGGTTGCAGATATTCAACGCCTATCCAATGTTCGCGCGGCGTGGAATGACGTTCTGCTGTTATCCTTTCGCGGGGAAGGCCATACCGCACTGGGCGACATTCGGTGGATGGCTCGCCGGCGCGCGCAACTGGCACTTCGCGATGATGTGGCTGTTCGTGGTGAACGGCATCGCGTACGTGATCTTCATCTACTTGCACGGCGAGTGGCGCGATCTGGTACCGCGTCGTGGTGACGTTCGCGATTCGTGGGAGATGCTCAAGTTCTACGCGTTCGTGCGCAAGAAGCATCCGCATCAGGGCAAGCACAACGCTCTGCAGAAATTCACTTATTTCGCGATCCCGATTCTCGCGGCGCTTGCGGTGATAACGGGCGTTGCCGTGTGGAAGCCGGTCTCGCTCGCTCCACTCACCAATCTGCTGGGTGGATACGTGTACGCGCGCTACTGGCACTTTCTCGTGATGCTCGCGCTCGTCGTTCTTTCAGCGATTCACATATTCATGGTATTCGCCGTGGATCCGTATTCGATACGCTCTATCGTGACGGGGAAGTACAATCCCGATCGTGCGCCGGAGTTGCGTGATGCGCGTCCGTTCTATCACATCTTCACTCGCGCGAGGCACGACGTCGATGCGCAGGCGTGACTTTCTTCTTGCCAGTGGCGGATTGAGCGCATCGTGGCTCCTCGCTGCGTGCGGCTCGCGCGGACCGAAGGGCGCTGACAAGCTATTGAAGTATGCGATGCGAAAGAACGAGACACTCGAGCGCGGACTGTTCCGTCATACGTCGATGGATGCACCGTCATCGCGATGGCGCAACGCGGGGGTGGCGTTACCGAAATATTACATTTCGGATACAGTTCCAGTGTGGGACGTTTCGGCGCGCGGGCAGTGGACGCTCGAAGTGTCGGGGCTCGTGACGCGTCCGCTCACACTGACGATGGACATGCTGCAACGTCTGCCGCGCATCACGCAGCGCGTGAATCATTACTGCGTCGAGGGATGGACCGCGGTGGAAACGTGGACAGGAGTTCGGATGAGCGATCTCGCGCGTGCAGCTGGCGCGACTCCGGACGCGAAGTACGTCGACTTTCAGTCGTTCGACAACGACTACCACGAGAGCTGGGACATCGAGAGCGCGATGCATCCGCAGACGCTCATCTGTTACGGACTGGACGGCAGGATGCTGGAGCCCGGCCACGGCGCGCCAGCGCGTCTCTTCTCACCCGTGAAGCTGGGCTACAAGAATACGAAATACCTCACAAAGATAGTCTTCATGCCCAAGCGCAACGGCGGATACTGGAGCGATCAGGGCTACGAGTGGTACGCGGGGACGTAGCGGCGGGGACGGAGTGGGGACGGAGTGGGGACGGAGTGGGGACGGAGTGGGGACGGAGTGGGGACGGACTCCGTACGGATCCGGGAGGAATTTTCTGCCGGTGAATAACGCGCGGGTGTAGCCGAGACTTGGCGACACTATGTCCGCGCGCATCAACCTTTCAGAGGTGATTTCCGCGCTTTCGTGTGCGCTGGATCTCACGGAAGGGCAGCCGATTGGCCACACGATGCGCACCTGCCTGATCGGCATGCGCCTGAGCCGCGAGCTGGACATGAACCCGTCCGACAGCGCCGCGCTCTACTACGCGCTCCTTCTGAAGGACGCCGGCTGCTCCAACAACGCTGCTCGTCTCTGCCAGCTGTTCGGGACGGACGACCTCGAGCTCAAGCCTCGAATGAGACGTGTCGACCGCCAGAACAGGGTGGCTCTCGCTGTGGAGACGGCACGTACGGTCGCCATGGAAGGCGGCCTTTCGGACAAGCTCAGGTATTTCGTGGGCGTCGCCCGCGCCGAAGACGTGATGAAGGAGATCATGGGATTACGGTGCGAGCGAGGCGCTGACATCGCCATGCGGCTGGGATTCCCGCAGGCCACCGCCGATGCGGTGAGACACCTGGACGAGCACTGGAACGGCAAGGGCCATCCCGACGGGCTTGCCGGACCCGCGATCCCGCTCATGTCGCGAATCGCGAATCTTGCCCAGGTGATCGACGTGTTTCATCAGCATGACGGCTCCAGAGGCGCGATAGGGATCGCGCGGCGCCGGAGCGGGACCTGGTTTGATCCGGCCCTGGTGGATCGCGTCCTTGGCTGGCGTCATGAATCGAGCTGGTGGGAGAGGCTCGACAGTACCGATCCTACCGATGAAGTGATCGGCGCTGAGCCCGCGTCCCAGCTGCGCTGGGTAAGCGAGGAGGATCTGGACGTCGTAGCGCGCGCCTTCGCCGACATAATCGACGCCAAGTCGCCGTACACCTACTCGCATTCCCGCAACGTAGCGTCGTACGCGCTGGGAATCGCGCGCGAGATGAAGCTCGATTCTGGCACTCAGCGGCGCGTGTACCGCGCCGGCCTTCTTCACGACATTGGCAAGCTGGGTGTGTCGAATTCCATCCTCGACAAGGCCGGACCACTTACCGATTCCGAGCGGAAATCCGTGGAGCGCCATCCGTTCTTTACCTGGGAGATCCTGTCCCGGGTACCTGCCTTCCGCGACTTCGCGTGGTCGGCGGCTCTGCATCACGAGCGGCTCGACGGCAGCGGCTATCCATGGCATCTGAGCGGTAACAGACTCGACATGACCGCGAGAATTCTGTGCGTCGCCGACGTATACGAGGCTCTGACGGCGGACAGGCCATACCGCGCGAGTCTTCCGTGGATAGAATCGTCCCGAATCCTGAACGAGGGCCGCGGGACGGCTTTCGATCCGACGGTTCTCGATGCCCTGGCAGCATTCAGAAATGCCGTCGCGGACATGACCGAGCTTGTTCCTCTAGTTGCTGCATGACGCGTCGCCGCTTGCCAATCCTTTACTGACGCCCGTGTGGCCCGATCGACTGTTCACTGCCCGTTGTCTTCCCGGAAACATGCGTAGTATATTTTTCGCGTGCTAAGTGAAGAGACGTCGACCCAATTTCGTGCGGCCCTGAGGGCGCATTGCTCGATCTCGGAGGGCGCGCACGACGAGGTACGCAGCGCGGTAAGCTCCGCTGCGGCAGAGGCGCACAATGGCGGGATCAGCGCGGAGCAGTTCGTGATCTGGGTGAAGCGCATCTGGGACGAGATCATGGCCGAGGGCGCGCTCGCGGACAGTCCTGACCCGGCCCACGTTCGCGACGTTGTAATCTCCTCGGCGATAAAGGCGTACTACGTGCAATAGTTAGATACGTCCCCGCTTGCATGGCGTCGCGCACCGGCCCGTACGTCATGCAGATTCGGGGCACCGCTTCGGCGGCGCCTTTAACTTTCGCTACGTGGCCACAGCTACCCCCCCAAAAACCGAAAAAAACGTCCTCAAGCGCTTCCTCGCCTGGACCGGGACCGAAGATGATGGCGCTGGCGCCGCCCATCTTGTAGCTCCAATCCGAGGCGAGGTGCTCGGCGTCGAGCGACTCGCCGAGCGCGCACGCGCGGTCGCGCGCCAGGAAAAGATTGGACCGCCGCCGCTGCGACGCGGTCCGGGCCCGTTGCTTCGCAGACTGGACGACACCAGGACAGTACTGGAGGAGATCCAGCACGCACTGAGTGATGCTGCTGCACATGGCGTCGACATCTCATCGGCTGGCGAGTGGTTGCTGGACAACTACTACATCGTTCAGGAGCACATGCGCGAGGTACGCACCGCGCTCCCGCACAAGTACTATCAGGAGCTGCCCAAGCTCGCGACCGGTACGCTGGCAGGGTATCCGCGTGTGTACGAGCTGGCGATCGAGCTCATCGGTCATACAGAAGGCAGACTGGATCTCGATAACATCACGTTGTTCACGCGTGAGTTTCAGCGCGTGTCGCAGCTCAAGCTGGGCGAGCTGTGGGCGATTCCGACGATGCTGCGGCTCGGCCTGGTCGAGAATATTCGCCGGATGGCACTGCGCACGGCTGCACGATTGGCGGAGGTGCAGGAAGCCGACGTGTGGGCGACACGTATGCGCACTGCGAGCGCCGAGTCGTCGGACGCGTTGTCACAGGCGCTTTCGACATTCATAGATCACCATCCGCAGCTGACGCCGACGTTCGTCGCGCGCTTTCTCGGACAGATACGCAGCTACCAGACGAACTTCACGCCTCTGGTGTGGCTGGAGCAGTGGATCGCGGAAGACGGGCTCAGTGCCGAAGACGCCGTCACGCGCTCGAATCGTCGTATCGCGATAACGCAGGTCACCATCACGAACAGCATCCAGAGCCTGCGCATGATCGCGCGTCTGGACTGGAACGAGTTCGTCGAATCCCAGAGCGTGACGGAGAGACTGCTGCGCGACGATCCGGCTCACGTCTATGGCGACATGACGTTCGCGTCGCGCGACGAGTACCGCCATGCAGTCGAGCAGATAGCCAAACGCACCAAGCGCGACGAGGATTCGATCGCCAACGAAGTGCTCGCCCTCGCGCGCGAGCATCCCGGCGATGCGCGCATGTCGCACGTGGGCCACTGGCTGATTGGCGAGGGGAGGCTCACACTCGAGGAGCGCACTCAATACATCCCGACGGTCGGCGAGCGCGTATATCGTTGGGCCAAGCGTCACCCGAGCATGATTTACTTCGGCGTGATATCGACGGTGACGCTGCTGGTGTTCGTCCTGATGCTGGAGATTGCGCCGATCACGACGACGGGCTACGCACTGCTGCTGATACTGCTGCTTGCGATTCCGGCGAGCGAGGTTGGTGTCGCGGTCGTTAACAAGTTGGTGACGGTGATCGTGCCGCCGCACCTGCTTCCGAAAATGGACTATCGCGACGAGGGTATTCCCGCGCAAGCGCGGACCGCCGTCGTTGTTCCAACATTGTTCGCAACTGTTGCGTCGGTGCGCGAAGCTCTGGAGCATCTCGAGGTGCAGTATCTCGCGAATCCGGATCCGAATCTCCGTTTCGTGATTCTCAGCGATTTCACCGATGCCAGGACCGAGACTCTTGCCGGTGACGCGCACGTCGTGGACGCGATCGAGAGCGGCGTCCGGGGACTGAACGACAAGTACAGGACGCCAAGCGATGCCGGTCCATTTCTGATCTTCCACCGCGCGCGCAGGTGGAACGAGACCGAAGGCGTCTGGATGGGGTGGGAGCGCAAGCGCGGCAAGCTTGCGGAGTTCAATCGCTTTCTGCGTGGCGGATCCACCGACGCGTTCCCCGTGATCGCCGGCGATCCCTCATGGCTCGTGGATGTGCGTTACGTCATAACGCTCGACTCCGATACCGTGCTTCCGCGTGGTGCAGCCGCGCAGCTCGTCGGAACCATGGCGCATCCGCTGAATCGCGCCGAGTACGATGAAACGCTCGGGCGTGTGACGCGCGGATACGGGATTCTCCAGCCGCGCGTTGGTGTTGCGCTCACGAGCGCGTATCGCTCCAAGTTCGCCGCGATTCACTCGGGCCACCCCGGCGTCGATCCATACACGACAGCGGTGTCGGACGTGTATCAGGATCTGTACGGCGAGGGGAGCTTTACGGGCAAGGGGATCTACGACGTCAACGCATTCGAGGAAGCGACGCATGGTCGTTTTCCCGAGAACACGTTGCTGAGCCACGATCTCATCGAAGGTACGTACACGCGTGCGGGTCTCGTCACCGACATCGAGCTCTACGACGACTATCCGACACGCTATCTCGCCTACACGCGTCGCAAGCACCGCTGGATTCGCGGCGATTGGCAGATCCTGAGCTGGCTGGGCACGACGGTACCGGGTCCGGACGGTCTGGAGCCGAATCGACTGTCGACGCTCTCGCGCTGGAAGATCTTCGATAACCTGAGACGGTCGCTCGTAGAGATAGCGTTGCTGGTGTTGTTGCTCGTTGGCTGGTTTATCCTGCCTGGTTCGCCGATGCTATGGACGCTCGTCGTGCTGGGGTTCATCGCATTTCCGTGGCTGTTCGCGGCAGTCCTCGCGATACTTCAACCGCCGACCGATCAATCTCTGCAGGCGTACTACGGTGCGGTTGCGCGCGACATAATGGCGAACGCCGAGCAGTTTGGCCTTGCCGTGACGTTCCTGCCGCATCAGGCGTGGGTATCGGCGGACGCGATAGTGCGCACACTGGTGCGCCTGTACGTGACGCACCGTCACATGCTCGAGTGGCAGACGGCGTCGCAGGTGGAACGCGCGATGCGCTCCGGCGCTGACCGCGAAGTGTATCGCCGCATGTGGCCCGCGGTGGTGATCGGTCTGCTTGCCGGCGTCGGCGCGATGGTGGGTGTGTACTACACGGGCGAGCATGTCGGATTGCGCGTGTTGGCCGTGGTCGCAACGATTCCGCTGGCGATCCTCTGGATCGTGTCACCCAGCATCGCATCTGCTCTCTCCGCTCCGGCAATTCCGGGCGAGGTAAAGCTCGGCGATGCCGAGCGCTCACGCGCCGAGCGGTATGCACGATTGCACTGGGAGTTCTTCAATCACTTCGTGACCGAGCAGACGAACTGGCTCGCGCCCGACAATTTTCAGGAAGATCCCGAGCCGGAAGTCGCCCTTCGTACGTCGCCCACCAACATCGGTCTTCAGCTGCTGGCGACGGTCAGCGCTGCCGACCTTGGCTTCATCACTCGGCAGGACATGATCGAGCGCCTGGAGCGGGTGTTCCTGTCACTGGAGAAGATGAACCGTTATCGGGGTCATTTCTTCAACTGGTACGACCTCACGACGCTGCAGGTGCTGGAGCCTGCGTACATATCGACTGTCGACAGCGGCAACCTGGCCGGCCACTTCATCGCGTTGAAGCAGGCATGCATCCAGATAATCCACTCGCTGCAACCGCGCACGATCGAGATGGAAATTTCCGGCCATTCGCTCGCGGGTGGCATAGTCGCCGCCAGGTCGGGCGAGCGGATGCAGGGAACCGTGGCGCCCGGCGAGGATGTCGGCGACGAGTGCGCACGACTGCGCGCGATTGCGGATCGCGCATTCGCCTACGCGTCCGAGATGGATTTTACATTCCTGTACGATGAGCGCAGGAAGCTGTTCTCCATCGGATATCATACGAGCGCCAGCTCGTTCGACAATTCATTCTACGATCTGCTTGCATCCGAAGCACGTCTTGCTTCGTTCATAGCTATCGCCAAGGGCGACGTTCCGGTCGAGCACTGGTTTCATCTCGGACGCTCGCTCACGTCTGACAGGGGCATTCGCGCTCTCGCATCGTGGAGCGGCAGCATGTTCGAGTATCTCATGCCGGTGCTCGTGACGCAGTCGTACCCGTTCACGCTGCTGGATCAGACCTACCACGGTGCAGTGCGACGACAGATTCTGTACGGTGCGGAGAGAAAGACACCGTGGGGAGTATCCGAATCTGCATACAATATGCGCGACCGGAATCAGGTATATCAGTATCGCGGTTTCGGTGTGCCGGATCTCGCGCTCAAGCGCGGGCTCAACAAGGACCTGGTCGTCGCGCCGTACGCGACCGTGCTCGCGATGTTGATCCAGCCGCATCAGGCAATCCGGAACCTCGCCCTGCTCGAGAGTGAAGGAGCGCTCGGGCCGTACGGCTTCCGTGACGCCATCGACTACACGCGTCCGGATCCGGGATCCACGCGTGCGGTGGTTGGAACGTACATGGCGCACCACATCGGGATGAGTCTGGTGGCACTCACCAACGCATTGCAACGTCAGGTGTGGCAGCGACGTTTTCATGCGGATCCGCTGGTCCGATCCAACGACCTGGTTCTTCAGGAACGCATTCCACGACGCCTGGTAGTGCAGCGTACCGGCAACGAGGACGAGCCGGTCCCGACGACGCCGGTGGAAATCGCGAAGCCAGCCGTACGGGAAACGGATACGCCTTACACGTCCCAGCCACGCATCGCGCTGCTGGGCAACGTTCCCTACACTACGCTCATCACAAACGCCGGCGGTGGTTACAGTCGTTACGGGGACATCGTGGTGACACGCTGGCGCCGCGATACGACGCGTGACAACCACGGCGAGTGGATATACGTCAAGGACATGACGAGTGGGCGTGTATGGAGCGCAGCCCATCAGCCCGTGGCCGTCGACGCTGACGCGTATCATGTCTCGTTTGCCAGTGATCGCGTCGAGTTCCACCGCCGGGATGGCGACGTAGACACGAGGATGGAAGTCGTGGTATCGTCCGACGACGCTGCGGAAGTCAGGCGCGTGACGATCACCAACAGGTCCGCTGTGACGCGTGAGTTCGAGCTCACGAGCTACTCGGAAATCGTGTTGCAGTCGCTCGACACGGACAGGCAGCATCCCGCATTCGGCAATCTCTTTGTCCAGACCGAATGGGTCGGTGAGCATTCGGCGATCATTGCAACGCGTCGCGCTCGCGCGTCGGACGAGAAGGTCTACTGGGGGGCGCACGTCGTCGCGACAGGCCCCGAGCGCGTAGGTAGTGTGAGTTACGAGACCGACCGTGCAAAGTTCATCGGCCGCGGGAAATCCGTGCGACATCCCGATGCAATGGAAGATGCCGGCAGTCTGTCCAATTCGGCAGGCGCTCCGCTCGATCCGATATTCTCACTCCGCGTTCGCATTCGTGTGGCGCCCGGCAAATCCGTCCCGGTGAGCTTCACTACGCTCGTTGCAGAGACACGCGAGCGCGCGGTGGAGCTGTCGGACCTGTACGATGATCCGTTCAGTGCGCGCCGCGCACTGGATCTGAGCTGGGCGCAGGCGCAGGCCGAGCTGCGCGATCTGGGGATCGCGCCAAGTGATGCTGCCGTGTATCAGCAGTTCGCCGGCTACCTGATCTATCCGCATCCGCAATTGCGGCCGACCGGTACCGAGCTGCGCGACAACACGCGCGGACAGCAGTCGCTATGGCCACTCGGCATCTCCGGTGACAACCCGATCCTGCTTGCGACCATCGACGCACCGGAGGGAATGCCGAGCATCCGGCAACTGTTGCAGGCGCATCATTACTGGAGATTGAAGGGCCTCAAATCGGATCTCGTCATCCTGAACGAGCGGCCGCCGTCCTACCTGCAGGAATTGAACGACACGCTCACGTCCACGGTCATGGCGTCGAGCGAGGCGGCGCTGATCGATCGCTCCGGCGGCGTGTTCATCCGTCGTACCGACGTACTCAAGGCGGACGACGTCGCACTGATCCGCGCGATGGCGCGCGTGCACGTTGCGTGTGATGGGCTGGGGCTGGGATCCCTGCTCGAATTTGCCGATGACACGAAGGAATACGCCGGAAGCCCGGACGCTCCGGTACCGCCGCGATACGCGCGTCGTACTGCAGATCGCCATGTGTCGCTGGTGCCATCTGATTCACCAGTTACCAACGGTTTCGGATTCTTCAACGAGGCCGGCGAGTACGAGATGCGGTTGTACGGCACCGAGCTGCCGCCGGCACCGTGGGCGAACGTCGTAGCGAATCCTGCGGCAGGGTTCGTCATAACGGAAAGCGGCAGCAGCTGCACGTGGGCGGAAAGCAGCTTCTTCTATCGTATAACTCCGTGGCACAACGATCCCGTCCGTGATCCATGCAGCGACTGCATTTACCTGCGCGACGACGAGACCGGTGATGTCTGGACCGCGACACCGGCTCCGATCCGCGAGATGACCGAATACGTCGTCAAGCATGGCGCCGGCTACTCGATCTTCGACCATCAACACGCGGACATACATACATCCGTGAAGATCGCGATGGCAACTGACGATCCGGTAAAGGTGAGCGTACTCAGGATCACCAACAACGGCCGATCGCCAAAACGCATCACGGTGACGAGCTACGTCGAATGGGTGCTCGGCGTTTCGCGCGACCTGACGCAGCAGCATGTGTACACTTCCTACGACACCGACACCGCATCCATCTTCGGGCAGAATTTCTTCGATCAGGAATACTCCGATCTCGTTGCGTTCCTTGCAATGAGCGGTGATGTGACGAGCTACACAGCGGACCGACGCGAATTCATTGGACGGAATGGAACGCCTGCCCGCCCCGCGGCTCTGTCGAAGGCGGCGCTCGGTGAGTCGGTCGGCGAGGTGGTCGATCCGTGTGGCGCGCTGCAGACAAGCGTTACAGTCCATCCCGGCGAGACTGCGGAAGTAGTCGTGCTGCTCGGCGCAATCTCCTCCACGGACGAGGCGCGAACGCTCATCCGCAGGTACAGGACCGTGGAAAGCTCCGTCGCCGAGGTGGATCGCTCGGGCAAGGCATGGCAGGCCAGGCTCGCGACTATCAAGGTCAGGACACCGGATGAATCCTTCGACCGGATCGAGAACGGGTGGTTGTTGTACCAGGCTCTCTCATGCCGGATGTGGGGACGCACGGCGCTGTATCAATCCAGCGGTGCATACGGGTTCAGGGATCAGCTGCAGGACTGCATGGCGTTTCTGTACACCGACGTTCCCGTTGCGCGCGCTCACATCCTGCGCGCCGCCGGCCGGCAGTTCGTGGAAGGCGACGTGCAGCACTGGTGGCATCCGAAGAGCGGCCGCGGGGTTCGGACGCGCTTCTCGGACGATCTGGTCTGGTTGCCGTTCGTCGTGGCGCATTACACGGAAGTGACCGGCGACAACGCGATTCTGGACGAGCAGGCGAGATTCATAACGATGCGTCAACTCGCTCCCGACGAGCACGAGCTGTACGACAAGCCGGATATATCGGACGAGAGTGCGACCATATACGAGCACTGCGTGCGCGCGCTGCGCAAGGCGTCCACATTCGGGCAACACGATCTACCGTTGATCGGAAGCGGCGACTGGAACGACGGGTACAGCCGGGTCGGGATCGGAGGGAAGGGAGTAAGCGTCTGGCTCGCATGGTTCCTGATCGCGACGCTCAAGCGCTTCGCCGAGATCAGCGCATCGCGCGGCGATACGGGAACGCACGACGATTTCCTCGCGATCGCGGAGCGCTACCGGAACGGAATCGAAACCAACACGTGGGATGGCGACTGGTACGTTCGCGCGTACTACGACGACGGTTATCCGCTCGGATCGAGCAAGAGCGACGAAGCCAAGATCGATTCCATTGCGCAGAGCTGGAGCGTTCTCTCCGGAGCGGGACATCCGCAACGTGCGCAGTCGGCGATGGTATCCGTCGACCAGCACCTCGTTCGGAATGACGCGCAGCTGGTCATGCTGCTCACACCGCCATTCGACAAGACGACTCACGATCCTGGCTACATCAAGGGCTATCTACCCGGTGTACGCGAGAATGGAGCGCAGTACACGCACGCGGCTACGTGGGTGATCTGGGCGCAGGTGATGAACGGCAACGGCGCGCACGCGTTCGAGCTGTTCCAGATGCTGAATCCTGTGATGCACTCGAACACGAGAGAGGCCGTCGAGAATTACAAGGTCGAGCCTTACGTGGTCGTGGCCGACATCTACACGGCCGACCAGCATCTCGGACGCGGTGGCTGGACGTGGTACACGGGCAGCGCGAGCTGGTACTATCGCACGGGTCTCGAAGGAATACTCGGCTTCACCAAGCGCGGCGATCGACTCACGATGAATCCGTGCATTCCGCCCACCTGGGATGGATTCACGATCGAATACATCTACCAGTCGGCGACGTACACGATCGAGGTGCGCAATCCGGCGCATGTCCAGCGCGGCGTGAAGAGCGTAACGCTGGACGGCGCTGCGGTGGCGGATGGAGTCGTGCAGCTGCGCGACGACGGGGCGCGCCACACCGTGATCGTGGAGATGGGGTGACGTTGATGCATCGGCAGTAGGGTAGGCACGGGGGCCTGCCCTTACGTTCGCGCAGGCTCCAGGTCCGCGATCGCAGGCCCGTTCACTACCTTGCCATACGGATCGAAGCGGGAACCATGGCAGGGACAGTCCCACGTCTTTTCGGTGTCGTTCCAATCGACGATACAGTAAAGATGTGTGCAGACTGCGGAACATTCGTTGACCTTGCCGAACGCATCCTTGTAAACCGCGATCTTGTGCATGCCGCGACGTATGACCGCACCCGAGTTGTTGGGAATCTCGTCGGCGCTCCCAGCGTCGCCCGGTGTTATCCAGCTCGAATATTGTTCCGCCACATTCAGGTTTTCGCGAGCGAAATGCGGCGCCGCGCGCAGTGCTATGCGGCTCGGATCGTAAATATCCGTCCACGGGTTCGGGACACCCATGATCAGATCCGTGAGAAGGATGCCGCCAATCGTGCCGTGTGTAATCCCGTGCCCTGAATCGCCTGTGATGATGTAGATGTGCTCGTCGGCACCGGGATTCTTTCCGATGAATGCAAGACTATCCACCGGCTCCAGAACCTGTCCCGACCAGCGATACAGGACGTCCTGCGCCATGGGAAAGCGCTCGCGCGCCCATCGTTCGAGACGTGCAAAGCGTTGTTCCATGTCCTGCGCCTGGCCGGTCTTGTGGTCTTCTCCGCCTACGATGAGCACTTCGTAATCAGCGTCCGGCCTGTCTGCGGAATGCACGCGAACATAATGATACGGATCGGCGGTATCCCACAGAAGCATGTGCGGGATTGCGTCGGACGGCACGCGCAGTCCCACCACGTACGTGCGATACGCGGCCTGTTTGGTGTGCATGACCATCCAGTCGTTCACCGGCGAGTTGGTGGCGACGACGACGTCATCGGCAATGATGGTGTGGCCGTCGGCGGTAATCACTTTCGCGGGCGCGCCATCCTCGATGCTTCTTGCTTTCGTTCCCGAGTAGATTCGGCCGCCATCGCGCGTTATGGCGCGTGCCAGTCCGTTCAGATATCGCAATGCATGAAACTGCGCCTGACGTGGAAACCGAAGTGCGACACCAGTGTCGAATGCGTCGAGTGGTGCGCACTCGACCAACTCCGTATCGGTGAGACCTGCCTGATGGCTGGCTTCCAGCTCGTCCGTGAGGAGCTCGCTCTTTCCTTCTTTGTGGAGAAAGAGAAATCCGTCCACACGCTCGAAATCGCAATCGATACCTTCCAGCTCGGCGATGGCTTCGATCCGCTGGATCGCGGCCGTATGCGAATCGGCGGCATGTCGAGCCCCTTCATCACCGAAGAGTGTGGCGAGATTGGAATAGCGATCGTCGAGCGCATTGGAGATGTGTGCAGTGGTTCGCCCCGTATCGCCACTGCCTACCGGGCCATCGTCGATGACGATCACCGCCTTGCCGGCACGCGTGAGGAGATACGCGGTGGTCAAACCGGAAATGCCGGCGCCGATGATGCAAACGTGCGCGCGTTCATCACTCCCAAGCGGCGGGAACGAGAGGACTTCGGCCGTGTCCATCCAGAGAGATTCGGTCGCGCCGGAACCAGAGTACATGACTTGTCAGGGGTTCAAGGTCTTCGTTCGATATCTTTCCCCAGAGCATTCGGTATGCCACGTCCGCACGGAGCCCAAATGACCGACTCGAACTCGCCTTCCCCGCCGGCGCACGGCGGATCCAGCAGCACCTGGGTCATCGACCAGATCGAGAACGGCGTAGCTGCCGTCGAAATCAACGGCAATCACGTTGTCACCATGCCGATCGACGTGTTGCCAAAGGGGGTAAACGAAGGCGACGTACTGCGCGTCACGATAGCACAGGATCCAGCGGAGCTGGCGCGACGCCTCGCGAAATCAGCTGCTCAGGTGGCGAAGGGCGGGACCGGCGGCAAGGGTAACATCACCCTCTAGATACTCGATCTTGTTCGGTGATCAACTTTCGCTTCCAGCGCATCCCCGCGCGCTTGCCCTGCGATCGCTCGGCCCGTTCAGGTCCTTGCCCGGCCGAGAAGGTGTGATGGTGTAGCCGCCTCCCGGCACACCTGGCGATTGTATCGTGACCGTGCCGTTCTGATCGGTGCGATACCACTGCACTCCAGCATTGCGGTATTCCGCCTTCGCCTGCTGATGCATGTGACCGTAATCGTTTACCGCACCAAGTGACGCCACCGCCCAGGTCGGCTGAGTAAGCTCCAGATAGCGTGGCGTCACGCCGTTGCAGCTGCCATGATGGTCGGCCTTCAGGACATCGACCTTCATGCCGGGGTTCACCGCGTAGCCCGCCGCCTCGAAGTGCGCGATCGCGGCGTGTTCGGCGTCGCCTGCAATCCACATCGTAAAGGATGCCGAATCCGCACCGACGAGCTTCACGGCGACGGAGCGGTTGTTCGGTTTGGCGGGCGCTGCCAGTGGTCGCATGATGTGCATCGTCGCACCGCCGCGCAGAGTGATCGTGCACATCGCCTCGCCGTCGCCGCACGGGTCATCCGTGCTTCGATACTGCAGGCTGTCAGACTGAACCCGCGAGATGACCGAGTCGCGCAGCCGCGCGAGGGTGGAAGCGGCGGAAGGGTCCTTATCCTCGAAGAAGTACCGGATCCTTATGTGACGGCGCGAATCGAATAGCGGAAGCAGCCCGGTGTAGTGATCGGAGTGTTGATGGGTGAGGATCACGACGTCGATGGTCCTGTTGTTCAACCCGAGCGAATCGAGCAGAAACCCCATCCGGCGAGCATCGGGACCGCCGTCGATCAGGACGCGGCTGTCCCCGTTGTGGATGTACGTCGCATCGCCCTGCCCGACATCGAGATCGCGCACCGTTATCGCGGGAGCGGGCGGATCGTTCACACTGGCGTTGCGCTGAATCATCCCGCCAGCGCCACTGCTACCGCCCATCCCGAACATGCCGTACGCGATGATGCCGAGCAAGGCGAGTGCTGCGGTGGCAATGAGGATTCGGCGCATGAGACAAGAATAAGCGATGAATCGAGCCGTGATCGAAACACTAACGCGGCAGCATCATCGAATGTGGATCGGCTACCCCGTGAACTCGAGCACGGCCCGCACCGGCGCCGCATCCAGTCCCGCTACCTTCATCGGCAGCGCGTCGAGCACATATTCGCCCGGCTCGGCCTCGCGCAGATCCAGATTCTCCAGCACGCATACGCCGCGGTCCAGCAGTTCGTGGTGCACGTCCAGCGTCTTGCTCTCCCGATCGTCCGCGGACGGGCAGTCCATACCAACGAGGACCACGCCACGCGCTACCAGGTTCCGCGCACAATCGACCGACAAACTCGGCCAGCTCTCGGGGAATATGCCACTCGCGATGCTCCGTCCGGTCCTGAGCAGCAGACGTGTCGTCGCAGCGTATCCGCGCGTGCGACGATCGATCTCTTCGATCTCGATATCGGCGGTGAGATCGGTCACGTCCACAACGACAACCCGCCCCCGAAAAGCCGCGATCGCCAGCGATTCAGATCCCGCCGCACCGCGCGTTACGTGCAACGGCGTATCTGCGTGCGTCCCCGCGTGCGGGCTCGATGTCACCGCGCTCACGTTCACGCTCGATCCCTCGTCCATGTTCCACGTCCAGAGACATGAAAACGGCGTGTCGCCCGGCCACACTGGTGTGTCGGGCGACAACATCACCGAGATATCGATCACCCGGCGCTCGCTCACTGTTTCAATCCACGCTCATCGAGCTGTCACTTTCCGAGCAGCGACTTCGCCGTGTTGACGACGTTCTCCGGCGTCAGGTGAAACTCCTTGTACAACTCCTGATACGGCGCTGATGCACCATAATGGTCGAGGCCGATGGCGACGCCGCCCTCGCCGATCCACTTGTACCACGACATCGGCTGTGACGCCTCGATCGAGATGCGCTTGATCCCGGGTGGCAGCACGCTGTCGCGATAGGCCTGATCCTGTTTCGCGAACAGCTCCATGCTCGGCACACTCACGGCGCGTGCGCGAATCCCCTGTTGCGCGAGCGTGTCCTGCGCTTGAAGAATGATCGATACTTCGGATCCGCTCGCCATCAATACGACTTCCGGATCGCCACCGCGAATGTCGGCCAGTACGTATGCACCGCGCGCGACATTGCTCGCAGCGGCGTACCTGGTCCGGTCGATGAACGGCAACTTCTGTCGCGTGAGTATCAGACACACCGGTGTTCCGATCTTGAGCGCTGCACGCCACGCTTCCGCCGTCTCGTTGGCATCGGCGGGGCGGATGACGGTCATGTTCGGGACCGCTCGCAGATTGGACAACTGCTCGATCGGCTGGTGCGTCGGGCCATCCTCACCGAGTCCGATCGAATCGTGCGTGTAAACGTAGATGAGACGCTGGCGCATCATGCACGCGAGTCGCATTGGCGGCCGCATGTAGTCGCTGAATATCAGGAACGTCGCGCCGTACGGGATTATGCCGCCGTAGAGCGCCATCCCGTTCATGACACCGCCCATTCCATGCTCGCGGATTCCGAAATGGAAGTTGCGTCCCTCGTAACTTCCCGGCCCGAAGCTCGGCGCGCCTTTCACTATCGTGTCGGTCGAGCTGGCGAGATCCGCCGAGCCTCCGATCAGCTCCGGGATCTTTGGTGCGATCGCGTTGATCACTGCGCCGGATGCGGATCGCGTTGCGACGTTTCCGGTTTTCGCGTCGAACGTCGGGATCAGATCTTCCCAGCCATCCTTGAGAAGACCGTGTGCGCGTCGCTCGAATTCAGCGCACAGATCCGGGTTCGCCGCCTTCCACTCGTCGTACAGCGTGTTCCACGCAGCCTGTTCGTCCGCACCTGCGAGTCCCGCGCGTCGCCAGAATGCGAGCGCGTCGGGGTCGACATAGAACGGCTCCTGCGACGGAATCCCGAGGTTCTCCTTGGTGAGCTTGACCTCCTCCACGCCTAGTGGAGATCCATGCGCGGCCGAGGTGTCCTGCTTGTTCGGGCTGCCGTAGCCGATGTGCGTGCGCATGATGATGAGCGACGGACGCTCGGTCTCTGCCTTTGCGCGTTTGATGGCCTCGTCCAGCGCATCCAGATTCTTCACGTCGCCGACGAACTGCACGTGCCAGCCGTACCCTTCGAAACGGAGCCGCGTGTCGTCGCTGAAGGTGAGATCGGTGTTGCCTTCGATCGTTATGTGATTGTCATCGTAGAAGCCGATCAACCGACCCAGTTTGTTGTGGCCGGCGAACGATGCGGCTTCGTTCGAGATCCCTTCCATGAGATCACCGTCACTCGCGATGAAATACGTGTAGTGATCGATGATCCGTTGCGCGCGATTGAATACAGCGGACGTGTGTGCTTCCGCGATCGCCATTCCGACTGCATTGCTGAATCCCTGTCCGAGCGGACCGGTCGTCGTTTCGACGCCAGGTGTGTGTCCGTACTCGGGATGTCCGGGTGTCTTGCTGTGCAGCTGACGAAAATTCCTGATGTCGTCGAGCGACAGGTCGTAGCCAGTGAGATAGAAGACGCTGTACAGCAACATCGATGCATGGCCGCACGACAGAATGAATCTGTCACGGTTGGGCCAGTGCGGATCGGTCGGATTGTAGCGCAAGTGGCGCGTCCATAACACGTACGCGAGCGGTGCGAGCGCCATCGGCGTCCCTGGGTGGCCAGAGTCCGCCTTCTGCACTGCATCCATCGCGAGAACGCGAATTGCATCGATGCACGCCTTCTCGAGTTCCACTGGAGTCTTGTCTGTCATCTGTACGTCGCTCTATCTGGTCAAGGATTGATATGCTGCTTGAGGTACTGCGAAATGCTACGCGTTCGGTCCCGGAAGATCGATCGGCAGGTGAATGTTTGGAAGAAGCGCTTCGATCTCGAACCGGCGCGGCTCGAGCCACGCTGGCAGTTTGAGTGCGCGGCCGAGTAGAGGCGCGGGCTCATCGACAGTGAAGCCGGGTCCATCAGTTGCGATTTCGAAGAGCACGCCGCCAGGCTCGCGAAAATAAACCGATTTGAAGTAATCGCGATCGAGAGCCGGCGTCACGTTGTATCCGCCCGCTTCGAGCTCCTCGCGCACATTCAGCTGCGTCCGGTCGTCAGTCGCGCGAAACGCAACATGATGCACCGTTCCGGCGCCCATCACGCCGGGCCACAGTCCAGGAACGATTCTGAGATCAACAATCGAGCCCGGTCTGCTGTCGTCCGACGTATACCGGAAGATGCTTCCCTGTTCACGCGCGAGACGGAATCCGAGCGACGTCGTGAGCAGATCGGCCGTGTGCTGCTGACCGTCCTGCCACAACGTGACCGCGTAAACGCCCCGGATCCGATGTTCCGCTGGGATCTGCGTGTCGGTGTCCGCATCCGCGGGAACCTCACACTGCTCGGCGCGCTGATGCGATACCAGCTCGAGCATCAATCCATCCGGATCCTTGAGTGCGATGACCCGCTCGCCGTCGAAGCGCGTGGAAGGCTGCTCGAAATCGACATGGTGCTTCAGCAACCGTTCGAGCCAGAATCCGACGGATCCCGGTACGATCGCGAACGATGTCACTGCTGCCTGGCCTGCGCCCTGACGTCCGCGGCGCGCATTCGGCCATGGAAAGAAGGTCAGCAGCGTCCCCGGGCGTCCGATCTCATCACCGAAATAGAAGTGATATGTGGTCGGATCGTCGAAGTTTACCGTTCGCTTGACCAGCCTGAGCCCAAGGACTCCTGCGTAGAAGTCGATATTGCGCTGTGGATCGCTGGCGATCGCCGTTACGTGGTGAATCCCTGAGGGAGCGAGCATCTGCTGAAATTTACCCGGTCCGGTGTCCGGGCCCGAACTCGAGGAATGGCGCGGGCGCACCAGCGCCATTCCAACGTGTCACTTCTGGCCGGCGTCGGTCTTCGGGCCCCCGCGAGTCCCACCGTAGCCCGAGCCCTTGTCTTCCTTGCGCCGGGGTGATCCCGCCGCCGGGTTCGCTGCGTCCGCTGGATTTCCACGCTCCGAACGGCCACCAGTGGACTCCTTGCCGGCGCCCAGATTGCCGCCGTCGCCTCCTCCTCCAGTGTTATCGCGCTTCGGCGTACCGGGCTTGCCGACACGCGTTCCGCCGTCGTCGCCGTAGGGATTGTTTTTCGTCGTCATTCATGCCTCCTGGCAGAGCCCGATAGATTGGGCAATGCCCGTGCCCGACGACCGTTCGGTAATCCTCGAATCGCACGAAGAAGGCGTCACTCCGATCACCATCACCGGCGAGTGGGAGCACGCCCGTCTCGTTCGCCAGCCGCTCGCGCGCACGATCATGCGCCTGGGACTGCCAGCGGTGGCGTCCACGCTCCTCATGACGCTGTTCTTCACGGTCGATCTGCTCTGGATCGGCCGCTTTCTGGGCCCCGTCGCGCTCGCCGCCGCGACCGCGAGCGTATTCTGGATCTGGCTCATCATCTCGATCGCCGAGCTGGTGAGCATCGGTCTCACATCACTCGCAGCCCGGCGGCACGGCGAGCGCAATCCTCGAGAGGCGGCGCGCGTCGTGGGTGAGGCGATGGTGTATTCGATCGTACTCGGTTCCGCTGTCGCGCTCTTCGGGACGCTGCTGCTGGATCATCTGTTCGCGGTGATGAACGTCGAGCCGGCGATCGCGGTCCTCGGGCGCCGCTATCTGGGCACGTATCTGCTCGGCGCCCCGCTATTCTTTGGCTTCTTCGCAGTCGACGCGGGATTTCGTGCAAGCGGCGACACGCGAACTCCGCTTGCCATCCTCAGTGTGTCGATCGCGGTAACGATGATCCTCGATCCGATTCTGATACTCGGTCTCGGACCCGCGCCAAAGCTCGGGATCGAAGGCGCCGCCATCGCGACGGCGATAACACGCACACTGGCATTCGGGTTGGGTGTCGTTGTTCTGCACAAACGCCGCATGGTCAGCTTCGGACACGTCCGCCGCACAACGATCGCTGCGATCACACGCGTGGGTCTCCCCACAGCGATGACGGGCGTTGTATTCTCGCTCATCTACATAGTGCTGACACGCAGCATCGCACCATTCGGAACCGCAGCGCTGGCCGCGCTCGGAATCGGTCATCGCGTCGAGAGCTGGCTTTACACCATCAGCCTCGGCTTCGGCGCTGCCGTGGCGGCGATCGTGGGTCAGAACATCGGCGCAGGCGAAATCAGGAGAGCGGAGCACAGCGGCTGGATCACCGTCGGATACGTAATGGTGCCCGCTGTGATACTCAGCATACTGGAGCTCACCATCGCACCCGACTTTGCAGGGATCTTCACGAATGATCCGGCGACGCAGATGATTGGTGCCGAATACCTGCGAATAAGCGCGTTGTCGAACATGTTCCTCGGCGCCGAGATAGTATTGGAAGCGGCGCTGGGCGGGTCGGGCACCACGCTCCCGCCGATGCTTACCTCGACCACGTTGACAGCACTGCGAGTTCCGCTCGCGATCTGGGCTGCGGCACGGTTCGGAATCGTCGGTGTGTGGTGGGTGATCGTGCTGACAGCCGCTGCGCGCGGTCTTGCGATGGCGCTTATCTGGAAGAGCGGGGTATGGAAACGGCGCGCGGCGTTCGCGTGAGGCCGTCAACAACGTCAACAATCACCCTGACCGAGCAATGAAACACACATTCACTGCTGCGCGCGTCACAAACTTCGTCGTCGTCACCATCACCTGCGTGACCACAATCGCGAGCACACTGCCGGCGCAGCTTCCCGATAGCGCGATCGATGCGTTCCACGATGCGACGATGCGCGCAAAGTCGGCGTTGGCGCGCGATGCCGGCAAGCTATGGGGATCGCGGCTCGATTCGGTCCCATGGCTGGGTGTCAGCGGCAAGACGATTCTGCTCACGAGCGCTCCCGTCGATGTGGCCGGATACACTCCAACGCGTGGTGTCTGGGAAGGTCCGCTGCCTGCGACGATAACGCCGTCGAATACGTCGGTGACGTGGGCCGGCCGCCACTGGGCGATGGTACTGCTTCCCGTCTATGGCGACACGCTCGGTGCTGAACGCTTGCTGATCCACGAAGCCATGCACGTGCTGCAGCCGTCGGTGCTGCCGGCACCATCGTACGAAGAGACCGGCTCCGGGTCCGGACTGTTGGACGAAGCCGCTGGCCGCACCTGGCTGCGTCTGGAATGGAAGGCGCTCGCGACGGCTCTGCGCAGCACCGGCGCGCGGCGCGACAGCGCGGTGCACGATGCGCTCCTGTTTCGTGCAGCCCGCTACGCCATTGCTTCGCCCGATGAGATAACGCGCGAGCGAGCGCTGGACGTCAAGGAAGGCATTCCGGAATACACTGGCTGGAAGCTGTCCAACTCACCCCGTGCGTCGTTCATCGCATCGGTGGATTCGGCTCCGACGACGCTTCCGTCGTTCGTTCGCGCCTTCGAGTACTTCACCGGGCCTGCGTACGCGATGCTGCTCGACGACTACACCAACGAGCGCTGGCACCGCTCGCTCAGGAGTAATCCTGATTTGCAGTCGATGATCGCCAGTGCGATTGCGCCGCGGAAGTTCCCGGCCGCATCGCTCGTCCGGACAGCACTCATGGCAACAGCCGGTACGACCGTGTCGCCGGCCGTCACCCAGGCGGCGCACTCACGCGCTCGGATCTACGGCGGTCCCGCGATCGTCGCCGAAGAGAACATCCGATGGGCGAATCGCGAGCGCGAGCTTGCCGCGTACCGTAAGGAATTTCTCGACAGTCCGACCGTGCGACTGCGGCCGCACTCGCTCAACGTGAGCTTCAACCCGCGCGGCCAGGCTTCGCTCGGTGCGTCGGGGACGGTGATGGCGAATCTTGCGTGGAAGAGCGCAGATGGTGCATCGCTTTCCGCACCATCCGGCGCCCTCATCAATCAATCGTGGACCGAGCTGCGCGTATCGCTCGGCGATGTACATCTCGAGCCTGGCGTCGTGAAGCAGACGACTACCATCAACGGCAACGGCTGGACGCTCGTGCTCGCGCCAGGGTGGACGATCAGCGTCGATGGATCTTCCTTTGTCGTCACGCCGCCGGCATCGTAAACGCTACGCGGTCAAGCGCCGCCAAGCGTCGACGGAACGTTGAACGTTCCGTCGACGACTTCGACGAAGTTGCGCTCTTCACGGAGGATGAAGCGCTTGCTCTGCGCCATGAGAAAATTGTCGCGCGATTCCTGATCGGTCCTGAGCCGCGCCTTGTACTTCTCGTACGAGGCGAGACTGTCGAATGCGATGAGGCCCCACCCGATATCGTTCGTGCCTTCGTGTGGAAGAAAGTATCCGATGAGGTGGCCGCCGCATCTCGGGATGATCCGACCCCAGTTTTCGGCGTATGTCTTGAACGCGTCACGCTGGAACGGATCGATCTGGTAGCGGATGAAGCAGGCAATTGTCACTGATGCTCCCGTGTTCTGCGGTGTTGACGGTATGTGCCCGTGAAGCTTCAACAGGGCAAGCATGGCTGCGCCGGTTGCGATTGCTTCCCGCCGGCTGATCGGCTCGGAACATGGTTCGATGGCACGCACACCGGAAAATGTAGAGACACCATCGAGGCGACACTTCGATGCGGATCGAAACGTCGCTGGTGGGTCGATCGCTCGGCAACAGCTCGGTTGCCGCCAACCTGCGCCGACGAGCGGCGGTCGGCGAACGTGCAGAGGTTACCGTGGAGCTGTAGATTTGGCCCATCGAATGGCCAAACCTACCCTTCGGGGGGACGGATGCGGTGTAGTCTCGTGGTCGTCGGCACCTTCGCAGTCGCGTTCAGTTTTTCGGGTATCGGAGTTGCCAGATGCAACGCCCAGCGCGCGACCCTCGATCGGATCATGCACTCCGATACGCTCGACAATGGCTTGCAGGTGATCATCGTCGAGAATCACTCCATACCTATTGTCACGGCAGAGATAGTATTCCGGGCCGGCGCGATGACGCAGGCTGAAGAGGATCAAGGCGTCCCCCACTTGTTCGAGCACATGCTTTTCAGGAGCTATCGCGGAGGACTGGGCGAGCCGTTCAGTTGGGATGCGGCGAAGGAGCGTGCAGCGTACAACGGCGCGACATCCGATGAGGACGTGCTCTACTTTCTCGTCGCCCCCTCGGCGAATACCGACGACGCGCTTGGAACACTTGCGCGCCTGGTGCGCGACGCTCACTTCGAAAATGCAGACTTTCAGCGCGAACGCTTCATCGTAATGAACGAGGCACAACGAGACGCCTCCGACCCGCAGTTCCATCTCGAGCGCGAGACCGACATGCGACTCTGGGGCGACGGTTTCCCGCGCAAGAACGCGATCGGCGACGAAATGAGCCTGATGTCCGTTACCATTCCGCAGCTGACCACGATCTTCAAGCGATATTACGTCCCGAACAACGCGGCGCTGATCGTGTCAGGGGACATCGGTGCTCGCGAAGGCATGGAGATGGCACGGAGCCATTTCGCCGGCTGGAAGCGTCAGGCGAATCCGTTCGCTTCGCATCCGGTTGCCGCCATGCCGGCGCTTGACTCCAGTCGCGCTGTGGTCATATCGGCGAACGTCACCACTATTACGCTCGAAGTCGCCTGGCAGGGACCCAGCGTTTCGACCGACCCGCGAGGAACGTATGCGGCTGACGTTCTATCAGAAATCGTCAACGACGATCAGTCCGGTTTTCACACCCGGCTCGTGGATAGCGGAGTGTTTCAGGAAGTCGCGCTTGAATACAGCACCCGCGCGCACACTGGGCCAATCACCTTCCACGGCGTTACCACGGCGGCCAAGCTTCCCGATGCGCTGACGGCGCTCTACACCGAGCTCGACTACATGGCCGAGCCAAGCTACTTCTCTCCAGCGACAATTGCAGCCGCGACAAAACGCCGCGAGGTTGCCAGCGTGCTTCAGCTTGAAAATGCTCATGGCCTGGCACTCGATCTCGCCGAGACGTGGTCGGTCGCAGGCACCGACTATTTCCGAAGCTACAGTGACAACATGGCGGCGATGACGGAGAACGATCTGCACTCCTACGTAGAACGTTATCTCTTTCACAAGCCGTTCGTGATCGCTGCACTCGTACCGCCCGCCCGCGCTGCGTCCACCGCCACCATTCTCGCCGAGGCCCTCGGGGAAGGCAGACAATGATACCTCGGCCCGGTAACAAGTTGCGCGCGCAAATCATCTCACTGTCGCTTGGCGCGTGCATCGCGTGGCTGTGCGTGGCGTGTGCCAGCGCGCCGCCCGAGAGGGCAATGTCGGTGATCACCGCCGAGGGTCGGCTGGCGCCGCTGGACAGTGTGACGGTTTCGTACGATGTCGCAGGAATTCGTGTGATCCAGCGGCCCAATTACGCGAATGATGCTGTTGCCGTCAATATCTATCTGCTGGGCGGTACGAGACAACTCACAGAGGCTACGCAGGGTGTGGAGTCACTGTTGCTGCACGACGGTGAATACGGTACGCAGAAGTATCCGGGCAGCGACTGGCGTGCCGCATGGGGATTGACGGGAAGCAGGCTCGTGATCGATCCCGAAGCTGACTGGACAGTGTATGGCTTTCGCGGAATTCGCCAGGAATTTGACGCATCCTGGGATGCGTTCGCGGACCGTCTCATGCATCCGACACTTTCCTCGTCCAGTCTCAAGATTTCTCGTGCGCGGCTCGTAGCCGATAGTCGTCTCGAGAGTGACGAGCCGGATGTGTATATCGAGAAACTTGCTGACAGCGTCGCCTTCGCCGGCCAGCCATACGGCCTGAATCCGGATGGTACCGAGGCAACGCTCGCCGCGCTCGACTCCGCGACGATTGCAAAATACGAGGAACAGATCGTCAAGTCGCGATTGCTGCTGGTGGTTGTTGGAAACGTCACGCGCGCGCAAGTCGAAGCCGCAGTCTCGCGGACCCTGGCTGCACTGCCAGCGGGGAATTACACCTGGACGCTCCCGTCCGTGCCCAACGCTTCCAACTCGACCATCAATCTGCGGTCGCGGATCCTGCCGACGAATTATGTCGTGGGAATATTTCGCGGTCCCGACGCAGCATCGCCGTCATCGCCAGCATTTCGCGTCGCCGTGGCGCTTTTGTCGACCGGCATGACGGACGCGATTCGCGAGGAGCGCGGGCTCAGCTATGCGGCGAACGCCATATGGATCGAGCGCGGCGCTACCGCCGGTGCCATCTACGTATCGACTGCCGCGCCGACCACCGTACTGCCGTTGATATCGAAGCAGATGGATGATATCCGTCACATCCCTGGCCCTGTAAACCTCCACAATTTCACGGATCAGTTCATCGTCGAGTATTTCGCGGATAACATGACGAATGCCGGGCAGGCTGACTTTCTGGCACGTGCGCAGCTATATCAGGGCGACTATCGAAAGGCGAGTCAGGCCATGGAGGACTTGCGCCACGTGTCGTCCGATGACGTCCGTGACGTGGCGACAAGATATTTCAATCACATCCACTTCGTGTATCTTGGCGACACGACCCGCGTGGATCGCAAAGCGTTCGCCGGATTCTGAAGTCCGGCGAGATCCGACGGGTAAACGGAATTCGGACGGCAGCCGCAATCCACCGACGGCCTCGGCTGGCCGATTCAGTATCACCCTCAGCCGCCGAGCGGGTTTCTGATCACGCTGTTGGTTGCCGTCTCACGATTCCCATTATGCGATCGAAGTCGCGATCGTAGCTGCACACCGCTTCCATTCCTTCGACCATTACCACCGCTGCGTGAAGCGCATCCCGCGCCATCAGCCGCGGGTCCGCGTCGAGTATCCTGCGTGCACGGTCCATGATGGCAGCAGTCACTGGCAGCACGTTTGGAAAGAGCTGGCGAGTGAGATCGTAAACGCGTCGTCCATCGTTCCATTGCTTGATTGCGCGGTACCGATGGAGAATCTCCTGCAGCACTTGAGCGTCGATCGTTGCTTCGACTTCGCCGCTTGCTATGCGCTCGAGCAGCGACACGCTCGGCAGCTTATGCGGATGGTCGGCGCCAGCTGCATACATGATTACGCTGGTGTCCACGAGGATCATGGCAGGCTGTCTCCCGGATCGGGTTGGGACTCCTGCTTCATGGACGACGGTGTGCCAACCGGCAGATGCATTGCGCCAAGCGCGCGTACGGCTTCGCTTCGCTCGGGGCTGCCGGCAATCCCGTAGTGCGCCTCGCATGCCTCGCGCACCAGCTCGCCCAGGCTCACATGTCTTTTTGCCGCCAATGACGTGAGGCGGCGGTGCAGCTCCGGGGAAAAAAGGATGGTGGTCTTTTTAGAAAGCTCCATATACACCTCCATATATGGAGAATCTAATCAACTGCGACGAGCGTTTGCGATTCCAGGCGAGCTGTCCGAATCGATACGTACCCCCGGGGCGCGGGTTCAGCCGCGCCCTAGGCCTACTCAGGCGGGGTCGATTTTAGTATCAGATAGTTACCAAATGCGACGTCCCCAACAACCACATCGCGACCAGCGCCAGCAGGAAGTAAGGCACCAGCACCGCTGCACCGGCGTAATCCTTGGCGACCCTCTGGCCGAAGAACAGCGCACAGAGTGATATCCCGGACAGTACTGCCCCCCAGAACGCCACGTCTGGAACGTGCATGAACACGATCATCAGGAAGCCGATGCCGCTCAACAGCCCGGACAGGGTTTCCAGAATCGTCATGGTCAGAAACATCGGTCCGACGGTCTTCGCGAGCGGGCTCTTTGCGAAGTGGCCGGTCAGGAAATCGAGGTTTCCGCGTCGGTCCACGATCTTGTCTATCCCTGATTGCAAAAAGAGAATCGCCAGGAACAGTGACGCGAGTGCCTGCAGGAGCCAGTAAGTCAGCGTGTCGAAAGGATGCATGAGGCTTGAGAATACGCAGGGGCTGCCGTCAGTCAACAGGTGGAGGAGATATTGCAGGTTTAGATTGAACGATGCCTACCCGTGTCACCAACGAGAACACCCCCGACCTTGCAGCCGAGGATGAAACGCAAGCAACCGGCAAGTCCGACGAAGCCGGCGCCTCCGGATTCGCCGCGCTTGGATTGGATCCTTCCATCCTCGCAGCACTGACCGCACTTGGATACGAGGAACCGACCCCGATCCAGACGGAAACGATTCCGGCTCTCATTGCCGGCAAGGACGTCCTTGGCCAGGCCGCGACCGGAACCGGGAAGACAGCCGCATTCTCGCTCCCGATCCTCCAACGCCTGCACGAGTCACACCGGAAGCCTGGAAGCGGCCCATATGCACTGATCCTCGCTCCGACTCGCGAGCTGGCGATGCAGGTCGCCGAAGCCATTCACAAGTACGGGAAGGCAATGGGTGTCTCGGTGCTGCCGGTGTATGGCGGTGCAGCGATGACGCAGCAGCTCAAGGCGCTCAAGCGCGGCGTCGACATCGTGGTCGCGACGCCAGGCCGCGCGCTCGATCACATCCGCCGCAAGTCGCTGCAGCTTGGTTCCGTGCGCACCGTGGTGCTCGATGAGGCAGACGAGATGCTCGACATGGGATTCGCCGAGGATCTCGAAGCTATTCTGAGCGAGACGCCTGCCGATCGACAGACAGCGCTGTTCTCGGCGACTATCGCACCACGCATCGCCGCAATCGCGAACAAGCATCTCAAGAATCCCGTCCGTGTAACCATCGCGCGTGACAAGACCAAGGCTGGCTCAGTTCCACGCGTCCGCCAGATGGCCTACATCGTTCCACGCGTTCACAAGATGACCACGCTCGGCCGCGTGCTCGACATGGAAAGCCCCAGGTCGGCGCTGGTGTTCTGTCGCACGCGCACCGAAGTGGATCAGGTCGCCGAGACGCTCAACTCGCGCGGATATCGTGCGGAAGCGTTGCACGGTGGAATGTCGCAGGAGCAGCGCGACAGGGTGATGAAGAAGTTCCGCGCCAACACTGCAGATCTGCTGATCGCGACCGACGTCGCGGCGCGCGGACTGGACATCGGACAGCTATCGCACGTCTTTAATTACGACGTTCCAACTTCGCCTGATGCGTACGTGCATCGTATTGGACGCACCGGACGAGCCGGACGCGAGGGCGTTGCGGTGACGCTCGCCGAGCCGCGCGAGCACCGCTTTTTGCGCAACATCGAGAACATCACCAAACAGAAGATCGAGATCGCGACAGTTCCGACCGTCGCCGACATGCGCGTGCGGCGTGTCGAGCTGACGCGTGCAACGTTGCAGGAAATTCTGATTGGCGACGATTTGGACGAGTACCGCGGAGTTGTCGAGTCGTTGGCGGATGGCGACTACGACGTGATGGACATTGCAGCGGCCGCGGTCAAGATGGCGCACGAAGCGAGCGGAAACGACAAGCACGAAGCGGAAGAAGAAATTCCGGTTCAGCGCCCGCCGGCGCAGCGCTCCTCGGCGCCGCACGATCGCCCAAAGGATCGTTCAGAGGATCGTCCGAAGCGTGAAGGCAAGCCACCACGTACGGTAGCAGGCACCAAGCGCAAACCCGGCTGGGAAGTCGCGAAGATATACATCGGTGCAGGGCGCAAGGCCAAGATCCGTCCCGGCGACATTGTCGGCGCAATAGCGAACGAGCTGCAGCTCGACGCAGACGTTATCGGTGCCATCGAGATTTACGATCGGTTCTCGCTTGTCGAAGTCCCCGATGAGATTGCGGATGACATCGTCGACACCTTGCGCACGACGCACATCAAGGGGAAACGCGTACCGATCCGACGCGACAAGGACGTAGTGGCGTAGCCGATCGCGACCATCCGTCGCGCGTTCACAGGCTAGAACGAGCATCTGGCCGCTCAGAAGGTGCGATTTCGACTCTCGTTGCACATCTTCATCGTGACCTGGAGAACCGGATATGCTGATGCGATTCCGTTCTGCTGATTACCCTGGAGGTCGGCGGCCAGCGCATGGACTCGCGGCTGCTCTGCTCGCGCTCCTGGTTGTCGCGTGTTCGAGCTCTTCGATCACCGTCCCGCGACCGGCGCCCAGCTTCAGCGTGCAAACGGTGTCGCCAGCCGAGGCGCAGTCGCTGCCACGCGTTACGGCGAGAGGTGACGTCGCCAGCGTCGTCGTAGCCGGCGTCGTCGTTGCACCCGACCCTCCCTGCGCGACTACAGTTTCAGCCGACGACAATCTCAGCGGAACCACGCTGACAGTGCGGATTATCACGATGGTCCCGGGACCGGGAGCCGGCACGTGCGCAGTGGCGCAGGACGGGCCGAACTACAGCTACATCGAAAGGTCGCTCGACGTCCCTGCCGGTACCATACGAGTCGTGGTGAAGTACGTGGTGACGGGCGGTCAGACAGGGTCGAACGCTACGAATGCAGGTTCGGTCGTTCTGGATCAGAGCGTCACGGTTCCGTAGCGCAATAGTGACGCAATCCGTCAGCAACAGTGAATCCCTCGCGTACTCGGCCAGGACGTGTATCTTTTGCGGCCTGAACCCACCTCTGGAATCACTGATGAGAGACCGGTCTGTCGGAGCCCTGTTCCTGATCACCGTTGTGTTCCTGAGTACGATCTCGCAGTCTCATCCTGCCCAGGCACAGGCCAGCACCGACGCCACGGTGCCGCGCGTCTATTCCGCGAGTGAAGTCGATACACACGCAAAACAAATTGGAGATGGAACGGAGCCGTTGTATCCGGACTCGCTCCGTCCATTGGGAATAGACGGCAAGGTATTGGCTCAATTCGTCGTCGACACGACAGGGCTCGTCGATACGACGTCAATCCTGACGGAAGCCTACGGCCAACCTCTCTTCGCAGCGTCAGTGCGACGGGCTCTGACGACGATGCATTTCGTCGTTGCACAGAAATCCGGTCATAAGGTCGCCGAAGAGATCGAACAGTCTTTTCTTTTTCACAAGGAAGATCCCGCGCCACCTGTTCCGCAAAGTGCCGTTTCCCGACTTGTGGATTCGATGATTCAGACGGGCGGATACAAGCGGCTGGGAGGGCCTGCGGAGTTTGCACCCGGAAGTGAGGTGCCGAGGTACCCCACGTCGCTCGTACGCGCCGGCCTCGCTGCGATCGTGTACACGACGTTCGTGATCGACACGACGGGCAAGATCGATCCAACGACGTTCAAGGTCACTTCGGTGAAGACGTGGCGGGACCGCCCCGCACCGTATCATGACGTCCTGACAGGTCCCGACATTGACGATGTCGCACCTGAACAGGCATTCACGCAAGCGGTACTCGCCCAGGTCCCGCACATGCGTTTCATTCCTGCACGAATAAATGGTAGAAACGTCAGGCAGCTCGTAACGCAGCCGTTCACATTCACCATATTGCCGTGAGGTGGCCGGTTACGCACGTCTAGTGTCGTCCGGCGTCCCCGCATCACGGAAGGTTGATCATCGGCACCCATAATTCGCCGCCGATAGTATCATCGATTCGGATCCAGCGTCCTGTCGATCGCGACCTTCGCATCTTCCAGATGAGCGCGCGTCGCCGCGTCCGCCGCACGCGGTAGGGCGGCAACAATCTCCGCGCGTAGTGCAACCAGCTCCGCCCGCATCGCCGCGCGCGCGTCGGCCATCGAGGCGGGCGTGCTCGCAGGCCGCTGGTTACGTGAGTTCGGCGTAAGCACTATCGTGAATCCATCGCCATGCGATCCGTTGATCTTTGCGTCCAGTTGATCCAGATACGATCTCTGCAGGTTGCGGCGATACACGTCGATGGTGACGCTGCGATCACCAAGCTCGGTCCAGATGCCGTGCCGAATGTCGGAGAGCATCTCGGGTAGCGGGTACACGTCGCCACCGCGCGATGAGATCTCGATCATCCGCTGCATGCGCGAGTCTTCCAGCAACGTGTGAAGGATTCGCGCCTGTGCGTCGTTGATCCGCGACAGCGACCCGTTCGCCTCGATACGACTCGTCACGGCATTGTCCAGAAAGAACGTCGGCGTGTGAAAGACGTGCGCGTTCAGGAACTGGATCGCTTCAATCTGACGCGCACGCGAGACGGGAGTGTATACGGGGCCGGGCTGTGATCCGTACTTCACCCGGGCAGTCGCTCCGCCGATGATGTTTGCGACATGACCCATCTCGTCCGACCACTGTCCTACGAGCCTGCCGTAAATCTCTTCCAGATCCGAGTTGTCCTCGCCGGCTTTCTGCGTCACGCGCAGCAACATGGGCATCGTGCGCTCGATGTTCCTGAGCCCATAGCCGGTCGACTTCACCGCGTCGGCGTCACCGACCGCCTCCACTTCGTCACCAGGATCCGGGTTGTCCGCGCGTGATTCGGCGAGATGGCCGAACCTGTACCATGGAACGCTGTCCTGCATGCGCGCGATCGAATCGAGCGATGGACGCTCCTGCTCGGGAGTAGTTGCTCCGGCAATCGGAGTGTATCCCCACATTATTGCAAACTTGTCGTACGGCCCGACGCGTGGCACGAGATCGTTAACGTCGATCGAATCTTCCGGCTGCGCGACGTAATTGTACCGCGCGTAATCCATGATGCTCGGCGTATGTCCCATGCGATGGACCCAGGTGCGCGAGCGCACGGAGTCCGCCGGATACATCGAGCTCGCCTTGAAATTGTGGGCGAGGCCGAGCGTGTGACCGATCTCGTGCGCGACCACGTACTCGACCATGCGGCCCATCAACGAATCCGGCATCGGCCAGTGTTGCGCTCGTGGATCGAGCGGCGCCACCTGCGTGAAGTACCAGTCGCGGTTGAGGTTGAGAACGTTGTGGAACACGCGTATCGATCCGTTCAAAATCTCACCCGTGCGCGGATCTGCAACGTGAGGACCGACTGCATTTTCGACCGTGGAGGGAAGCCAGCGAATCACCGTGTGGCGCACGTCGTCCGGTGACCAGTCGGGATCGTCGGTCGGCGGATCCATCGGTATGATTGCGTGCGAGAAACCTGCTGCCTCGAATGCCGGCTGCCAGTCGAGGACTGCCTTCCGTATCCATGGTTTCCATCGCTCCGGTGCCGCAGGATCGATGTAGTAAACGATCGGCTTCACCGGGTCGGACACGGCAGCGCCAGGGTTCTTCTTTTCGAGACGCCACCTGTTGATGTACTCGCGCTCCACGGAACGGTATTGTTTCGTTCCATAGTCGGTACGCGTGACGCTCAGAAATCCGATGCGATCGTCAACGAGACGCGGCAGCATCGGCTCGGTCGGAAGACGCACCATGCTCCAGTGCGCGAGCACGCTTATGGCCGACCGCTCCTGCGCGGATGAAGATCCACCGCTCGGCTGTGGTATCCCGGTCTGTGTCGCCTCGATCTCGACGTTGTCGGGAAAGGCGATCGCGTTCTCGATGTACGAGCGCTTCTCATCCACCTGCCCATGAATCGCGGCGAATTCCGGAACGTCGGTGGTGTAGAGACGTGTAACGTCGATCACTGCAGCGCTGTCGGGTCCGTACGCCGCGACGTCGAATATTGCGATGATGGGTGCGTAGCTACCCGACTGCACTGCGCGATAGATCGGCAGGGACGTATCGGCCATGATCGCGAACGACGGCGATCGCAGTATCACGTGATTCCCGGAGCGCTCCCATCTGAGGGTGCGCTCGCCGAACTCGTCGCCGCCGTAAGCTCCGAATGGGTTGTTCGCGTCGACCGCGGCCGTGCGTGCGTACCGACCCACCAGCAGCATGTCGCGATTCAGCTCCTTCGCTGGAATCTCGAAGTACAACGTATCGCCAACGCGATGAGTCTTGAACAGCCCGACGCGCGTCTTTGCGTTCTTTGTAATGACCTCGGCGTACGGCTTGACCGAAACGTGTGGTCCGCCGGCTCTGCCCGAATCTGCTCCCGTCGTGTCGGTCGTCGATGCAGCCGGCGTCGGAGCAATGCTCGGCGATGGCATGCACGCGGAAAGGACGAGCGAGGCCAGGAGCCGGATCAGTGCTCGAGCGCGCGACGATCGGATACGCTTCGACTGGGTCATCCATCCCCGTTTCATGCAGATTTTGTTGCGAGACAGTCGTTGACCACAGTCGATCGGTAAATCAGTACGGCGCCACCATCCCGGTCATACTCGTCGCCGACGCACTCCATGAAGCGCCGGTAGCGTGGGCAGCTGCCTCGCCGATGCGCCGTATCACGTCGGCATCGCTTCCGTGAAGATCGACGGCCGTGATATTATCAATGAGTTCGCGCGTAACGAATGGGCTGTCGCTTGCGACGATGACCACCTGACCCTGCTGCTGGCATCGGGGATAACGTGGATTTGCGTTGCAACGTTCGATATCCTGGAGTGTCCAGTCCGAAGCGCTCTTTTGAAGCGCCGGAAGCTGGTGGAGGACGAGTGCTTGAACTCCAGCTGCAGTCTTGTCGGTTCCGCTCGGCCTGCCGGACGTACCGAGCGGTATCATGCTCTGATTGGGGAAAACCGCTACCGCCGCAAGGTACTCCGGCTGCGGCAGGTTCACGCGGACAGTCACGATTCCATCGCGGCCAAGGTTAGCGCTCTGCACACCGGGGCTCAACTTGGTGGTTGGCCCGAAGTTCGATACCATATCGGCGGACGTGGACGCGCAACCAAACACGAGCATCGCAGCAAGAACAGCAAGGGATTTTTGCATCATTCTCCCGGTTGATTAGCCAACGAGTGATTCCACCGACATCCCCATCGCGTGGTAGCCCTTGTCCACAAACAATATGGACCCTGTTATGCCGCTTGCCAGCGGTGAGCACAGGAACGCCGCCGCAGTCCCGACCTCATCAGCGGTGAGCTTCTGCGGCAGCGCCGAATTCCGCTCGCAATATTCCACCATCCGCTCGATAATGCCGATCGCGCTCGCTGCGCGCGAGGCGTATGGACCGGCCGAAATCGCGTTCACGCGGTGTCCATATCGCCGCCCGATCTCGTAGGCGAGCACCCTGGTATCGCTCTCCAGAGCCGCTTTTGCCGACGACATCCCGCCACCGTAACCCGGGATCGCGCGCTCAGAAGCCATGTAAGTTAGCGACAGAAACGAGCCACCATCGCGCATCAATGGCGACAACTTCGACGCAAGCGCTATCATCGAATACGCGCTGACACTTACGGCAGTCAGGTAGCCGGCTCGGCTCGTGTCCAGCAAAGCCTTCTTGACCTCGGGGCCATTGGCCAGCGAGTGGACGACGATGTCGAGCGGCTTGTCGCCAAAATCGGCAACGAGGCTGGTCGCCATCCCTTCTATAGAAAAGTCGCCCGTGTCCTTGTAGCGCTTGCTCTCCCGCACGTCTTCCGGCACGTCGGCGAGCGTGTCATAAGCGGCATCCAGCGGGTAGATACGCTCGAATTCCAGCATGGAGCCATCGGGCATCCTGCGAGCCTCATCCATCTTTCCGCGCTCGAGCAGGTTCAGAAAAATGTTGAGCGCAGGCGGCCAGGTCCCGACGCAAACCGTCGCGCCGGCCTCGGCAAGTCTCTTGACGATCGCGAAGCCGAAGCCGCCATCATCGGCCACGCCCGCAACGAGGGCACGCTTGCCCGTCAGGTCGATATTGAGCATTCGCATAAGATAGTATCTTCCTCGTGTGGCCACCCCGTCCGGCATCTTCATACTCGGCGAGCTGACCGGCGCTGTGGCCGACGAGATCCAGTCGGTCATCGAGCGCCACGATCCGAAGCTCGGCAGAGGACGCCGGCCGCATCTGACCCTCGCGGGCTCGTCCGGACTCGGGCCGATGGCGGCGGATACGCCGGTGGAACTGATGCGCGAGCGGCTGGAGCCAATCACCAGCACGACTCCTCCCATCGAGCTCATACTCGGCAAGCCTGAGCGCTTTCCGGCGACCCAAATAGTGGTGCTGCCGATAACACCGCGCGGCCCGATCCGTGCGCTCCACGACCGGATCGGCGCGAGCGGGCTGCACTTCGCGCGCCCGCGATTCGCCTTCTCGCCCCACGTCACGCTCAACCTTTACAAGACTCTCACGAGAGAGGCGCTCGATTCGCTGCTTGCCGTGCGCGTAACAGAACCTGTAACTCTCGACAGGTTGCGGATGTACTACACGAGCGAGCCGAACATCTCGCGATTGTTGCTGGAACTGCCGCTAACCGGGCCGACATAAGGCGCGGATGCATCCGCGCCCTACAGCGGGAATGACGATCTTCTTCCAACTCGGAGGATTCAATGCAGGTTCTGGTTCAGGTGCTCTGCTCCAAAGGCGGAAGCCTCCGCGAAGCAATCGCCAACGACAAGCGGATAGACAAGTTCGGTCTGCGTGTCACGAGCGAGAAACAGCCTGGCCGTCAACCCGGCTGGATGAAGCTTCATAGCGCCGACTCCGCGCGTGGAGCGCTCAACGTCGAATGGGATACACAATCCGCGGTGTTGAGCGCGCGCATCATAACAAAAGGATCGAAAAAGCCGAGTCCGATAGTCGGCGACTTCGTGAACTATCTGCTGGCGCGGCACGGTAGCAGAGTGCAATCCATGACAACGGCGTACCGTTGAACACCAGTGAGCTCGATGAAACGCGATCCAACTGAACGCCTGCGCGCGCTGTGCCTGTCCCTGCCCGAAGCGCATGAAGTCGAAGCCTGGGGCGAGCCGACGTTCCGCGTGCGCAACAAGATCTTCGCCATGTACGCGTCCGCCGCGACTCATCACGGTGGCGGCCGTACAAGTGTGTGGTGCAAGGCGAAGCCCGTCACGCAGGACATGATGATCAGAGCGGAGCCCAATCGGTACTACTCGCCACCTTACGTGGGACCCAAAGGGTGGGTGGGAGTGTGGCTGGATAAGTCACCGGACTGGAATGCACTGGAAGGACTTCTACTGGACGCTTACAGATTGACCGCACCCCGGAGATTGGTCGCGCTGCTGGATGATGATGCCTGAGATGGTGATTCGTCTTACGAAGCGCCGAGATGCGAGTGTCGTGCTGAGGTGCGATCGCGCTGATGGGACGGCGACATGGCAGCGCCAGAACGGGCAGCTCGCGTCGGTGTTTCCATTTCACGACATGACTCACTATGTGGTCGAGAGCGAGCTTGGCTTTCGCTCCGGGTTCTTCGGTCTGGTGGCGAACGGTTGGGATATCAGCGATACGGGAGGGAAGAGCGCGCGCGGGCCACTGCCGCCCGAAGCTGTTGTTGTCGAGCAGGTGGTTGGGCTGTTCGACGTTCAACGCGCGCTCGGCGTCGAGTGGACCGCAGATGAGATGAACGAGCACGCCCGTACGTACGTATCTGGTAGAGGCGGTCCGGATGTACGACCGCTTACGGGCGAAGAAATTGCGAGAGTGCGGGCGCGCGTTCAGCAGCTGGTTCAGCGCTGGAAGGAGATGGCGCCGGATGAAACTCTCGAGCTACCATTCAACACAGGAACAGCGTGACGCAGTTCAGGAAACAGTTCAGGAAACAGTTCAGGAAACAGTTCAGGAAACAGTTCACGAAACAGTTTGCATGGCTCACGTTTGCAGCCACGGCGTTCGCCGCCTGTGCGCCGGCGACGAGCCCTGTCGTTACGGCGCCGGCGCCGGCGCCACCACCACCCGTTGCTGCACCTCCGGTTCAGGCACCCACAGAGCAACCGGCGGTCACGACTTCAGGAGTGCGCGAGGCGCCGCGCAACTGGCAGTTGCTGGATGATTCGATCGATCACTATCCCGGCATAAGTCTCCTGCGTGCGCAGCGCGAGCTGCTCAAGGGCAGGGCTCCCAGGCAATCTGTTGTCGTCGCAGTGATAGACGGGGGAGTGGACACCGCCCACGCGGCGCTCAGGACGCGGCTCTGGACGAATCCGAAGGAAGTCGCTGGGAACGGCAAGGATGACGACCACAACGGTAACGTGGACGACGTGCATGGATGGAACTTCATCGGTGGCGCAGATGGCAAGGACGTTCAGTACGACACGTTCGTGCTCACGCGCATGTTCGTTCGTTGCGCCGGAACACCGCAGACGGTGACCGAGCGTGCGATGCCGGCGATCGATTCCACGACGTGCAGCAAGGTATCGGCAGATTACGCAAGGAAGAAGACCGAGATCAACACCACGCTGGATCAGATGCGTACGATCGAGGCCGTGATGAATCGCGCATTGCCGATTCTGAAGCAGGCGGCCGGCACGGACAGTCTCACTCCAGCGAAGGTCGAGGCACTTGTAGCGACGTCACCGCAAGTAATCGCCGCACGCGGGCTGTATCTGCGACTTGCGCAGCAGGGTGCGACGCCGGAAGCGGTAGCCGAGGCAGTGACTGAATACGGAGTGCAGTCGCAGTACGGACTGAATACGGAGTACGACCCGCGCACGATCGTCGGTGACGACGTTGCAGACGTGTCACAGCGCAATTATGGCAATAGCGATGTCACCGGGCCTGACGCAAAGCACGGAACGCACGTGGCCGGCATCATCGCAGCGATGCCGCAGGATGGTGTCGGCATGCAGGGCGTTGCGTCGGCTGCGTTGATCATGCCCGTGCGAGCCGTGCCGGATGGAGACGAGCGTGACAAGGACATCGCCAACGCAATTCGCTATGCGGTGGACAACGGCGCACGCGTGATCAACATGAGCTTCGGCAAGCCGTATTCACCGTTCAAGAGCGCGGTGGACGCTGCAGTGAAGTACGCCGACGCGCACGGAGTTCTGATGGTTCTCGCGGCCGGCAACGACGGTGCGAGCCTCGACACTGCGTCGAATTTTCCGACGCCGGAGTACACCGGTGGGGGGCGGGCCGCGAACTGGATCGAGGTCGGTGCGTCGTCCTGGCGCGGTGGCGACACGCTTGCAGTCGCGTTCTCCAACTACAGTCACACCAGGGTCGATGTATTCGCGCCGGGTGAGGACATTCTGTCGACGGTGCAGGGCGGCGGTTACGAGCGGCTGAGTGGCACCAGCATGGCAGCGCCTGTCGTGACGGGCCTGGCGGCGTTGATCATGTCGTACTATCCCAATCTCACCGCCGCACAGGTGCGACAGATCATCCTCGATTCGGCGACTCGGTACAATCGCGCTTCGTTGGTGCCGGGCGGGAAGTCGGGGGAGACGGTTCCGTTTGCGTCGTTGTCGGTGACGGGTGGCATAGTCAACGCGTACAATGCGCTGAAGCTGGCGCAGCAGAGGAGTTCGGCGCACTAGGCAGAAAACGACTACACGCGCTGAATGGTGATTTCGCTCAGCGCGTGCCGACAAGCCCTCATGCAGTCATGGTTAACAAGCCTGACATTGCGATAGGCGGAGTGGTATGATAAATTATCATACCACGAGGTATATGATGGCCAAACAGAAAGTGGCAATAACGCTCGATCGCCAGTTGCTGACGGAGATCGATGATCTCGTCGCATCTGGTACCTATCCGAATCGAAGCCAGGCGATAGAAGCTGCGCTATCTGAAACGCTAGCGCGGCGCGCCCGCACGCAGCTCATTCGCGAGTGCGCCAAGCTCGATCCTGCCGAGGAGCGCGCGCTCGCGGAGGAAGGACTCGGCGCCGAGGGGATCGAGTGGCCAGCATACTGAGGGGCGACATTCGATGGGCCGATCTGGATCCGGCGCGAGGACATGAGCAATCCGGGCAGCGGCCGGTGCTGATATTGAGTCAGGATGTGTTCAACGAACGATCAGGAACCGCCATCGTGGTGGCGCTCACCAGTCAGGAGCAGCGTGCCGGTTTTCCATTGACGCTCGAGCTTGTGGCCGCGAATCTGCCAAAGCGTTCGTGGGTGAAGATGGGCCAGGTGCGGACACTTTCAACGGAACGCATCGGCCGGCGGATTGCGCGGGCATCCGCCGGGGAGATGGTGAGAGTGGTGGAGGGCCTCAATGAGATAATTGGCGGATGAGTAATCAGTCCCTTCAAACGCTCCCAGCCAGATATGCCTTTCGCCGCTTCTCCGGGAACCGCTCGATCGCGATTCGTCGTTCCCACAAATTTTTCGAATGCGCGAGCTTCGACAACAGTCCTGAATCGTCGCCACTCGTGTGCGGACCGACGATGTATCCCGCGGATGCATCTACGAGGTCCCAGTTGTTCAGGTGAGCTGCGTCATCCGGGTGGCCGCCTTGCAAACCGCTGCGCGAACGGCACTGAGTTTCATTTGCTGCGGAACGACAGACCGTGTTTCGTCAGCTCCCTACCGATGACGCCGATCGCCTTTGGACCCACGCCGTGCAGCTTGCGAAGATCCGCCTCCGACACATGTGCGAGCTGATCGAGACGTGTATATCCGGCGCCCGCGAGCGCGCGAAGTGCTGGCTGGGACAAACCCGGCGGGAAGCCGCCCTTCACAGACGCGGCAAGCTTGTTGGCAGCATCACGCTTGGCCGGATTCGTCATCAGCTCACAGCGTTTTCTGTCGTCGTTGGCTTTGCGAGTCATTGGATTAGAAAATTCACTGCACCGTTGGTCATACCCGAACATCCACTACCGGTGTACCCGGAACTGACTGTGCATATTCGACAATCAGCCGGTCCGCCGTTACCAGAGGGATGTTGTTGATCTGCGCTGCCGCGATGAGCATGCGGTCGGCAGGGTCATTGTGGGCAGTGCCGGCTAACCGCGTGCTCAGCAGGAGGACTGCGCGATCGAGTGGAAGAAGACGGATTCCAGGTGCCCTCTCTGCGCGCTGTAGCCAGATGGCTGCGTCCATCGATAGCGTGATTCTTTGCTTCGCGGCTTTCACTGCCACTTCCCAATACGAGATGTCGGAAACGTGGAGACGCGATGCGGCACCGACTCGATCGAGCAATGCAATCACGCCTGTGCTGAGCCTGGTGGTATCACCGCTCAGGTGCCACACCCAGACGTGAGTATCGAGCAAAAGCGGACCATCATAGCCGGTAAGATCCGTGGTGCGCAATACATTGGAAGGCTTGGCGCGAGCGGACCTCACACCAAGTCACCCCACGAGTCGAAGTCTGGTGCGACGATGTCCTCCTCAGCGATGACGGTCCCGCTCATGAAGCCAAATGCACTCGGCATCGCCACTTCCGCTGCGACCAGCGTCGCCACGGGTTCTCCATACTTTGTCACGACGATCTGTAAATTCCGGTCGCGCACATCGTCGAGAAGCTGGAGACACGTGTCCTTGAACACGCCGGCCTTCACCTCCATTACCGCGCTCGATGACAATGCAGTGGAGGGTGCAGGGTACCGTCGTGGTTTCGATGCTGATTTCTTCGGCATGCGCTATTCCTCCTGATAGCCGCAACGTTACGGCTATAGCCATGATTATATGGCTATAGAGTTGTTGCGGCAAGAGCCGAGCATGCCGGGAGCACAAACAGGAACGTGGCGGCGCGCGAACCCGCGCCGCCGAGTCACATCATCGTGGATCTACTTGATCGCTCCCGCGCTCCTGAGCGCTGTGGCTCCGCCGACAATCGGTAGACTGAATGAGCTGCCGTTGAGATCGACGGTTAGCTCGGTTCCCGCTTTGGGCCACAGGGTGAACTCGGGATCGCTCGACATGATCATCACGCCGATCTGCTTGCCTGCGGGGATGAATTCATCGTCCGGCTCGATGTCGAACGTCATGTTGTAGAACTTGCCGGGAACGAGCTTCTCGCCGGGGAGCTTCGAGTCGTAGTTGCCACCGTGCGTGAGCGACCTGTAGTTCTCGGGATCCGCCCAGCCGCGCGTGATGAGCCCTTCCTGAATCGACGTGCCGATGGTGGTCGAATCGAATGGAAGCTGTACGAGCCATACTGTTAGATTCGCAGCGGGTTTACTGAAAGCAATGCGCAGCGTGATGCGCGACGTTCCGGATATGTGAACGGTGTCGGTGAGTGGCGCAGTCGCGAACAGCAATCTGTGCGGCGACTGAGCCGCCAACGCCAGCGCGCTTCCGCTGAACGATACGTCGTCGATCAGCTTCTCATTCTTCTGATTCTTCGATGGCGCGAGACCGAGACTCCCGACCGCGTTGCCGTTGCCGACCGGATGCAGCACCACCTGCACCGAGCCCGGCACCGGGAATGACGCATATGGAGTTGGAGCGGTTCGCGGTGGACGTGGACCACCGCGTCTGCCGCGCTGCACGGGGGTGCCGGCCGCAATGCGCGCTTCCTCGGCTTTCGCCTGCGCGGCCTGTGCGGCTTCCTCATGAACGATCCATACCGGCGGTGCCTTCTCGACACCGTTGTCGACGCCGTAGAGGTAGTGGCTGAACCACTGGTTCACCATGTCATCCGGCGGGTTCCCGCCGTGTCCGCCCTGATGGAAGTAAGCGGAAACGGGAAGGCCATCGGCCTTCATCTCATTGTAGATGCGCACGCTGTGCTCGGGGACGACGTTCCAGTCGTTGAATCCGTGCGCCAGCAGTACGGCAGCCTTGATGTTCTTCACGAACGGAAGAAGATCGCGCCTGGCCCAGAAGTCGTTGTAGTCGCCCGTCGCACGATCGCGTCCGCCGGCTGCTGCGAAGAGTCCGTCGCGATATGTAGCATTGCAGTACGCGCGCGTTGCCGGATCGCCGCTGTGGATGAAATCGTAAACAAAGTCGATATCCTCGCCCAGCCATCCACCCGGATGGCGGACCAGGCCGTTGGTGCGATAGTAGTGGTAGTACGACGTGTTCGGCGAAACTGGAATGACCACCTCGAGTCCCTTGACGCCAGTCGTCGCAGCAGCGAGCGGAAGTGTCCCGTTGTAGGACGTTCCGATCATGCCGACCTTGCCGGTGGACCAGCTGGCCTTCACTTCTTCGTTGCCGGTCTCGGTCGTGTAGCCCTTGGCGCGACCGTTGAGCCAATCGATCACGGCCTTGGGAGCCATGCGCTCGGGTGTATCGCCGACAGTCGGGCATCCCTGCGACAGTCCCGTGCCGGGTGCCTCGGAATGCACGACTGCAAACCCGCGCGGCACCCATTCGTTGATCAGGTCGTTGGAGATCCGCGGACGGACTGGCTTGAACGCAATCTCGGGCTGATGCTCGCGCTGGGTTGGCGTGGCGCCGACTTCCTGCTTGACGTTCCAGAGGTACTGTCTGGGACCCGACGTGCCGGCGAAGTAGGGACTGGATTCGTAGACCACGGAGACCTTGAGTCCCTCGGTGTCGGTCTGTCGCGGGCGGGTTACGTCCACGTGCATACGGTCCGGCTTGCCATCACCGTCGGTGTCGAAGCCGGTCTCGACCCAGAGCTCCTGGCGGACCCAGCTGGTGGAATCGGCAAATCCGGGGACGATCTGCGCCATGCCGTCCTTGAAGACGGGGACGGATCGGTCCTGGGCGGCAGCGGTGTGTGGAAGAATGACACCGAACGCAGCAATGGACACCAGTGCGGTGGCCCAGCGAGCGGCACCGTAAATCATGGAACTGCTATCCCGAGATTGCATCCAAGTCACCTGAGCGAGAGGACGGAAATGGAGATTGACGGACTGGTCGTCTGTCCGAAGTATTCTTCTTCAACAACGGATAAAGTATACGATTCGTTGGAATGAGTCGCGGATCGAGGGGGCTGGGCGGCTGGCCATATGGCCGCTGAGTTGGGTCAGGTTATCATTGGAACGAACCAGCCGACCCACCAACCTCCTCACTTTTCGCCATGAGTTTCGAGTGACCGACAAGCCGACGAATCTGCGCCGGACTACTCTCATCGAGGCGCCGCGGCTGAGCGAGCGGCTGGGTGCGACGGTGGTTCTCGCAAGCGAGACGTTTCAGTACACGGGCAGTTTCAAGCTCCGCGCAGCATACAACGTAGCGACGTCGGTGCCGCATCCGATGATCATTGCGGCCAGCAGCGGCAACTTCGGCCAGGCGATGGCGCTTGCGTGCAAGCTGACCGGCAAGCGGTGCATAGTCGTGATGCCGCAGAACTCCGCTCGCGTCAAGGTCGATGCAGTGATCGCATACGGAGCAACTGCAGAGCTGATCGATACGACCGTCATCACGCGTGAAGCTCGCGTCGCCGAGCTCGCCGCGCAGTATCCGGAAGCGTACATCGCGAGCGCATACAACGATCCACTGGTCATTGCAGGCAACGCAACGCTGGGACACGAGCTTGCCAGCGCGCCATACTCGTTCGATGCGGTCGTCGCTCCGATAGGCGGCGGCGGACTGTCGTCCGGCATCATTCAGGGATTACGCGAATCCGGAAGCCAGCTTCCCGTATACGGGGCCGAACCACTCGTTGCGAACGATGCAGCGCAGTCACTCCGCGCAGGACACATCGTCGTGAACGAGCACGAGCCACAGTCCCTGGCGGACGGCGCGCGCACGCGCTCACTCGGCGCACACAACTGGGCAATTCTGCAGCACGGGCTCGCCGGCATCATCGAAGTTCCTGAATCGCAGATCGCCGAGGGCGTGCGATTGCTCTTCTCGCTCGCCAATCTCAAGTCGGAGCCGACGGGCGCGTTGACCACCGGTGCGATGCTCACCGATCCGTCGCGTTTTGCAGGGAAGAGCGTCTGTCTGGTAGTCAGCGGCGGGAATGTCGATCCGGCGATCTACGGAAGAATTCTGGCTGGAGAGATCTAGCGATTACGATGTACGCGATGTGTGTACGACAGCGGGGTCGAGAATGATTGATTCTCGACCCCGCTCTTTATTCGACCGCTCTCAAACATTCATGAGCGGCTCACGCGGCTACTGTGAAACCTTCCCGCCCTTCTTAGTCGACGCGATGAAGTTCGCGATGTCAGACTTGAGCTGCTTCGCCGATGCCTGGTTGAGATATGCCATGTGGCCGCTCTCGTAGTACTTGAACTCGACGCGATCGCTGTACGTCTTGTCGAAGCCGAGGTGGTCGAAGGTGTACTCGGCGTTCGCGAATGGTGTTGCGGTGTCATAGTAGCCCGCGCCGACCATCACGTGAAGGTACGGATCCTTTGCCATCGCGGTACGCAGGTCTTCGACTGTGCTGGGGTACCCGGCGTAGCCACCGGGGCCCCAGTCCCAACGCCCGCTGTGGCCGCCCATGTAGTATTGCAGGTTGCTGGAGTAGCCGAGGTCTTCGTGCAGATAGCGCATGAAGGCGGACATGAATGCGCCGGACGGTGCTACGTCCGAGGGATCGTAATCCTGGCGCGTGCTCGAAGCGTTTCCGTTGATACCGATCATGCGGCTGTCGTAGCGTCCCAGCATCTCGCGTTGATCGCGCAGCAGCTCGGTGCGGAAGGTACCGGCGTCGATGCGAAGATTCGTGTTCAACACGAACTGCTGCGACAGGCCCGTGAGTCGCGCAACCTTCTGCGCAACTGCTGTACGCTCGGCCTGGGTCAGCTTGTTGCCCTTGGCGAGCGCGGTCATGTAATCACCGAAAGCATAGTCGCGCGACTGCTGCACGACCTGTTCCAGCGTCTGACTCTGCAGATCGGATGGCAGCTTCTTGTGATACCATGCCGTCGCGGTGTAGGTCGGGAGGAACGTCGAGTAGCCGATGTCGTTGGTCGCGGATGGCGCGATGTACTGCAAGTCGAGCACGGTGCCGAGCAGCATGATGCCGTTCAGCTCGATGCCTTCAGCCGACTGCAGGTGCGACGCGAGGCCGGCCGAGCGGAACGTGCCGTAGCTCTCACCGAAGAGATATTTGGGTGACTGCCAGCGCTTGTACTTGTCGAGGTAGTCACGGATGAACTCACCGAACATCGCGATGTCGTTCTGCGTGCCGGTGAAGTCGGTTTCCTTGACACCCTTGGCGGGGCGTGAGTAGCCGGTGTTCATTGCATCGACCTGAACGAGATCGGTGACATCGAGCGGAGAGTTGGGATTCTCGACCAGGTTGTACGGAGGTGCGGGCTGTGATCCGTTGGGGCCCATGTCGGGGTGCATCGGTGCCATGATGCCCATGTCGAGCCAGAGCGATGCAGAGCCGGGCCCGCCGTTGAAGAAGAACGTCAGCGGGCGTGTCGCCGGATCTTCCTGATCCTTTGTATAGGCGATGAAGAAGACCGAAGCCTTGGGCTTTTCGTTTTCGTCGCGCAACACCATCGTGCCGGTGTGGACCGTGTAGCTGATCGACTTGCCATTGATGCTCGTGGTGTGATGGGTCGTCGAGATCTTCTCGATCGCCGGTACACCTAGCGTGTCAGCTGCCGTGTCGGGCCTGGCACCGCGTTGGGCGCCGGGTGCAGCTGGTGCACCTGGGGGTGCTCCCGGTCGACCTCCGGGACGCTGAGCCGAGACTGTTCCTGCGACGAGTAAGGAGGCTGTGGCGCTAAGCAACAGCTGGCGCATCTGCATGACGAATTTCTCCAGGTTGTGGTCCGCACGGGTACCGGAAATCGGACGAACGACGCCAGACGGCGGGTCGGCCTATGGAGGCGACCCGCCGTCTGAGTTCATTGCATCCCATACATATCGCGCGAGGCCCTAGATTTGTTGAGATCGGGCGCTCGAACGATCGTTCTAAAGGCGAGATCCTGCCCCGTGCGCGCTCACGGGACTCGAATCTTCGGCACGATGACAATCGCCTTGCCGCCGAGCTTCGTGTTGAATGCGGTGAGGTCGGCGCCGAGCAGGGCGTCGATGCGCGATTGCACGGGCAGCCACTGCTGTTGAAGGTCGGCGAGGCGTTGCTTGTCGCCGCCCGTCACCGGCATGTACGAGCCGTCGATGTTGCCCGCCAGATACAGCCAGTCATCCACAACGCCATTCGGGAAGCCGATGATGTCCTGTCCGTTGGTGTGCTGCGGCTGCACGAGCTCGATGCTCAGTGAATCGAGCCGCGCGGCGAGGCGCTTGCCTGTGGACGACACCTCCGTGCTGTCCGGAAGATCACCAGCGTGCGCTACAATGGCTTTCACCTGATCGCGTACGTCATCGAGTCGCTTTGCATCGCGGAAGATCGCGTTGACGCGATCGGTGATGACGCGCATCGTCTGACTCTGCTCGGCGATCTGCGCGGTGGTCAGATGCACGCGCGGATCCTGCAGCACCTCGAGCGGAGCAGTGAGCGTCTTTCCATCTGCGGTAAGACGCACGGTGTACTGGCCGGGCGCAACACTCGATCCCGAGATCGATCCGAAGAACGTGAGGCCCTTCGGCGCATCCAGTTGCGCAGATTGAAGGTTCCACACCATTCGGTGCATTCCGGGTTTGCCCGAAATGACGCTGTTGACGTCGCTCGGTTTCGGCTTGCTCGTGAACGTGCGAACGGTGGCGCCGGCTGCGTCGACCAGCTCGAGCTTCACCTTTGTCGAATCGGTTCCGCTGGCGATGTCGTAATAGATAATCGCGCCGCTCGGCGGATTGGCACCGGCGTCTGGCGCGTTGGTCGATCCCCAACGCGTGAGGTGCACCGGTCGGGGATTGAAGATGCGTGATTCGTTTGCCGCGATCGATTCAGCGTGCTGCTGGAGAGGCGAGATGTCGTCCATGATCCAGAATGCGCGTCCCTCGGTGGACGCAACGAGATCGCCGTCTCGAATCTGAAGATCGGTGACCGGCACCACGGGAAGATTGGCTTGCAGGCTTTCCCATTTCTGGCCATCGTCGAAGGAGACGTATGCGCCAGTCTCCGTACCGGCGTAAAGCAGGCCGCGGCGCACGGGGTCCGCGCGCACGACGCGCACCTGATCGCCATCGCGGATGCCGTTCACGAGCTTGGTCCAGGTGCGACCGTAGTCTGTGGTCCTGTAGATCTGTGGCGACCAGTCGCTCCACTTGTAGCCGTCGTACGTCATGTACGCGGTGCCAGCCTCGAACGGCGATATCTCGATCGCATTCACGAAGCCGGGGCGAAGTCCCTTCGGCGTGACATTCGTCCAGCTGCGGCCACCATCGCGTGTGAGCTGCACCAGGCCGTCGTCGGTGCCGACCCAGATGGTATTCGTGTCGCGCGGCGATGGTGCGATGTAATAGATCGTGTTGTAAACCTCGCCGCCCGCGCCTTCATTGGTGATCGGCGCGCCGCCAGGACCCTGGTGCGCCTTTTCGTTACGCGTCAGGTCGGGGCTTATCGCGGTCCAGTTCTGGCCGCGGTCGCTCGATTTGAACAGAACGTTGCCGCCGTGATAGATGATGTTACGCGCGAGCGGCGAGGTGGCGATCGGCGCACTCCAGTTGAAGCGATACTTCTGCGTCTCCGGCGATGTCGAAAGGCCAAGCGATGGGTACTCCATGACGCTTCGCTGCTGCTGCGTGACGCGGTCGAACTCGCTGATCGCACCCTGATAACATCCTGCGTACAGATAACGCGGATCCGCTGGATCGAATGCGATGTGCGAGCTCTCGCAGCCACCTACGGGATACCAGTCTGAAGTCGTAATACCACCATGCGCTGTCGCGCTGGCGATCGCGACCGACGTATTGTCCTGCTGTGATCCGTATACCCAGTAGGGATACTGAGCGTCGGTGTTGACGCGGTAGATCTGTCCTGTCGGCTGGTTGTCCTGTGACGACCACGTCCTGCCGCCGTCGAGGGTGATTGCCGCGCCGCCGTCGTTGCCGTTGATCATGTCGTTGTGATTCAACGGATTGATCCACAGGTCGTGATTGTCACCGTGCTTTGCAGGCAGGACCTGAAACGTCTTGCCGCCATCGATGGATTTCACAATTGGTGCATTCATTATATAGACGACGTTCTCGTCCTGCGGATCCGCGGTGATGCGAGTGTAGTACCACGCGCGCGAGCGAATCAACCGCTCCGCGGACAGGTGATGCCAGCTCTCGCCCGCATCATCGGAGCGATACAGGCCGCCGGTGTCTGCGGCGGCTTCGATGATTGCGTAAACGCGATTCGGGTTCGCCGGTGACACGGCAACGCCGATACGGCCCACGATCCCGGCGGGAAGTCCATGACCGCGAAGTCGAGTCCAGGTGTCGCCACCGTCTGTGCTCTTGTAGATCGCGCTGCCGGGTCCACCGCTCCGGATCTGCCACGGCAGCCGCTGAAAGTCCCACATGGCTGCGTACAGGATGCGTGAGTTGGACGGGTCCATGCTCACGTCGATCGCCGACACACTGTCGCCGGTATGAAGGACCAGCTTCCAGCTCGCGCCACCGTTGGTCGTCTTGTAGATGCCGCGGTCGGGTCCAGGTGTCCACCGGCTGCCCTCTGCTGCAGCGATGACGAGGTCGGGGTTGTGCGGATCGATTACGATCTGCGCGATCGATCTGGTGTTTTCGAGACCGCGCGAGACCCAGGTCTTTCCTGCATCGGTCGATCTGTAGATACCATCGCCCCACGTGGACGACTGACCACGCGGTTCGCGCTCGCCCATCCCGGCGTAGATGACGTTCGGATCACTCGCGGCAACTGCAAGCGAGCCCACGGAGCCGGTGTGAAGCTTTCCGTCCGAGATGTTCTGCCATGAATTACCAGCATCGCTCGTCTTCCATATTCCGCCTCCGGTCGCACCCATGTAGTAAGTGAGCGGCTGCGTCGGGACGCCGACGACCGTTGTAACACGGCCACCGCGATACGGTCCGATGCTTCGCCAGTGCAGCCCGCCGAAATGCGCGGAGTCGAATGCGACAGCGCCCGGTGCGCGCGCGGCCGGATCCTGCGCGTTGTGAGCCTGCGCCGCGAGATGTGGTGCAGCAAAAAGGAGCAACGCAGCAGTTGCGGTTGTCGCAGCGATGGAATCGGATATAGCGCGCATGTTATTGAAGGAAAAATGGAAGTTCGAAGATCTGGAGCTGGCGCCGTCGTTACCAGGCTATCCCGTAATCCTCGCCATGATTACTCGAGCCGCCCCACATGCTGTGGTGCTGCGCGTCGAAGAAAATGGCGTTGATCGGGCCCGATGTCCGCTGCGCGAACTCGAGCTTGTAGCCCATCCGCTTGAGCGCATCCCGGGTGGAGTCGGGAAGCGACGTGGCAACCAGCATTCTCCCGGGCTCCAGCTCGTGCATGCCGAACGACGACCGCATCTGATAGCTGTTGAAATTTGGCGCTTCGGTCGCCTGCTGCACGGTCATTCCGAACTCGACGACGTTGAGAAAGAACTGCAGCAGATTCTGATCCTGCGAATCTCCACCCTGCACTGCGAACGCCAGATACGGGGCGCCATTCTTGAGCGCGAGCGTCGGTGTGAGAGTCACCCGTGGCCGCTTGCCGGGCTCGATCACGTTGAACGGTCCGTCCCTCGCGTCGGTCACAAAGCTCTGCGCGCGCTCGCTCAGACCAATTCCAGTTCGTCCCGCGATCACTGCTGGTACCCAACCGCCGCTTGGCGTCACGGATACGACCCAGCCTTCCGCATCGGATGCTTCAATGGATGTGGTGCCTGCGTAGAAGTCCTTCGCAAATGCAGAGTCCGCGCGCGTTGCGTTGTCGGGGAGAAACTCCATCGCGCCACCGGACGCATTAGCGATGCTCTCAGTCGTCGTGTCCGCTTTCGTCGGCGTCTTATCCTGCTGACCGCTCCGAGGTTGCATCTTCGCCGGTGCGAAGTCGGCTGGATTCCACTGCGCCAACAGGGCCTTGAACGGATTCGTGGCACCTTGATACGGGTACGGATCGCCCGGCTTGACGTTCGGGTTGTTCTTCGCTGGATCGATCTCGGCGAATCGCGCTTTTGCGTACGCCTTGGACATCAACCCCTTTACCGGTTCTTCAGGAGGGAAGTACGGATCGCCGTAATAGAAGTCGCGATCTGCGAATGCGAGGCTCATCGTCTGGTACAGCGTGTTGATGTACCTGGGCGAGTTGTAACCCATGCTCTTGACGTCGGTATTCTCGAGTATGTTGAGCGACTGCAACAAGGCCGGGCCCTGCTGCCAGATCGGAAGCTTGTATACCTCGATGCCTTTGTAGTTCGTGTGCAGCGGCTCTTCGATATGCACCTTCCAGTTTGCAAGATCCTGCATCGTGAAGAGTCCGCCTTCCTCGCGCACGCCACGCACCATCTCCTGTGCGATGTCGCCCTTGTAGAAGCGGTCGTACGCTGCATAGATCGCCTGCTTGCGCGTCTTGCCCTGCTTCAATGCCTGCTGCTCGGTGTCGACGAGCTTGCGCCACGTGGCGGCAAGGTCCTTCTGCCTGAAGATCTCACCGGGTTCCGGCGCCGGATGTGCCGTACCGGCATGTGGAAGCAGCACGGCGGTGGAGTACTTCCACTGCATGATGGTGTCGCGGTATTGCTCGATGGTATTGGACAATTGTGCTTCCATGGCGTAGCCGTCTGCCATCTGAATCGCGGGAGCCAGCACCTGCTTGAGCGACAGCTTTCCGTATTCGGCGAGCATGGTGAGCAATCCGCCAACTGTACCCGGCGTTACCGCGGCGAGCGGTCCGTACTCTGGCGGGAATCGATAACCTTTCGAGTGATAGTATTCCGCAGTCGCGCCGGTGGGTGCGACGCCGAGTGCATCGATGCCGATCACCTTTTTGGTGTGCGGATTGTAGATGAGCGCCTGTGTCTCACCGCCGCACGACAGCGTGTCCCACATCGTGCAACCTGCAGCGAGCATCGCGGCTGCGGCGTCGACGGCGTTACCGCCCTGGGCGAAGATCAGCGCACCAGCGGTTGCGGAGAGCGGTTTACCGGTAATTGCGAGCCAGTGGGTGGCGTGGAGCGGCGGTTTCTCGGTCTGGGAATATCGCGGATCTTCCGCCTGGCGCGGCTGCGCGGTTCTGGGTCGTGCAGCGCGTTGTGCGTGAGCCGCGAGTGGTACTAGCGCGAGCAGAGCAGCGGTCGCGAGCGAGGCGACCGTGGCTGACGTCGGGATCGAGCGGGCGAAGACTCGCATTTGCGGAATGTTGGAGTGCTGCGTGGAACGAGAGAGGGGCTCGTTCGGATAATACGGGTTGCCGGGGTGTGGCGCGAGATCGGTTGGTCGATTTCGAGTTACGGTAACCGTGGCCCACGGTTCGATCGCGCGATGACGCCGCCGAGTGCCGCGAATCCGGTGGCCAGCGCGGTGACGAAGATTGCCGTGAATAACCATTGTACAGGAGTAATTCCGCCCGCCACCTTACCCGGCCCGATGGCCCACGACGTCAACCAGCCGAGTGATGCATCGGCGATTCCTGCCACGAGTCCGGTGATTGCTGCCGTGCGTATGGGCGATTCCGGAATCGCGCGACCGGCGAAGTAACCGATGCCGATGTACAGGATCCACGATCCGAAACTTGCCCAGAAGTAGGGAGTTCCGGTCGTGCGGGACGCGATCGATGCAAGCGCGTCGAATGCGACGATGGCGATGATCGCCGTTATGAAGATGCGGGTGCGAGGTGTCATGTGATCGGATGATGTCGCGTGACAGGCAGTATCCTGTGCACTGGTCTGCGATGGATCAAGGAGCTCGAGCCCCGGACCCGGGTGGATCATTGCTCTAGAACGAGCGCGCGTGAAGCATCGCTGCCCCCTCCGCATCGGCACGGAATGGTGCCCAGGCTGGAGATTTCGCAAACTGCCAGAACACCTCGTGCTCCGCGATCCCACGCGCCACGAGTGCGCGAGCTTCGGCCATGAGTCCGGAAGACGCTGCCACCGCTCCCAGCACTGAGTGCTCAACGAATCCCGCTGTTGTGCGGCCACGCAGCTCCTCGAGAATCTCCAACGCTGCGCGCACTTCTCCGCGGCGGGCGTGGATCGCAGCGACGTCCGCGAGGATGCGCGGATGGCGTCCGGACATAAGAAGCGTCTCTGTCGCCGCAGTGATTGCCTCTTCATCCCGCCCGATCGCGGCAAGGGTCCACACCAGTGCCCACCGCCCGGTGAACGCGAGGGGATCAAGCGCGACGGCATTTTGCGCCGCGCGCACGGCATCTTCGTAATTCCCGATGCATGCGAGCGACATCGATTCGATCGCCGCAGCCCAGGCATTCAACGGATCAGCCCCTCTAGCCGTGCGTATGTGGTGCAGAGCTTTTGCCAGTGACTCCGGCGACGAATTGCTGCGCAGCGCAACGACGAAACCACGCTCGCACAGCGTCTCCACGCGTAGTGGCTCGCGGGCAAAAACGCGATCGGCGAGCGCGAGGCATCGCTCGACGTCCAGATCGTATGAGCTGGCGATGTTGGAGAGTGTCGACAGTGCCTGCGGATCATCGGAGTCCAGAGCGAGGGCGCATGCGATTGCCGCGCGCGCCTGCGGTATCGTTTCGCTGGCTGGCGCCATGCCGTAGATCCAGATGAGCCGGTACGCGTCGGCCAGCAACGCATGCGCTTCTACCAACTCCGGGTCGAGCGCCACGGCGCGCTGAAAGCAAGCGAGAGCATCGAGAGTTGCGGGCCCGCGCTGCCTGAGTAGTACGCGTCCTTTGAGCAGAAGCTCGTACGCTTCCACGTTGCGCAGTCCGGGACGTGCGACCGCGCGATCGGGTGCATCAAGCAGCGACAGTCGCAGCTTCGTCGCTATGGAGTTCGCGATATCGTCCTGCAGTGCGAAGATGTCGATGAGATCGCGGTCGTAGCGCTCCGACCAGACGTGGTAACCGTCGGCCGCGTTGATGAGCTGTGCCGTGATCCGCACATGTGGACCCGCCTTGCGCACACTTCCTTCGAGGACGTGCTGTACGCCCAGCTTCTCCCCGACCATACGGAGGTCCTCGTTCCTTCCCTTGAAGGCAAAGCACGAAGTACGCGCGGCAACACGCAAGCCCTGGAGCTGTGCGAGCAGGTTGATGATCTCTTCCGTGATGCCGTCGGCGAAATATTCGTCGTCGACGCTCGCGCTCATGTTGGCGAACGGAAGAACCGCCACAGACTGTTCGGCGCGCCGCGGAGTTTGCGCCGTCGGCGACGTATCCTGTTCGCGAAGCGCCGCAACAACCAGGGCCCCGCTTGATATACGCGCCGTCGGATCTCTCTCCAACAGGCGCTCTATCGTATGACTAACGCCAGGCGGCACAGTCGGTCTCGTCGAGCTCGCTGATGGCGGGGAGTAATGAAAACGCTTTGCGATAACAGCCTGAACAGTCGAACCCGTGAACGCCGGCTCGCCTGTCAACATCTCGTACAGCACGCAACCCAACGCGAAGAGATCGCTGCGTCCGTCGATCTCGTCTCCAGCGGCCTGCTCGGGACTCATGTACGCGGGCGTTCCGACCGTGACGCCGACCTGTGTCAACGTCGTCACACCACTCGCCGCTGCAGCAATAATTGCCTTTCCGATCCCGAAGTCAGCAACGAGCGCGTGACCCTCGTGCAGGAGGATATTCTCCGGCTTGATATCGCGGTGCACCACGTCGTGCCGATGTGCGTAATCGAGCGCGTCTGCCACTTCCTGCACCAGGCGTACGGTGGCATCAACCGGGAGCTGGCCTTCGTCCCGCATGCGGTCGCGCAGCGTCTGTCCCTGCATCACCGGCATGACGAAATAGAGAAAACCGTCTGCATCACCGGAATCGTACAGTGGGAGGATATGTGGGTGGTTGAGTCGTGCGGCCAACCGGATCTCGCGCAGGAAGCGGTCTCGGCCCAACGACTCGGTAATGTCAGACCTGAGCACCTTGATCGCGACATCGCGGTCGTGCCTGATGTCGTGCGCGAGATACACGGTCGCCATGCCTCCGGCGCCAAGCTCCCGCTCGATCGTGTAGCGGTCGGCAAGGCTGGCGCTCAAGCGTGAAACTGATTCAGTCATCTATTGTTTCCTCGCTGTCGTCAACTGTCGCAGTTCCGTCTGCCAGTCGGGAATCACCACCAGGTTGAGACCAGCCGTTTCGGTCTGGATCATCAGAAAGCGCGTTCCATCATGCGAGATGTCGTAGTCCGTTTCGTAGCGTCCATCGAAGAGCGGCTTGCGTGACACCACTCGCAGCGCCGGATCCCGCGCCAGCGTTGCGGATGTCAGTCTGCCGCCTTCCCAGTAGTACAGGGTCTTTCCATCGGGAGCCCAGACTGGACGACGGCCGCCGCCGGTGGAAATCTGGATTCTGCTGCCCACGTCGGGAAATGACCGCACATAAACTTCGGCGCGGCCGGATTCGTCGGAGTTGTACGCGATGGAATGTCCATCCGGGGAAAACCTGCCAAATACCTCCGTTGCGATCGGCGACGCAGATACATCGCGCTCTGCGTGTCCCGCGTCCAGTGAAAACGTCTCGAGATTGAAAGTACCATCGTAAATCGCGTTGAATACCGTGGTGTGTCCGTCCGGCGAGAGATCGACGAACCATGGATTGTGACGCGGCACGCCCGCCATCACTGCGGGTCCACTGCCATCTGCGGGCTGCCACCATAATGCAGCCTGTCCCGAGTGGTTGGAGCCGAACAGAATTCTCCGATTGTCGGACGACCAGCTCGGGTTGCGGCTTCGGCCAGCAGTGGTCAACGGTGTGAGGGTTCCGGCCGCAAAATCCAGGATCCAGACGTTGTTGCCGGTTCCGGTGCCGATGCCAAGTGCGGCACGTTGTCCGTCCGGCGATAACCGCACGAACTGAAACTCGCGCGGCTCGTTGAATGCATCGTGAGTCGCACCGTTGCGATCCACCCACACGAGGCGCCTGTTCAGCGTTCCGGTCGCGTACACGAGTCCACCAGCCTGTGTCATGTATGCCGCTGCGTATCCGGTTTCGGCTCCGATCATCCGAACTGAATCGAGCAGCTGCACAGGCGTGCCAGAAACCTTTCGTCGTGTGACGTCGAACGGTACCGCCATGACAGTACCGTCGGCGCGCACGTACACCAATTGTCCATTCACCACTCCGAGCGCCCTCGCCGCGAGAATGCCGAGCGGCGTCACCTTGCTTCCGTCATCGAGCGACGTCACCGCGAGCTCCGCGCGATCGACGGTTCCGTACCAGATCGTGAACACGACGGTTCTGCCATCGGCTAGCACGCGCGGGTACTCGTGGCTATGCTCCTTGCGTTTTGGGTCGATGTGCGTGAGCGGTGTCAGCGTTCCGCCATTGGCTGGCACATGGTAGAGTCCTCTGAACTCCTCGAATGCGCCGCCGCCGACCACGATGTCTCCACTCGATGACCAATCGACGCCGCCATCATCGGGAACATCGGCGAGCGTGACTTCAGGGCCGCCGTCAAGGGGCACTCGGACAACCTTCCGACGGTTGACGATCACCGCAATCGACTTACCGTCAGGCGAGAAAGCAGGAAGTCCGGCGTTGTTCGTGTTGGGAATCGGGCGCGAAGTGAGTTGATCTAACCTGCGCAGATACAGACTCGTCGCCTGACCCATGAATGGGCTCTCCCCCTGATCCGATGGCGCCTGGGCGGCATAGACGATGGTGTGACCATCCGGGGAAAGCGCCGGTGATCCGGATTGCGCACCGCCCGGCGGAAGCGGCAACTCGACACGCAGAGGGAACGAATCACTCGTGGTTGCGTGCCGCGAGAGTGCGACGAGTCCAACCGCCAACGCTATTGCAAGCGCACCGAGCGCCAACACCAGCGGGTCGCGCGTACGTGCGCGCCAGTCCGTGACGCTTCGATAACGTCGCCGTGTCGATCCAGCGGTCGTGGTGAACGAGTCGTTCGCGAGCGCCGCTGCGAATTGTGTTGCGGTTGCAAAGCGGTCTGCAGGAAGTTTCTCGAGCGCGGTGAACACGGCATCGTTGACATGTGTCGGCACGCTCCTGCGCTGTGCAGTGAGTGATCGCGGTTCACTCGTGATCACCTGCGCCACGATCGCCTGCGCGGTCGAGCCCGTGAATGGCGGATCACCGGCGAGCATCTCGTATGTCACGGCGCCGAGCGAGTAGATGTCGGAGCGAGGGCCAATCTCGCGCTCGCCCATCGCCTGCTCCGGGCTCATGTACTGCGGCGTGCCGAGTGACAGGCCCGTCTGTGTCATGCGCTTGCCGCCAGCTTGCTCCACCGCCAATGCGATGCCGAAGTCGGCTACGAGCGCGTGACCGTTCTGCAGAAGAATGTTCTCCGGCTTGATGTCACGATGCACGATGCCGCGTCCGTGCGCGTATTCAAGCGCGTCGGCGGCTTCGCTGGCTATCCGAACCGCATCGGCGATCGAGAGCTGCTTGTCGCGATCCAGGCGACTGCGAAGCGTTTCGCCTTCGACGAAAGGCATGACGTAATACAGCAACCCGGCTGCACTTCCACTGTCGAACAATGGAAGGATGTGCGGATGCTGGAGGCTGGCGGTGAGTTCTATCTCCTTCAGGAACCGTTCAGGGCCGAGCAGCGCTGACAGTTCTGCGTGCAGAACCTTTACCGCGACCTTGCGATGATGCTTGAGATCTTCGGCGAGATATACAGTCGCCATGCCGCCCGCACCAAGCTCGCGCTCGATGCGATAGTGATCTGCAAGCGATGTGGCGAGCCGCGCCGGCGGTTCAGTCATTTATGGGACGGATGCGAGGCCGTCGAACGCAGCTTCGGCGCGAACGCCCATCAGTCGTAACAGCTCCGGATATCGCGGATGCGCCCGGAGCGCGTCGGTGCCCGGAAAGCGGAGGAACCAGGGACCGAACGCGTCCCTCTCCGTGACCGAGCGAAACGTGAGCTCCATCGCCTCGTCGATGCGGCCGAGTGCAAGCGCGGAAAGTGCGAGCCAGGTGCACTGCACGTATCCGGATCTCGCGCGCGCGTGAAGCTCGTCGTCCATCGCTTGTGCGCGAGCCAGTTCGCCCTGTGCGGCGTAAACATGGGTAAGGAGCGAGACCGGCCACGGATGCCGGCCGGACATCTGGAGCACCGGCACGGACGAAGCGCGCGCCGCCGCGTAACTCCCGCCCCATGCCTGCGAGAGCATTACCGACAGTTGCGCGGCGAAGGAGGCGGGATTGAGGTCCGCAGCGCGTGTCGCCGAGCGAAAGGCCTCCTCGTGCATGCCCAGGATCGACAGGCCGATACTCGCGTGTGCGGCGCAGATGCTGCTCAACGGGTCGTCTCGCAGCGCGCGCTCGACCTCGGCGAGCCCCCGGGCATCCTCGCCTCGCAGGAGCACCAGTACCCATATCGCGTACAGGCAACGGATCTCCGAAAGCATCGGATTGATAGCCAGTGCCCGCTCGAACAACTCCATCGACCCTGACGCGTCGAGATCCGAAGTGAGCGTGATGAGCGCGAGCACACCGATTGCCTCGCCGAGATTCGGGTCGAGCTCCAACGCACGCGCGATTGCTGCCTTGGCGCGCGGGATTGCGTCGGCAGCACGCACGAAGCCGTACTGCGCGAGCGTGCGGAGTGCTTCGGCGAGTCCCGCGTGCGCCGGCGCGTAGGACGGATCCAGCTCGATCGCACGCTCGAAGCACTCCAGCGCCTGGGCGATCCCCGCACCGCGCTGCATCGTGAGCGCGCGCCCGCGCACGTACAGTTCGTACGCTGCAACCTGATTCGTCGTCGCGCGTTCGGCGTTGGTGTCGGTCCTTACCAGTGTCAACTGCAACTTCGCGGCAATCGCCGCGGCGATCTCGTCCTGCACGACGAATACGTCGGTAAGGTCGCGATCATATCGCTCCGACCAGAGATGATATCCATCCGCGACTGACACCAGCTGCGCGGTGATACGCAGCCGGTTGCCCGACTTGCGCACGCTGCCCTGCAACACTGTGGATACGCGGAGCTGCTCGCCGATCGTTGCCAGCGACGCCTGCTTTCCCTTGAATGAGAAAGCAGACGTGCGCGCCGCGATGTGCAGCCCGTCGATGCGCGTCAGCGCGTTGATGATGTCCTCGGCGATACCGTCGCCGAAGTACTCATTCTCACGGTCGCCGCTCATGTCCTCGAATGGGAGCACTGCGATGGAGTGCTCCGGCAATTCGGGTGATGTGGCGGCGCGCGCTCCGGACGCGACGTCGCGCAGCGCAGCGATGAGTCCGCCGGCGGTATCGTAGCGATCCACCGGCGTGCGCGCGAGCGAACGCTGGACCGCGACAGCTATCGCGCGTGGCACTCCCTCGCGCAACGCGCACACGTCCGCAGGTGTCTGCACAAACCGCTTGGCGATGACGGCCTGTACGCTCGGACCGGTGAACGGTGGCTCGCCGACCAGCATCTCGTACAGCACGCAGCCGAGTGAATAGATGTCGCTGCGTCCGTCCACCGCCTCGCCGACAGCCTGCTCGGGACTCATGTACGCCGGCGTTCCCACATTCATTCCAACCTGGGTGAACGTGGCACCGCTTGCGTCGCTCAACGCCTTGCCGATCCCGAAGTCGGCAACTAGCGCATGTCCGTCGTGCAAAAGAATGTTCTCCGGCTTGATGTCGCGATGCACGACGCCGTTCCTGTGTGCATATTCGAGTGCGCTTGCAACTTCAGTCACGATCCGCATCGCATCATCGAGCGATAGCTGAGGGGTGGAGTCAAGCAGCTCGCGCAACGATCGCCCATCCACGGCAGGCATAACGTAGAAGAGCACGCCGTCGATTTCGCCTGAATCAAACAGTGCGACGATGTTCGGATGATTCAGCTTCGCGGCGAGGCGAATCTCACGCAGAAAGCGGTCGGCGCCGACGGAATGGCCGATCTCTTCGCGCAGCACCTTGATCGCGACGTCGCGGTCGTGCCTGATGTCGTGCGCGAGGTAGACCGTCGCCATCCCGCCCGAGCCGAGCTCGCGCTCGAGGCGATAGCGATCCGACAGCGACGTGGCAAGGCGAGCCGCAGACTCGGTCATTTGCACGGATTCCATCATCGGATCAGCCAGGCCCCGGTGGACAGACGTGTACCTTCATCCGCGCCATGAGCACACCGAAGCGTGGATCGGACTTGAGCGGGTCGAACATCGGGTCGCAGCTCACTCCCCAGGATGCGGGAGCCTGCTCATGTGCGTCGATGCTGCGTGTCAACCATCGAAGTGCCCCTTCGCGATCTCCGATTCCCATTCGCGCCAACGCTGCGGTGTACGCAGAGCCCCCGCTCTTCACCATCGCTTCGACAATTGCGACCTGCTGGCGTGCCTCATCATTACGCTTCAAACGCGTGAGTGCGGCGGCGCGTATAGCGGCTCGCATGGCGACCCCCTGCTGGTCCTGTCCACCAACATCCAGTCGCTGTGCTGTCGCGAGTGCCGCCATCGCCGAGTCGGGATATCCCATGAAAATGAATGCCGGCGCGTAGTTGAGGTACGAGAATCCGAGGAGGGGATCCATTGCACTTGCGCGATGTCCGGTAGCGATAGCCTCGGCGTATAGGTGTTTATCGTATAGTTCATTCGCGACCTCCGCGACGACGATAGCCGCCGTTGGGTCGAGTTGCTGCGCGCGTCGCTGCTCGTTAAGCGCGCCGTCGATGTCACCGCGTGCGTACAGCAGGTCAGCGTGCCAGTGGTGCGCCTCCGGGTTCAAGGGTTCAAGTGCGAGAGCCCGGCGGAAGCTTGTTTCGCTCCCATCCCAATCCCACCGTGCGATGAGCCCGTATCCCTGAGCGACGTATGCGTCGGCGAGTGTGGAGTCGCGTGCAATCGCCCGCGCCGCGTTGCGCAGGCCGGCAGTGATCATCGTATCGCGAGTCTGCTGTCCGTCAGTGGTCGCGCTGACGGCTGACAACTGCGTGTACTCGGGCAGCACCACCTGCACCATCGCAAGTGTCGCCATCGCGCGCGCGAACGTGCTGTCCCGATGGATCGCCTGGGCCAGCAGCGCTGCTGCGTGCAGGAGATTGGCCGTGCCGCGACGGGCGAACAGATAACGTGCCTGCAGGTACAGGTCATACGCCACCTCGTCCGACGTACCGCGATCGAACGAGGTAGCGCGCGCTCGCGCTACGGCAAGGCGATCATGGAGGGCGGCAGCCACGCGATGTGTGAGATCGTCCTGCGCCGCGAAGACATCACCCCCATCATGCTCGAACTCGTCGCTCCACAGCACCGTGCCATCGTGTACGCCGACGAGTTCCGCCGAAAGGCGAATGCGCGGTCCGGAACGGCGTACTGCCCCTTCGAGTACCGTCGCGACGTCGAGACGCTTGCCCGCCGCCATCGCATCGAGGCTGCGTAGCGCGGGTGCGAAGGCTGCGCTGCGTGCGGTGACACGGAGCCCCGGCGTCCGACCGAGCGCGGTCGTCAGCTCATCGGCCAGACCGTCGGCAAAGTACTGCTGCGTGGTATCACCGCTAAGGTTGGCGAAGGGAAGCACCGCGAGCGTGTGCGCGCCAGGTAATTGCGCCGCACCGACAACACGTTCGCGCCAGCGCCACGCGACTCCTCCAATCGCGGCAATCGTGAACAGCACAACAACTGCTGCTACCGCTCGACGCAAGCCGATGATGCCGCCGAATCCACTCTGCGATCGCTGTGTGCTCATCACTTCGACCAGCGCTGCCGCAGAATCGGGGCGCCGGATCGGATCTTTCTCCAGACAACGCATGACCAGTGTGGCCAGCGCGGGCGACACACCCGGCGCCGCGCGGCGCAACGGCGCGGGAAGCTCGGACATGTGCGCTGCGAGCAACTGCTGCGGCGACGTACGGCTCGCGAACGGATGGTGCCCCGACAGCAGCTCGTACGCCACCACGCCCCATGCGTAGATATCGGCGCGGTGGTCCGTCGCAGGATCTCCCGCGGCCTGCTCGGGAGCCATGTACGCCGGCGTGCCGATCGACGTGCCAAGCTGGGTGAGCGCGCTTGCCGGTGCAACGGTTTTGGCCGCGTCGATGGCTTTCGCGATGCCGAAATCCGTAACCACCGCTATACCATCCGAGAGAAGTATATTCTCCGGCTTGATGTCGCGATGAACCACTCCGCGACGATGCGCGTAATCGAGCGCACGTGCGACTTCCGCGAGAAGCTTGACGGACGCGGGACCGTCCAGTCGAGTGCCACCGCCGAGGTGTGCGCGCAGCGACTCGCCGGCGACGAACGGCATCACGTAGTACGGTTGTGCGTCAGTGACTCCCGACGTGATCACCGGCACGATGTGCGGATGCTGCAACTGCGCGGTAACCCGTACCTCGCGCTCGAAGCGCTCGGCTGACAGCTCCTGGGCAAGCTCCGATGTGAGCACCTTGATCACCACATCGCGGCCGAGCGTGTCGTCGTGTGCGCGAAAGACGCGTGACATGCCTCCGCCGCCCAGCTCGCGCTCGATTGCATATGCAGCACCCAACGTGAGCTGCAGGCGGTCGCGAAGATCCGTCGATGGCGACGTCATTGCGCGCTGCGCGTTGTGCCAGGTCGCGCCATGAGGTTCGCCGGATCGAGATTGTAGCGGCGCAATACTGCGGCGATGCGCGAGCTCGGGGACAGATCTCTCGCATACGTGATTCCGAAAGTCGGCCACTCGTCACCGTCGCCCGCCGCGGCGCGATCCATTGCGGCAAACGCACGAGTGGTATCACCCAAACCGTTGTACGCGAGGCTCAGCGCGGTCCAGCGCGTCCATGCATTCTCCGGTGTCGCTTCCAACTGCCGCGTCAACAGCTCGGCGGTGCGCCGGTCACCGTTCCGCGCGAGCACGTATGCAGCCTCGCCAATGCGCGCAGGCTGCGATGACGTCTCGAGTATCCGATGCGCGTACAGACGCGCGGAGTCGGGCAAGCCGGCGCGGTCGTATGCAAGCGCAATCAGGCAAAGTCCCGTGATGCTCTGCGGCTCCAGGCCGAGCCCGCGACGTATCTCCGCGATGCCCTCGGGAATCTGGCCCGTACGCACCTCCGCCCAACCGAGATAGATCGCGGGCAGAAAATACAACGGATCGCGTGCCTCGGCGCTCCGGAATTGTGGAATTGCATCGGTCACGCGACCCTGATTGAACAGCGTGTAGCCGAGTCTGTACCGTGCTTCCGCGTTGTTCGGATCGAGCACAATCGCCCGACGCAGTTCGGATTCCGCGGCTTTCCATTGAAACTGTTCGGCGTCGACATATCCAAGCGCCATGTACCCGTCCGACAGCGCGGAGTCGAGACGTATCGCGCGTTCCGCCGCTTGGCGCGCTCGCGGAAGGACGTCGCCTGCGTGCGTGCTCAGGTAGGACGGCGACACTGTGAGCGCATTGGACAGGCCAGCCCACGCGCGTGCGAACGTGGAATCCTGCGCAGTTGCCTGATCGAGCGTGGAAATCGCGTCTGCTATTCCGGGTCCGCGGCGACGGTAGAGATACATACCTTTCAGATACAGATCGTACGCGGCGGCATCACGCGTTCCGCTTGCGGCGAGCGACGCTGTGCCGGCATTGCCGAGCGTGACCTGTAATTGTCCCGCGATGGCGCGAGCGATCTCGTCCTGCACGGCAAAGATGTCCTTTGCCGCGCGCGTGTAGCTGTCGTGCCACACCACGGCGCCGTCGCTCGCATTCGACAGCTCCGCAGTGACGCGAATCTGGTCACCCTCGCGGCGCACCGTGCCGTCCAGCACGGAAGCAACCTTGAGAGCGGCGCCGGCCTCCTGTGGCGTGCCGTTGCTCCTTGCGAATCGAGCGGCCGAGCTCCGTCCCGCGATTCGCAAGCCCGGGATCTGTGATAGTGTGTTGTTGACTTCGTCGGCGATCCCTTCAGCGAGATATGCGTTCGCCGTATCGCCGCCGGACGTGGTGAACGGCAATACAGCGAGCGACTTGTCAGTCGTCGCTGCAGTGGTGTGACGGAAGTGCTGGATGATGAGCACGGATACGACTGCGACAACGAGCACGGCGGCGATTGGGATCGCTCTGTTCCGTCGTCTCGCGAGAGCGGCTGACGGTGTGACACTCTCACGCGACGTGTTGACCGATTCGACAGATGCAAGCAACTCACTCGCGGATTGCGGCCTGTTCTCAGGATTCTTGTCGAGACAGCGCATCACGAGCGCGGCGAGCGCTTCGGGCACTTCAGGACGCCGTTCGGAGAGTGATGGCGGCTTCTCGGTAACGTGTGCAGTGATCAATGCCTGCATCGTCTTCCGTTCCGCGAATGGATGCGCTCCGGCGAGCAATTCCCACGCAACGACACCCCACGCGTAGATGTCGGCGCGTTGATCGGTACCGGGATCGCCGAGTGCCTGCTCGGGCGCCATGTAGGCCGGTGTTCCGAGCGATACGCCAGCCATCGTGATTCCAGTGGTGGAACTCGCATCCAGCGTTCGCGACGCAACGATCGCTTTCGCAATTCCGAAATCGGTGACGACCGCTGCGCCGCCGGAGAGCAGGATGTTCTCCGGCTTGATGTCGCGGTGCACCACGTGCTCCGCGTGTGCGTACGCAAGGGCGCGTGCTACGTCGCGGAGGATGCTCACTGCTTCCGGTACGCCGAGCGGCGTGCCACTGGCCAACCGCGCGCGGAGCGACTCGCCGCGCACGAACGGCATCGTGTAGTACGGGAGAGTACCTGATGTACCTGCTGCGAGCACCGGAACGATATTCGCCTGCTGGAGACGTGCAGCGAGCTTTACTTCGCGCGCGAACCGCTCCGCGCTCAGTCCTTGGGCATTCTCCGGGGCAATGACTTTCACCACAACGTCGCGACCGAGCGTGAGGTCGCGCGCGACGAACACGCGTGACATGCCGCCGCCACCGAGCTCGCGCTCGACGGCGTAGCACTCGCCAAGTGTGGCCTGAAGTTGTTCGCGGAGATCGGTCAACGTTTGCTCACTTCGGTAATTGTGCCGAGTCCGCATTCGTTGGTGCGGCGTCCGGCTACTGCTGTGCTGCGAGCGTTCGCCGACCCAGGGTCGACGAGTCACAAAAGTACAGGGCAGCGACTTGCAGGCGCGCGAAAGAGCGGGCCTTCACCTTTTCGCAAACATTTGTATCGACCGCGCACTTCCGGGCCCAGGACCGATCGACGTAAACGTACGGGTCTACAGTGTGACTGTCTAATCGGACCTCGGATCTGCTCCTTGCGCACGCACTGGGAACTTCCTCGGAACTTCGATCGACACGATCTTCACTCTCGACGACGACAGCGCCGCGGCCGGATTCTAGTTCTTCGACAGTTCTATCCACGTCGGCGCGTGATCGCTCGGCTTTTCCCATCCGCGCACCTCACGGTCGACACCAGCACCGGTCAGACGTGCGGCTGCTGACGGATTGAGCAACAGATGATCGATGCGCAGTCCCGCGTTTCGGCCCCAGGCATTCCGGAAGTAGTCCCAGAAAGTGTAGATCTTTTCATCCGGATGCAGCGTGCGCAGCGCGTCGGTCCAACCCTGTGCGACGAGCCGATGAAATGCGTCGCGCACCTCAGGGAGAAATAGCGCGTCAGTCTGCCAGCGTGCAGGGTTGTACACGTCGAGATCGGTGGGGATCACGTTGTAATCGCCCGCGAGCACGACGGGCCCATCGTCCGCGGTGAGCAACTCTTTCGCGTGCAGGCTCAGCCGCTCGAACCAGCTGAGCTTGTACTCGAGCTTTGGTCCAGGAGCGGGATTGCCATTCGGCAGATACAGGCATCCGATCACCACTCCATGGACGATCGCTTCGATGTAGCGGCTGTGCATGTCTTCGGGATCGCCCGGCAGGCCGCGTCGCCTTTCCACCGGCTCCGTTCCGCGCGTGAGAATCGCCACACCGTTCCAGCTCTTCTGCCCGTGCCAGATAGCGCCGTATCCCGCGTCTCTGATAGCCGCTATGGGGAATTTCTCTTCGGGTGCTTTCAGTTCCTGGAGACAGGCGACGTCGGGCTCCCTCTCTCCGAGCCAGCGCAGTAGTGAAGGCAGATGGCCGTTCACGCCGTTCACGTTGAAAGTCGCGATTTTCATTTGGATGGGATCACGGGGTCACTCGAGTATCTCTAATGGATCTCTATCAGATATGCCAGCGCCGACGCGTCGCTCGAGATCCTGAGCGTAGCGGGCCCCTCTTCCACGAGAAGAGAGTCGAGCGCCATGAGCGTGGTTGTTTCTGCGTTCATCTCGATCTGCAGCGAACCCTCTGCGCAAATCAGCAGCGCCAACGGTGCCTCCAGTGGGACCTCGACGCTCCCTGCGATGCGCAGTCGTCGCATGGAATGTCTCGAGCGTTCGCGACGGGTCATCACGTTGAGGTCGGTGACAGCGGCGCCCAGCAGAGTCGCACTGACCGCGACATCGCCGGGAAATGAAAGTGGCTCCGAGTTGAACGTCTGATCTATTGGTGAACTGCCGGCAATGGAGAGACGCAGGCCGTCACCGCGCAACACGGCGAGCGTGCGATCGGTTTGCGGAAAGATGGAGAATGGCCCATCGCCCTCGATGCGCGCCATGCTGACGCGCCAGTCGAAGTCTTCAAGCGTGGCGCCTGTCGGACTGATGGCTACTTCTGCGGTTTCGCCTCGACCGTTCCGCCACGGCATGCGACGGTATTCATTGGATTTCAGTATGCGCATCGCACTCAATCATTAACAGTATGAACAATGTGAGATTATGCCGTGGCAACGGGAAAGTTACGTCGACGACGCGCAGGCTGCCGCCAACAGACACCGAGTGCCGAGAGGCCTGGTTCCGTTCGTAACTTTGCGAGTCGACGTTGACGAACGGTTGTACAGTCATTTATCTTCGCGCCGATGCCCGAATCGTTGTCAACCCTGCCACGGATCGCCACTCGCCTGGATGCGTCTTCGGACGAGCGGGAGTGGGTCGCGCGCATCCGCGGGGGCGATGCGGCGGCGTTCAAGGCAATGTACGACAGACATGGCGATGCGATGTTCGCCTTCGCGTATGCATGCCTCAAATCCCGTGATGAAGCGCAGGATGTCGTGCACGACATCTTCCTTAACATCCTGAAGAACTCTGCAACCTTCAGCGTCAGCGGGGGGCTGAGGACTTACCTGCTGCGCGCGGTTTACAATCGTGTCGCGACGCTGCGGCGGCATCTTCGCGTCGAGCTCGTGTCGCACGAGTCGATCGTTCGGGATGCCGGTTCCCCAATCGAATGGGCCTATCGGGGGAATACTGACGACCCGCTGATGCAGCACGAGCTGGGCGAGGCCCTCTCGCGTGCCGTCCTTACCCTGCCACCGCGAGCGCAACAGGCGTACCGCCTGGTTCGCGAGCAGGAATTGCCGTACGTGGAAGCGGCCGAGGTAATGGGAATCTCGACACACACGGTGGAGATCCATCTGATCCGTGCGCTCAAGGCGCTGCGTGAGCAACTGGCCTCGTGGCGAAAGTAGCGGGAAAATAATTACAAAGCTGCCTTAGAGGTTTTGCGGGGCTGACGCGTCTGGCTGTCTGATGACGCCAATTCGACGCCTGATTTCCGATCCGCGACCTGATGCGCTGCTCCGGTATGTATCCGGGACAAGTCCGCTCGCCGAAGCCGAGTCGATTCGTATCTGGGCCGCCGGAGACCCGGATCGCGCCGCGTCGATAGAAGAATTGCGAGCCGCGTGGAATCAGAACGCCACACCGCCACAATGGGACAAGGGTGAAGTGTGGGACCGTCTTGCGCGTCACATTCCCGGCGCGGAGATCACGGCACAGAAAACCACCGATCCAGCAGTGGTGCTTCGGCGGAAACCACTGACGGGTTATCCGGCGCGTTCACGCTGGTCATCGTCGTACCTCGCGATTGCCGCAGCAGTATTGGTTATGGCAGGCGGTGGCGTCTACGTCAGGATGCATGAGCCTGCGCAGAGTGTAATGCCGGCGAGCGCACCGATGCGCGAGATTGCGACGACACGTGGACAGCAGGCCACGCTCGATCTCGCAGATGGAACCCGGGTAACGCTTGCGGCTGATAGCAAGCTCCGCATTCCATCGAGCTTCGACAGGGCTGGCAGCGATGGAGTACGCCGGCGCGACGTAGAGCTGACGGGCCGCGCTTTTTTTGACGTGGTGCACGACACCACACGGCCGTTCGTCGTCCATACGACCACGGCCGTCACGAAGGACGTCGGCACTTCGTTCGTGATTAGCGCATATCCCGAGGCGCACACGACCGAAGTAGTGGTCGTCAGCGGTTCTGTCGGTCTCTGGGACCGCCCCGGAGTGAGCGCGCCCGACTCCAGCAGGCGCCGCCGTCCCCTCATGGTTCTGACGCGCGGCGATCTGGCGACGCTGGATACCAACGGCACTGCGATACGAGCCCGCAACGTGTCGCTCGCAACTTATACCTCATGGATGCACGGCGAACTCGTGTTCGATCACGTGCCGGTGCGGATTGCTATCCATGAACTCGAGCGCTGGTACGACATCGACGTCCGTGTCGCGGATCCGGCATTGCGCGCCCGACGAATCACCGCGACGATTCGCGGCGAGACCGCCGAGGCGGCGATGCAGCATCTGGCACTCACGCTCGGCGCCCACGTTCGTCAGGACGGACGCGTCGTCACGTTCTATCCGCGTGATGGCACTTCGCGCAGCAATGGGCCCAGTAATGCGCGCTGACCGGGCGATGGATCGGTCTTTGGCCTCTGTTTCTTCCTGGATGTATCTCATTCACCGGAGTAGAGCATGAATTGCAGGAATGTCTGGATGCCGCTCGCTATCGCCATATCGCTCACGGCGGCTTCAGCGTTGGGTGGACAGGGAACTGATGGGACGACAACAGGTCCTCATTTCTTCTACGCGGCGAGTGCGAATAGTGCGCCAGTTGCGCTGGATGTAAGCAGAGCGGCAATCCTGCACAAGCGACTGGCATTGAACCTGGATAACGCGACGTTGAAGGATGCGATCGGAACGATCGCGAGCGAGGCCGGAATTGCAGTGTGGTACAGTGATGACATACTGAAGCATGGTGCAAAGCCCGATACTCGCATCAACCTCAAAGCGAAAGACATCACCCTCGTCGCGGCGCTTACGAGCGTTCTTGTCGAATCGGGGATCGACGTTGTGTTCGGCCGAGATGGGAATGCGACGCTCGTAGCGCAGCCGGTAGTGGTTGCGTTGCCGGACGGCGAGCTGAGTGGCAGAGTCATCGATGCAGCGACGAAAAGGCCGCTGGCGAAAGTGTCTGTCAGCGTTGGTGCAGGCGCAGGCAGGGCGACAACGAACGACGCTGGCGAGTACAGGCTCACCGGTCTGGACGAGGGCAAGACTCTGACGCTGCACTTCCGCCGGCTGGGTTATCAACCGACGACGGCGAATATCACCGTTGGCGCAAGCGGAACCGACACATCCGTGCCGGACGTCGCGATGGTCGCAACCGCGAATGGACTCGATCGCGTCGTTGTAACTGGCACCGTGATCCCGACAGAAGTGCGTGCACTTCCGTCTCCGATTACAATCGTTACCGCCAAGCAGCTGCAGGAACAGAACATCACATCGATCGATCAGGTATTCAACTACATGGTGCCCGGCGGTGTCGCGCGCGATGACACGCCCGGAATCGGCGGCTATGCCAACTTCTCGGTGCGCGGCACGACCGACCTCGGCGGAGGAACGTCGACGTTCAAGGTGCTGGTCGATGGCGTGGAGCTGGACGATCCGTCGCGCATCAGAAACATCGACCCGGCCACTGTCGATCACATCGAGATAATAAGCGGCCCGCAAGCGAGCACGATCTACGGATCCGGTGCATCCAGCGGTGTGATGCAGATATTCACCAAGCACGGCACCGACGACTCGGCCAAGCCGGAAGTGACCGGCAAGGTGCAACTCGGCACGATAGCCCACAAGTACAATCCAGACGCGAGCCCTCTGAGAAAGGACGTCGGACTCGGCGTAAGCGGCGGCAACGCAACCGCTGGATACACGGTCGACGGTTCGTGGGAGGGTGAAGGCGACTTCGAGAAATATCGTCACGGCGAGCAGCGGAACTTCCATGGAGGCATGCGTTTCGACCAGGGAATCCTCAGTGGCAATCTGAGCCTTCGCGACACTCGCATGGCATATCACCAGGGCCTCAGCATCCTCGATCCGATTGCCGTTGCACAGCATCGCCCCATCAGTATGGGCGACCCGGGGAACAGATACGAATATCAGATCTCCACGCTCGCCGGAACAATCACCGCAGAGCCGATCGTGGGATGGCGCAACACGCTGACGATGGGGTCCGATGACAACACGTTTGCGACATTCACGCGGAGCGCGACGGTCGGCGATCCGGAAGCAGTGGATCAGTCGAACTCCACGGCGCGCTCGGTGCACTTCACTTCGAGCTACGACGCGGCAATGAGCGACGCGTTGCAATATTCCGTCGTTGCCGGTGGCGACCGGGTCGATTACACGCAAGCGCAGTTGTCGAGCTCGTCGCGTAGTACCAGTCACATCAACGGCATATTCGGACAGGCACAGGTCGGGTGGCTCAAGACGCTTTACCTCACCGGTGGTATGCATGGCGATCAGAGCCCGGGTGAAAACGGTACGTACTGGTCGCCCCGTGTCGGGCTGTCATTCGTGCACAGCCTCAATGCGATGACCGTCAAGGCACGCGCTGGATTCGGATCGACGGTTGTGTTGGCCGATCCTCGCAATCGGCTCGGTTTCATAACCGCCTCCGAAGTGAGGGTCCCCAACCTGGGCCTTTTGCCGACGCTGCAGCGGGGCCTCGACATGGGCGGCGAGCTGTATTTCGGCAACAAGGGATCTGTCGGCATCACCTACTACAACCAGGCAGCCATCAATCAGGTTGGCGGCATAACGCTTCCGGATACGGGGCCTGCGGGACAGGCCATGACGAAGTCCGTGAACCTCGGACGCATTCGAAATACCGGATGGGAATTCACAGGCACGTTGACGGCGATACAATCGCTGTCGCTCCGTGGTCAGTTTGGATCGGCCCGCAGCGTGGCGGAAGACATTTCACCTCTGTATGTGGGAATCGTGAAGACGGGTGACGTCCTGCCAGGCATCCCAAAGTGGACTGCCGGACTGGTGGGCACCTACACGCCGTTCAGCGGCACCGTGATCAACTTCGCGGCAACACACATGGCTACCTGGCGGGACCTCGATATGTATGCATTCATGAACGCAATATTCTCCGGTCAGTTCCGCGGTGACCAGCGACCGTACTACGTCGACTACCCTGCGTGGACGAAATTCAACGTAGGTCTTACAAAGACCATCACGTCGTCGGTGTCGGGGTTCGTCCAGATGGATAACGCCGCCAACAACTACGCGTACGAGCGGATCAATGTCATTCAGCAGGCCGGACGCACGACGTCCGTCGGCTTACGCTACCGCACACCGTGATGCGACCAACGAGATTTCTGACGGCGCTGTGCGTCACTCTGATCGCCGGCGCTGCGCAGGCGCAGCAGGCGTTCAACATTCCGCACCTTCCAGTCGAGCGGCACACGCTGCCGAACGGCTTGACGGTTCTGCTATCGCGTGATACCGCTGTACGCGTCGTAACAGTCGACGTGTGGTATCACGTCGGATCTCGCAACGAAACACCAGGCCGCACCGGCTTCGCACATCTATTCGAGCATGTGATGTTCCAGGGGACCAAGCATATCCCCAACGGCCAGCACGCCCGGATCGTCGAGGAAGCCGGCGGCGACATGAACGGCAGCACAGCCAGCGATCGCACGAACTACTTCGAGACACTTCCGTCCAATCGACTGGAGACTGCTCTGTGGCTCGAGTCGGACAGGATGGGCTTCCTGCTGGATTCGCTGGATCAGTCGAAGCTCGACGCGCAACGCGGTGTGGTGAAGAACGAACGCCGGCAGCGGGTGGATAATCAGGTGTACGGCTCCGCCTCGGAAGTGATGAGCGCGGCGCTCTTTCCAGCATCCAATCCGTATTCATGGCCGACGATCGGATCCATGCGCGACCTGGATGCAGCGACGCTCGGTGACGTCAAGCAGTTTTTTCGCGCCAATTATTCGCCAGCCAACGCAACGCTTGCGATCGTAGGGAATTTCGATCCCGCGAGGGCACTGTCGCTCGTATCGAAATACTTCGGACCGATACCGGCTGGGCACAAGGTCGTTCAACCCATCGTCGCACCGGTAACGCTGCCGAGCGAAAAGCGGATCGTGCTGGAAGACACCAAAGCCACGCTGCCGCGCCTTATGATCGCGTGGCCGACTGTCTCCAACCACAGCCCGGACAATGCAGCACTGTCAGCGCTGGCCGAGGTGTTGAGGCACGATCGTACCAGTCGTCTCACCAAGTTGCTGGTGTACGACCGACAGCTTGCGACGCAGGTAATGGCGTGGCAGAGCGGCTTTGACGGAGCGGGCGAATTCACCATCACCGTGCAGCCCCGTCCTGGTGCGTCTCTCACGGTGATCGAACATCTCATCGATTCCACACTCACGTCACTCGCGAGCGATGCACCGCCGACCGCGCCGGAGATCGCACGCTACAAGAGTCAGGAGACACTGTCGCTCGTGCTGCAGCTCGAAAGTGCAATGCGGAAGGCCGAGACGCTCCTGCAGGGCCAGGTCTTTGACGGCGACCCGCTCGCGTATGTCAAGGAGACAGAACAATCGCTCGACGTGAAACCCTCTGACGTTACACGCGTATTGCGTAAGTACCTCACCCGCGGGCGCGTGGTACTCAGCATGGTGCCGGCAGGCCAGCTCGGGCTGGCGGCCGACACGACGAAAGCGTACGTCATCGCCACTCCAGCCGGCGGCGCGACGGCCACTGCATCGCCGGCAGCAACTGCGACGGCCGCGAGCAATACACCCGCCGACAGCATACGTGAAACGCCGGAGACGTTCGATCGCACCGTAGCGCCGGCGCCAAACGGCGACGCATCGCTGGCGTTCCCGGCAATTCAGATGCGAACGCTGTCCAATGGAATTCGTGTGGCCGTTCTCGAAGATCATCGGACGCCAGTCGTTCAGGCCGATGCCGTGCTCGACATACCGGGGACGGCAGATCCCGCGGGAAAGACGGGGCTTTCCGGTGTGGTGATGCAGCTACTGGGCGAGGCGACAAAGTCGCGCAGTGCCGCGCAGATCGCGGACGCGAGATCGGTACTCGGCAACTACGTATCGGCCACCAGTTTTCTTGTGACAACCCAGAACGCGGACAGCGCGCTTGCGTTGATGGGAGACGAGCTGCGCAACCCTGCGTTTCCCGAAGCAGCTCTCAAGCGCATCGAAGCAAACGAGATCGCTCAGCTTGCACGTCAGAACGACGACGCGCAATATCTTTCCGATCGGGTTCTCCTGAATGTCCTGTATGGCGCGGGCCACGCGTACGCGCGCAGCACGACAGCGGCCGAGATCAGCTCGATGACGCGTGACGATGTGGAACACTTTTACCAGACATACTACCGCCCGCCCAATATTCAGTTCGTTGTCGCGGGCGACATTACCCCCGACGCGGCGGTGGCCAAGCTGCAGCACTATTTTGGCGATTGGAAAGCCGGTACTCGCGCTCGTGTCACGCCACCACCTCCGCACGGTGCCAGCGCTACCGCGATCTACATCTATGACCGACCCGGTTCGGCGCAGAGTGTCATACTCGTTGGCGCCCCAGGTCCGCGCAGAGATGCGCCGGATCACTACGCCACGGAGCTCATGAACACCGCACTGGGTGGCGCTTTCAATAGTCGTCTGAACCTGGACCTGCGCGAGCGGCGTCACTTCACCTATGGCGCCACATCGGAATTCGAATTTCGGCGTCCGCCCGAATCCGGTGTGTTCCGCGCCGGCGCCGCTGTTGAAGCTCAAAAGACCGATAGCGCTGTTCTGGCGTTCATGCGAGACATCGGCGATGTCGGTGGTGCGAGGCCGATAACCCCGACCGAGCTCGAGTTCGCCAAGTCAGCGTCTGTGAAACGGCTGCCGCTGCAGTTCGAGACTACGCTTGCGCGCGAAGGCGCGGTGAATACGCTTCTGAGCGACGATCTGAATCTTCAGTATTACCAGAGCCTGGTCCCGAATCTCGAGCGGGTAACAAGTGCAGACGCGGCGAGAGCAGGGAAGGCGCACCTCGATGCGAGTCACATGGCCATCGTCGTTGTCGGCGATCGCAAGATCATCGAGCCAGGTCTGCGTGCGCTCAATATCGCGCCGGTCGTGATCGTACCGCCTCTTCCATCCGCGCAGAAGAAAATGCAGTAGCAATCGGTAGGATTCGATCCGCCGCCCTTCCACGAACGCGGCGGGTCGTGCGACTCAGCGATTCTTCAGCATCCCGCTAAGGCAACGTGTCGCGCGCGGCCACGATCCTTGCCGTTACCGCCATGTTCTCGTTTCCCCACGTGCACAGCGGAACGAGCGCGTCGGCCAGGCTGCGACCGAGCGGGGTCAGCGCGTAGTCCACGCGCGGCGGCACCTCCCTGTAGTCGGTCCGCACCAGCACGTGATCGGCCTCCAGATCCTTCAATTGCTGGATCAGCACCTTGTCGCTGACGCCTTGGGTCAAGCGCTTGAGCTCGCCGTAGCGCTTCGGGCCGTCGCGCAGGAAAAACAGGACCAGTGGTTTCCACTTGCCCGAGATGATGTGGAGGGTGGCGTCGAGCCCGCAGGAAAAGCCCGTACCGCAGGTCTGAGAAGGCGTCGTCATTCCTTGATACTTACCAAAAGGTGCATACTTGATCTAAGGTTAGTAACGCTCCATACTGCCGTCAAGTAAGTAGTTGCTCGCTTTCGTAGATCTCCAAGGGAATATGTACGACATGACCAGACTGAATGGAAAGACCGCCGCGATCACAGGTGGCGCTACCGGGATCGACGAAACCTTCGACACCAATGTGAAGGGTACGATCTTCACGGTCCAGAAGGCACTGCCGCTGATGGGCCATGGTGGTTCGATCATCCTGACCGGGTCGAGCGCGGGCACCACCGGTGCCCCGGCATTCAGCGTCTACAGCGCGAGCAAGGCGGCGGTGCGCAACCTCGCGCGGAGCTGGGCGGAGGGCCTGAAGGGTACCGGCATCCGGGTAAACGTGCTGTCGCCCGGGCCGACGGCGACCGAACTCGCGAAGGCCGCGGTGGGCGAGGAGGGCATGAAGGTATTTGCCTCGATGAATCCGCTCCAGCGCATGGCCGATCCGGTGGAGATCGGAGCGGCGGCTGCCTTTCTCGCCTCGTCGGACAGCAGCTTCATGACCGCCAGCGAGCTCGCCGTCGACGGCGGCCTGGCGCAAATCTGACACGCCACGCCCGGGCGGTCGCTCCATTCGAGATGGAGGCCGTAGGGTGTGGTCAACCAAAGGGAAAATTTATGAGCTACGCAATTATTGGCTTCGGCGAAGTCGGCCAGGCTCTGGCCAGAGCATTCGCCCGAAAGGGAATCGAAGTATCCGTTGCAACCACGCACGACCCGGAAAGCTTTGCATCCGCTGCGGCGGCGATCGGACCCACGATCGTTCCCAGGACACTGGCAGAAGCCATCAAGGCAGACATCATCTTTCTGGCTGTCGGCTACGGATCGCACAGGGATGTCGCGAAGGCGCTGCCGAGCTGGAAGGGAAAGATCATCGTCGATGTGACCAATGCCTACGGCGTCCCCGCTGAGGAGTTGGGAGGACAGCCTTCCGGCAGGGTCGTCGCGCAGGCCTTCACTGGGGCAAGACTGGTCAAGGGCTTCAACCATCTGCCCGCTGGCATCCTCGAGCAGGATCCGGCAGTCCATGGTGGCAGGAGAGTCGTGTTCCTCTCGAGCGACGATGACGGCGCAGCGGCGGAGATTGCCGCGCTTGCAGAAAATCTCGGTTTCGCGCCGATCCAACTTGGTGGGCTTTCGGAAGGTGGGCTGCTCGTGCAGGCGCGCGGAAACAGCTGGGGTCAACTGATCTTCAAGGACCTGGTCAAGTTCAACTGACGCCTGCCCACCAAATCCCAAACGCACTGCTTATTCACGTGTCCGAAAAGACTCGACCACGACGCTGTGATCAAGGGTGACTCGATCACGCAGCGGGCCACGCGCCGAGCATCAGGCGCACCGCGATCAGTTGACCGACGTGATAAGCAGTGTGGTCGGTCGCGACGAGGATGGTGCGCAGGTATGTCTGTCCATCACCCCACGGAATCTTCGCGGCGAGATCGAGTGTGGGACGCGCGGCGAGGGTCTTGAGCTCCTCCCGATCGTGTTGCACAGCCGCGATGCTTTCGTCCCACGCCGCGGCAGTTGGTGGTGCGGGATCGGATGGCCAGTAATCGTCGGGCCACTTTGGTGCGGTGTACGATGCGTCCCGCATGAACGCGATCAGATCGGCCTGCGCCAGTCGAATATGTTCAACCAGCTCCCACGCGGAGTGCGGGTAGTGATGAGGCCGGCGGCCGCGGAGCTCGGCGCTCAGACCCGCGACCGCGTCATCGAATGTCGCGTGCGCTTCGCGCCAGTCGACCGACGAAGCAACGATAGCGCGCCATGGGTCGGCTGCGTCCTTCATTGTCATGTGATCCTCCAGTAGTTGTGGCGGAGGTTCCACGCCGTGAATCACTCCGCGCCATTGGCTAGAAACCTACATGAATGCATTGTCTATGCATGTCGCTCCTACTTCCGCGGCGCGCGTGCCATCCGCGAGAGCGTATCGATCAACGGCGCGGGCCAGAGCGGAAGCCTTGCACCCTTGCTCGAGTTCGACTGCTTCGCGGCGTGGTTGTACTGTGACAGAAAACCGACCGGATTGCAGAGTGTGCCGATCAGTGCGGCACGCCCTGCCTCACGCTCGACGGTCGATGCCATGAGCCAGCCGACGGTGTACCACGCGCCCTGCACTCCGAAATAGGAGTTGCCGCGACGTTGAACGGAGTCCGCGGTCGCAATCCGGCCGGCGATCACATCCGTGATGAATCCCGATAAGTCGGCAATGTCTGCTGGTGCATGCGCGACATCGCGATCCCAGCGCGCGCGAATTGAATCCGCGTCGGTTGCATGAGGATGTACGTCAGGACTACCCGCAGCGGCGAGCATTGCGCGGCCTTCGCCGAACGCCGTCAGGTACTCGAGCAGCATCCGCTCCGCGGGTGTCATGTGCGTCGAATCGGCACTCGGTGCGTTGCGACACGCTGCATTCGTGCCGATGTGGTGCAGCTCGTGAGCGAGTGTGTTGTTGAGCTGGACCGCGGTTTCATCGGTCTTCACATAGATGAAGATCGACGGCACCGAGTCCCTTCCGGTGAACACGAAGCTGTTGGTGTGAGGTTTGATCTCGAGATAGAGCCGCGCGCGAATCGGCGTCCCCACTGGCAGATACGCAAGCGCCATGCGTGCAGCCGAAGTCACATCGATGCGCTCGAGCTCAGGTACCACATGCGCTATTGCGGGTAGCCGAGCGGCCACGGAATCCGCGGTAAGGAACTGTGCAAACGACGAATCCGTGAACGCCCTGCCCATCGACGCTTCGCGCTCCTTGAGGTGGTCGTAACCCTGCGATTCAAAGAGCGCAGACCATTGTCGAGCAGTCGGCATTTCACCGGACGCAGCGCTCCGGATGATGCCGAGCGCAGCGTCGACCTCGTCGGTGACGAGCGTCACATCCACACCATGAGGCGTGCGCTCGGTTGCTGGAGCGGCGTTTACGCTGGTACGCGCACAGGCAACAAAAGCGACCAGCGAGACGAGTATCGCCGGCCGTGCGACAGCTTTGGAGATGGATCTGGTGTCTAGCGCCCTGGTGCAGCGCAGAAATATGGACAGCGGTGATTTCACTGTATCGTCAGTAATGGAGGAGCGTCAGCGGAGCGACGTCAACATATTGGATGCTGCGGACCACGAATTGGTTTTGTTCGGGACGGAACTTGCCTCGCACGCGGCGAAGCGATGACGGCCTTTACCGCTATTGACGTCGATGCACGTCTCTGCCACATTCGGGCACGTTTCCCCATTTCCTCTGCCTGCCAATGCGCATCCTCCCGTTTGCCTCGCTCGCACTGCTCGTCCCATTTGCCCTCAGCGCTCAGGAAACGCCGACCGAGCGGGAATCGGCGCGCGACGTCGTCCGGCAACTGGACTCGCTCGAGAGCTCGCTCAAACTCCCTGCACTGGTTGCGCGGCTGACCGGTCCGAACGCGGCCCGGGATCAGGTCGTGGCTCGAGCGAAGCAGTTGATGGATACCGATCTGCTCGCGCTCGGCGACGACATCACGCGACATCCGGAGATCGGCTTCGAGGAGAAGCGCTCCGTGCAGTTGCTCACCGACTACCTCAAGCGACACGACTTTACGGTGCAGATGGGAACGCCGGGACTGCCGACCGCGTTCGTAGCACGCTACACGAAGACCCATGGTGGACCAAGTCTGGGCGTCATCGTCGAGTATGACGCCCTGCGCGGAACGAAGGGCGCATTCCATGGCGACCAGCACAGCACCCAGGGACCGATCGGTCTCGCTGCAGCGATCGCCGTCGCGGAATTCCTTTCGAAAACCGGAACACCCGGAACGGTCACGGTGTTCGGCACGCCGGGAGAGGAGATGATGCCACCGAACGCGAAGACCGTGATGTATGAGTCGAAAGTCTTCGACGGAATGGACATCCTCGTGCGAAGCCACTCGTCCAGCGCCACGACCCGTCCTGCCGCCGGATTTGGCACGTGCTGCATGAACATCGACGGCGTCAAGTACGTATTCAGCGGCGCCCCAGCGCACCAGCTCACGGCATGGAATGGGCGCAACGCACTAACTGCTGCGATCCACCTGTTCAACAACATCGACGCCATGCGCAGCAACATGCGTCCGGAGACGCGGATCCAGGGCGTCATTACCGAAGGTGGCACTGCACCGAACGTCGTACCGGATAGAGCCGTCGCCGATTTCTACGTTCGCTATCCGGACGAAGTCTATCTCGCGCAGGTGTCGAAGATCGTCGACGACGCCGCGCGCGCCGCGGCTCTCGCCACGGGAACGAAGGTGAAGATCGAGCACTATGGGGCAGATCGCGATGGCATCGGCGTTGGCGCACTCAACGAGGTTGCGTTCGCGTACATGAAGAAGTACGGCGCCGTTGGTGTCGTACCCGAGCCTGGAAAGCCGCAAGGCTATGAAGAGACCGGGAGCGTTTCGAGCGCCATCCCCGGGGTGGGCTTCCAGGCCCGGACGTCGAACGCGCCAAATCACACGTACGAGATGGAAGCCGACGCACTCACCGACGTCGGCCACAAGGGTTTCGTAGTCGACGCACAGGCGATGTCAGCCCTGCTGTTCGACTTCGCGACTCATCCGGAATACCGCGCGACCGTGAAGCGCGAGTTCGATACGATTCGCGCGCTCCATGGCGAGTATCTGAATGCGCTTCGGAAGACTTACGTGGTGCCCAACGTGCCCACACCGGAGCAGTGAGTGTCAGGCGCGATGCACGATCCGACGCCTCCGCTTATTTCACTCCGTGAAAATCTGCCGTCCCCACCCTGAAGATCGTCGGTGTGCGTCTCACCGTCGGCGCAGGCCGATTCGGATTCCCCTCTACCTGATATCCTTCCGGCGCAGCCTCGGCCCAGACGCCGTACACACGTCCGTCGTACGCGACCATCCACATGTAATCGCCGAGGCTCGCGTTCTCACCGGCGAATGAGCGATCCGACCAGTCGTAGTTCCTGAAAGTCTTTCCACCGTCGGTCGAGCGCGCGAGTGTAAGGCGGGTGTTCCTGTTGTTGGGATCATCGCGACGGTCGTAGAACTGCACGTACACGTCACCGTTGACGGGATCGACCGCCATCCACTGGAAGAACTGATCGTTTCCGTCGTGAATCGGATCGTCGTTCACGCGCATCGCTGGCGTCCAGGTCTTGCCGTGATCGGACGAGCGTGAGATGAACACATCCACGTCGCCATTTCTGAAATCACTCCACGTCACGTACAGTTCGCCCGACTTGCGGTCCAGACTTATCTGCGGAAAGCCCATCGTTCTCGCGACGCCCGGAACACCGCCCGTTCCGCCGAAGTAGGGCGGTCCAACATCGATGATCGGCCTGGACGGCGCGAACGTCGCACCTCCGTCCTTCGACACGGCGAGCGTGATGTTGAGTCCCTGATTCCAGACGATGTACACCGTTCCGTCGGGCGCGACGGTTCCGATGATTCCGACCACCGATCCGTTGTCGTCGCGCGGATAACCTGCGATCGTGCTGATCCGCACCGGTTTGGACCAGGTGGCTCCCTGATCTGTCGAGCGCGAGTACAGAACTATGGAATTCTCGAGACCCCACTCGATCCACGCGTAATAGATATTGCCGCGATGCGGACTCTTCTCGTTCTGGTCGGCCCAGATACGCGGCATGTCCTCGAACTTGATGTTGCTCTCGTGTCCCGTCCACGTCTTCACGCCTACTGGCTTCTTCCACGTCTTTCCGCCGTCGGGTGAGCGCACTACCCAGACGCCATTTTCGGTGGCGCCGTGGGCCCAGTAGGACGCAGTCCCGAGCTTACGGAATGCGAGATATGAGAAGTAGAGGTTGCCGCGGTCGTCGAAGGTCATCGACGGATCGCCGCCAGTCGTCCCGCCTTCGCCGGCCGGATTCACCGTGGTGAAGGTGCGGGCCGAATCGGTGGAATAGGCCAGCAGCCCGCTGCCGGCTGTGACGGCTATCTGGTTGGGGCTGTAGTGATTGATGGCGATCGAGGGCTCGCTTCCGGTCTTGCCCGTTGGTGTAACGGTGACGATTCGGGCACCGGGCGCGCGCGGGAGGGACGACTGGGCCGTAGCACCAACGGGTGCGATCAGCAGTGCGACGGCGATGATACGGGAGGCGGTCACGGTCATCTATCGATTCCTCGTTTGGATCCAGGTATGGATAAAATATACGATTTATCACACCCGGCACGCCAACGTATCGCGCCGTCATCAGCATGGCTTGATTACCACGATCGCGGCCACATCCACGAGAATCGCCAGCAGGAATACCGCGCTCGTCATCACGCTCGACACCGCCATGAACCGTGTGCGCCCCTCACCGGTATCGAGTGCCCAGTGCGTATCGCCGCTGATTTCCCCGCTCGTGCGTCGCCAGTTTCGCATGGACACCAGGCCCGCTGCAACGCCAACGATCACGGCAGCACACGAGATGATGATCAGTGACACATACAACGTTCTGGCGCCCATCGTTGGAGTCGACAGCGGTACCATCCTGGGGTAACACGCCTGTGCGGCGATAGCGTAGATCGCGATCGTGAACACACTCCACGCAATCGGGCCACCGCCCAACCCGAACCACAACGACGCAAGGCCTACGGTACCGCGTGATGGCGACGGATGGTCCACGCTGCTCCCGCCGAGCGTCGGCGCCGCATTGTTCCGCGTACTCATCGTACGTGCGGCAGGACGTACAGCGACGCGAAGACGCAGATCCAGACCACGTCGACGAAGTGCCAGTACATCGTCACATTCGCGATGGCGAGCCATCCGCTGTTTCCTCCGTGCGCCGCGCGGCGCGATCCACGCACCAGGACAGTAACGAGCATTACCAATCCGGCAAGCACGTGCGCTCCGTGAAAGCCCGTGATCGTATAGAACAGTGAGCCATACGCGTCCGTCGTCGGTCTCACTGTCGCGAGCTTGCTGTGAAACTCCGCCGCCTGGATCACGAGAAATACAATACCGAGCAACACTGTGAGGAGCATCGCTCCACGCAGGCGTGACGGGCGTCCGTTCTCGCCCTGTCGACGGCCGTACTGAAGCACGATGCTACTCACTATGAGAATGATCGTGTTCGGCAGCGCAAGACGAAGATCGGGACTCGCGCCCGGCCACGGGTTGATCGAAGATGCCGAGAGATAGGCGTAGCTTGCGAGCAGATATGCGAAGAACGCGGCTTCGGTGGCGATGACGCACGCCATTCCCCACCACGCTACTGAGTGATATCCCTCGCCGTCTACCGGAAGCATTCCGAACAATGTCTCCACGGTCTCGTGCTGCCTTGCTCCGGACCGGGGACTGAACCAGGCAATTACGGAAATGGTTGCGATCAGCAAACCGGTCGCCGTCCAGACAGTGGACGGCCACACGAGCCCAAAGCACGTCAACGTCAGCGCTATCGCAAGCATGAATGGCCAGATACTGTCGGACGGCATTTTCATCACCACATCCGGCTCGGCGTCCAGTGGAGTTATCCCGAACGTCTCGCGTCCCGTGTCGAGCAACGGCCCGTTGCCCAGCACGCTGTGACCGCCCCCCTCTTCGGGGAGCCGATCCTCCCACAAGGGGTGCCGACTCGCGATCACCGGAATCGTCGCGAAGTTGTATGGCGGTGGCGGTGAGCTCACCGACCATTCCAGAGTCGGCGCATCCCACGGATTGTTGCCGGCCAGCACGCCATGTTTCAGTGAACGAATTGCGTTGATGATGAAGAGCAGTACGCCGATTGCAAAGAGATACGCGCCGATCGTTACAACGAGATTCGTCGTACTCCAGCCAAGCCCGGAGTCATAGGTGTAGATGCGTCGTGGCATTCCCATGAGGCCGAGCCAGTGCATCGGAAAGAACAGAACATTCACTCCAACGAACATCGTCCAGAAATTCCAGCGCCCCAGTCGCTCATCGAGCATCCTGCCAGTCATCTTCGGAAACCAGTAGTAGAATCCGGCGAATACAGGAAATACGTTGATGCCGACGAGTACGTAATGCAGATGGGCGACTATGAAATACGTGTCGGTGAGTTGCCAGTCGAACGGGACAGCGGCTGTCATCACGCCGGAAACACCGCCGATCGTGAACAGCAGTATGAATCCAACCATGAACAGGAACGCGGTGGTTCGGACGGGCCGGCCGTACCATATGGTCGCGAGCCACGCGAACACTCCAACCGCGCTCGGTATCGCGATGATCATGCTCGCACCGCCGAAGAACGCGAGCCCCAATGGCGGGATTCCGGTCGCGAACATGTGGTGCAGCCACACTCCGAATCCCAGCACTCCCGTAGCCATGGTGGCGAGCGCGACAAAAGTGTAACCCACCAGTGGCCGCCGGCAGAACGTAGGGAGTGCATCCGATACGATTCCCATCGCCGGCAATACGATCACGTACACCCAGGGATGTCCGAAAATCCAGAACAGATGCTGCCAGAGCAACGGTTTGCCACCCGACGCGGGATCGAAGAAGTGCGTGCCGTAGCGTCGGTCGAGATACAGGAAGATCAGGGCTACCGACAGCGACGGCAACGCGAACAGATTGACGATCGACGCGGTGAGCGTTCCCCACACGATGATCGGCAACCTGTTGAGAGACATTCCCGGTGCACGCGTCTTGAACAGCGTGACGATGAAATTGGCCGATCCGACGGTGGTGGATATGCCGAGAAGCAACAGCCCCAGAGCGTAGAAGTCGATATTGCGACCAGGGTCGAAAGCGCGCTCCGCGTACGGCACGTAGTCGAACCAGCCCGCATTTGGCATCTGGCCGTTGAACACGCTCGAATAGATGAACAACCCCGCACCAACGAACAGCCAGTAGCTCAACGCGTTCAATCGCGGGAATGCCATGTCGCGCGAGCCGAGCATCAGCGGCCACAGGTAGTTGCTGAACCCCGACAGGATTGGCGCGGCGTACAGAAAGATCATCGTCACGCCGTGCACGGTGAAGAGCTGGTTGTATTGTTCCGGTGTCAGCAGATGCAGGTTCGCGGCTGCCAGCTGCGCGCGCATCGCGGCTGCCTCGAGTCCGCCGAGCAGGAGAAAGACGAATGCGGTCACCAGGTAGCGCTTGCCGATCGTCTTGTGATCGACCGACGTCAGGAACCCGCGGATTCCGGGCGGCGTTTCCCAGGTTGCCTGGAGAGAAGTGGTCACGGCCGGGTCGAGCGTTGCTGCCACGTTGTGCTCCTTGCGCTCGTCAGTGAAGCGTCGTGAGATAAGAGACGACGGCGGCTACGTCGTCGTGGCGGAGGTCCATCCTGGGCATGAGCACGCCCGGCTTCATCGCCTGCGCATCAGATACCCATCGCATCAGATTTGCCGGTGTGTTGTCGATCAATCCCGCGCCAATGGTCTGCCGGCTCGCAATGTGAGTGAGATCCGGCCCGACACGTCCCAGCGCGTTCGTCCCACGAACCGTGTGGCATCCGCTGCACGTCGCAACGAAGACGGCCTCGCCATGAAGCACGTTCGGCGGCAGAGCTGCATTCGGCGGTAGCGAATTGGCACTGGTGGCGCGCTGCGCCGCAGCCCATCTGTCGTACATCTTCTGCGGTTCCGCGGTGATCGCGAAGGCCATGTGCGCGTGCTGCAGGCCGCAATACTCTGCGCAGGCACCCCGATACGTTCCGCTGCGATCGGCTCGCATCCACGTCACGTTGATCTGCCCGGGGATGACATCCATCTTGCCAAACAGCTCCGGAACCCAGAACGAGTGAATCACATCCTGCGACTGGACTCGAATTTCCACCGGGACTCCCACCGGTACATGAATCTCGTTCGCCGTAACGAATGCATCGCTCGGCACCGAGTCTTCCATGCGCACTTCCCACCACCATTGGTGCGCTGTTATGTCCATGGTGATCTTCGGCCGTGATGGCGCGTGCGCCGAGCTGGCGAGCGATACGACAGTTGCACCGAACGCTCCCAGCAGGATCACCACGGTGATCGCGAGACCGACGTAGATCCAGGACAGGCCAGGTACTATCTTGACGCGAGGTGTACCGTCGGACGCATTCCGTTTAGTAGTGCTGTCCGGATCCTCGCGCTTTCGCAGCACCGCAACCACGAGCAGAATCGCTATGACTACCGTTACAGCGACTGCAATGATCGTGAGTGCCCAGCCGAGCACCGCCTCGCCGCCGGCTGGAGCGCCGGCTGGGCGCATGTAACTCGGCGCATGCGAGTCGAGCCGCGTTTGCGCTATGATGTATGGGAGTGACATCACGTCTACGGTTCGCTCTGGCGGCCCTTCAACACGCCGGTTGCGGTGTCCAGTGTGGTGCCGAGGTTGCCCTGCTTCCCCTGCTCGGCAAGCGCCGCTGGAAAACTGCCGCCCAGGTTCTGAACATACGCGGTGAGCTTCCATAATTCGTCGCTCGTAAGCATCGCTCCCCACGCCGGCATTCCCTGCGGTCGTCCTTCACTTATCGACTTGTATATCTCGGCAGGCGATCCGCCATAACGCCAGTACGTATCGGTGAGATCCGGACCCATGCCGCCTCTGGCGTCGTAACCGTGACACGCAACACAGTTCATGCGAATGAAAAGCTCACCTCCGGCCTCGATCGCACCCGTGTTGCCCTCGTAGGGATTCTTGATAGAGGTGAGAAGCGTGTTGCGCGTGGATCCCGCGAGATCGCCAAGCGCAACACGTGCGAGAGTGGAATCCTTTGGCAGTGGAATGCCACCAGTGGATCCTTCCCGCAGCAGTTCAGGCTGCCCCTTGCACGCCTGAACGCTGCCGATCAACAACGCAATCGCCGCGGCGCGAAAACATGGCGCGCTGCGAAAAGCGAACGCATGGATAGTCATCAGCGCTTCCCCTTTGCTTGAGCGCCATTACTGGATCCGCCACTCTGTGATCCCTGAACGCCCGGTGCCGACGTCTGCCCGATCGCTGGTACGGCCGAGTCGAGCGCGAACGTGTAGAGCGTTCCACCGCGCGCAGGAAATCCGGGCATCGCCTTTGTAACCATCGCAGCCCCGCCAACACCCGCCAGTACGGATACGTATTGATGTCCGTCCGGTCCGCGGAACGTCATCGGTGCGCCAATGATTCCGGAGCCGAGTTTCTGAGACCAGAGGATCTTTCCCGTTCGCGCGTTGACGGCGCGAAACCAGCCGTCCACCGTACCGTAGAACGCGACGTCGCCGCCGGTTACGAGAACGCCACTGTACACCAGAAATTTCTCCGGAATGCCCCAGACCTTCTTGCCGGTGGATGCGTTCCATGCGATGAACTCGCCGTAGTTTCCGCCGGGCCCCACGTGGCGTGTCATGTCTGCCCCCCAGTACGGAGTGCCCGCGATGTAGCTCACTTCGCGTCCCTTGTAATCCATGCAGATGTTCTGCACTGGCACGTAGAACAGACCCGTGCGTGGCGAGAACGCCGCCGGTTGTTCGTCCTTGACGCCGATATCAGCGGGACAGATGTCGCGCACCCAATGTCCCGGCACCTCTGTCTTCTTCTCCGGAACGACTATTGGCATCTTGGTGACCGAATCGATTCCAGAAGCCCAGTTTTCGTGACCGAACGGACTTGCCACCAGTACTTCGCCAGTCGCGCGGTCGATCGTGTACGCGAAACCGTTACGGTTGAATTGCACCATCACCTTCCGCTGTTTTCCGTTGATCGGAAGGTTTACGAGAATGTTCTCGTTCACGCCGTCGTAGTCCCACTCGTTGTGTGGGGTGAACACGAACGCCCATTTCGCCATACCGTTATCCGGATCGCGGGCGAACACGCCGCTGGTCCAGAGATTGAGCCCGGGGCGCTGCTGCGCATTCCATGGTCCCGTGTTGCTCGTGCCGGCGTAGATGAGATTGAGGTCCGGGTCGTAGGTGATCCATCCCCACACCGCGCCGGCGCCGTTCTTCCACGCGCCCGCGGGCCACGTAGTCTCTCCCAGATTTTTGCCCTGCATCCACGAGTAGAACGGCTTGAAGTCGGGGCCGATCTTGACGAGCGAATCCGGACCCGTGCTCGTCGCCTGCCAGTCGATCTTTCCCGTCTTGAGATCGAGCGCGGTGAGCGAGCCAAGCACACCCATCTCTCCGCCGCTGTTGCCAACCAGCACCTTGTCCTTCACGATCACCGGCGCCATCGTCATCGTCACACCCTGCGTCACGTCGTACACCTGCGTGCGCCACACTTCCTTCCCCGTCGCGGCGTCCACGGCAACGGTGTGACCGTCCAGCAGATTGTAGATGAGCTTTCCGTCAGCGAGCTGCCATCCGCGATTCACCACGTCGCAGCACGCCTTTCCTATCGCGATCGGCGAGGGGTTGGGTCTGTACGTCCACTTGATCGGTGCGCCGGGCTTGGTGAGGTCGAGTGCGTACGCGATGTCCGGAAATGGCGTGACGAGATACATCGTGTTGTTCGCGACGAGCGGCGTCCCTTCATGACCGTGCAACACCCCATCATTGAAGCTCCATGCAATTCGCAACGACGAGACGTTGTTGGTATCTATCTCGGCAAGTGGACTGTATCGCGTATTGGCGTAGTCCCGCCCCTGCGTAGTCCAGTCGCCGTCCGCCGGAATTCCCCATCCCGGGCCGGTTGGAGCTGTTGCGCCAGTCACGTTCTCACCCGCGGAAGTGCTGGTGGCGCTTGGTGCGACCGCCGATACACCCGATGAATCACCCGCGTCATTTGCGCGGCGACCAGGATATTCATGAGTAGTGCAGGCGGTGACAGCAACGCCCGCGAACGCCAGAGAGATCAGCGAGCGGAACGCAATGCGAATCGAGGGATTGTCCACTGGCTGCATCACCTCAGAGAGAGAAGGTAAAGCTTGTTGTCCTGCATCGACGTGATGGCCAGTTTGTCGTGCGTTGTATCGTAGGCAACACCTGCTGGGGACGTGATGCCAGTCAACACGGCCTGAACCTTCCCGTCCGGCTCCATCCTGTAAACGGTCTTTGCACCCCAGCTGCTCACTATGTACGACCCGCTTGGCAGCTGTCGAAGACCATCGGCCTGTTTGCCCGGAAGCGTTGCAACCACGCGGTGCGTGCCCGAACTGGAGATCGCTTCGACGCTGCGTCCCTTGAACGTTGCGTAAAGGATTCCGCTGTCGGTGACGACCAGTCCATCGGGACCCATCAGACTGGGACCTTTCGCGATAGTCGCGGTACGGCCGTCGTGGTATAGCCGGTAGATCGCGTCGTGGTCCGCGCTGTCGGGCTTTCCCGCGTCGGGGCCCGTATCGGTGACGTATACGCTTCCATCGGAGGCGAACGCGACGTCGTTCATCAACTGACCTGGTACCATGCGAACGCCCAGCGCTGCGCCTGTGCGACGATCGAAGAAGCGCACCGCTCCCACGTCGGCTACAGCGAGCGTGTCTCCGTGAATGGCGAGGCCTTTCGGAGCATCGAGCCGCGTGGCTGCGTGACTTCCGTCGATCCACTTGAGCTGGAGGATCTTTCCGTCGGGTGCGACGCGGCTGATGAATCCGTTCGCATCACGCGCACGCGCGCCTCCATTGATGTTGGAAACCAGGTACACATTGGACTGCGGATCGTACACCAGGTTCTCCGGCGACGAGAATCCAACACCAGCGATGGTGACGACGCTGCTGCTGTTGACGCTCACCGGCTGTTGCGTACGAGCCGTTACGGGTCCGAATGCAAGCAGGATTGCGGTGGCGATTGCAGGCGCTGCGGTGATGCGCGGAGCGACAAGATATGAGTGAATTGGCATTGTCTATTTCGATGCGAGTGGGAATACGAGCCCGACGATCAGCGACGCCGAGTGCACGCCGGTCAGGAACACGCGCTCGCCTTTGGGAACCTCGTCGCCCGCTTTCGGCAGGCCCGTTGCTACGTAGTCCAGCAGCGTGGAAAGCACGACATCGTGCATGTAGGTTTGCGTCGGCAAGCCTGCGAACAAGGACCAGTTCGCGGCGAGCCCGAGATCCAGCTTGTGCGTGTACGCCCCAGAGTCATGCGGCCGCGCTGCGCTGCTGTACAGATCACCGATGTGCGCGTCCACGCCGAGCCACCCGTTAGTGTCCCTCGCGTCGACGATGCCAAGCGAGATGCCAGCGCTGACGGTTGGTGCGTTCGCGCGCACCTTGTCGCCGATGTCGCTCGCGCCGTACAGGGTGAACGGATTCCGCTTTTCGCTGGCGTTGGGGAGCCACTGCACGCTGCCGTAAAGCGAGAGCCGCTTGATCGGCGTCGATGCTCCCGCCGCGAAAATGAGCTCGAGATTGGTCGTGGACGGCAGCCGCTGCACCGCGCCGGTCGCGAGTGTGCGCGTGGTCGGGTGCGAGAAGAGATGGTTCTCGATCATGGCCGGCTCAACGGAGATCGTCGGCTTGCAGATGAAACTGCAATTGCTCTGCGCCGCCGCCGGCCGTGCGACGACCAACGCCGCGCTCCCCACCAGCAGGACAGACAAATGCCGCAACGCGAGATGCGTTTCCGTACGGCGCAAGGTTGCTTCTCCCCCTTCCGGGTCGAAATCCGGTTATGCGAGCGATAGCATCATGTCATCGCCTCCTCGTGCCAACGCATAGGGAATGCCGTAATGATGCAGATGATATGGCCACAAGCGTCGATTAGTCGATTTATCGGGCACATGATATGCCGCATAAATGGCAGGGTCCTGTTTAAACACCTGATCATCCCCCCTTTTTTATGCGACGAAGAGACGACGTTCTGGCCAGGCTCAGAGAGCGCATCACGAACGGAGTCCACTTCGGACGCATCGCGAACGGGGACCGCCTACCCAGCGCGAGGCGCCTCTCGGGCGAGTTGGACGCTGATCCGCGCGTGGTCACTGCCGCGTATGGGGTTCTCGAGCGCGAGGGTATGGTCACACAGCGTCCTGGCGCGCGGGGTTACTTCGCGTCGATTCGGAGGGAACCAGGCGGTCGGTCGATTCCGACCGCGGAGTGGCTGGTGCCGGTCCTTGCAGACAGCATCGGACACGGCATCCCCGTGAGACAGTTCATCGACTACGCTCGCAGCAGTCTGGAGTCGGTGCACTTCCACGTCGCCTGCCTCGAATGCAATGACGATCAGCTGCGATGGTTGTGCGGGGAGCTGGAAGACGATTACGGTTTTGTGAGTCACGCCGTCAATACCCAGACTCTGGCTGGCGAGCCGGCCGACAATCCCGAGATCGAGCGAGCAGAAATACTCGTCACCACGTCGGCACACGCGCTCGAGGCGCATGTTCTCGGAGAGAGACTGCAGAAGCCCGTAGTACAGGTCACGTTGAAGCCGGAGCTCATCGCCGAAGTGACGGAGCTGCTGAGCAAAGGCCCGCTTTACTTTCTTTGCACCGACGAACGCTTCGTCGGCAAGTTGACGGAGCTCTACGACGGCCTCCCGAATGCATTCAACATCCGCAATGTGCTGCTGGGCCGCGACGACCCGCAGGACATCCCGAGCGGAGCGCCAGTGTGGGTGATGCGGCGCGCGAGCGAACAACTTGGCGGCGTACCATCGCATATTCGCCCGCTGAATACAGCGCGCATATTCTCCCGCGAAACGCGAATGGAGCTTCTGTCGTATCTGGTTCGCGCGAACCTCACTGCCTCCGTCGCACCGCGACCGGCCGATTAGCCTCTTGCTGCCCAACGGCGACTGACGGGAAGCGGGGCAAGAGCTGACCCCAAAAAGAAAACTGTGGTGAACCGGGCCCCGTTCACCTATACTTGCTCGCCCAATTGATGGCTCCGGCGGCGGGCCCGCCTACACCGTCTTTCCTGTGGAGTGATCCGAGATGAACCAACGTCCGATGAGGTCCGTGGTTGTCGTCCTGTCGCTTCTTGTGCTCGCAGGTTGCTCGGCTGGTGTGAACGGACCCACGACGCCGAGCGGCGTCGCGCAATTCAATGGGTCGTACAACTTCTTCTTCAAGTATCCCAGCCCATCCGGCACCGCGTCGCGCACACTGACGCGGTATCTCTACATCAACGGCGGCGTCGTTACCAGCAGTGATGGGCTGTCTTCAGGAAGCGTGGACCACTTCGGCGCCATCCGGTTCCAGACGCCATGTCCGATCAACAGCAGCACGGCCACGTGGACTGGAAACATGAATGCGTCCGCGCAGTCCGGGTCGAACTTCGGACAGGGCACTTACACATGCGGTATCGCGATCGGCGGTGGTTCCCTGGACTCCTGGCAGGCCACCCAGACGCCTTGAGCGCACATGGCGGGTCTTGCTCCGTGCCGAGAGAGCAGGACCCGGCCCCGCTTCATCCCACGTCAGTGTCCCACGTCAGTGCGCATCCGTTGGCGCAGCTGTACCATCCGACCACTTCGCGATCGGGAGCAGAAACACGGTCAATCCGTCCTCGACGTCCTTCGAGCCTATGAGCGGCGATCCCGGGACGTCTGCACCCCAGGCTGCGGTCTCCGTGAGAGGCGTGAAGAACATGAGGTGGGGATGCCAGTGGCCATCGCGATCGTTCAGGTATCCCTGCTTCGACATCATGTAGCACATCGCGCCAGCCTCGATGGCTGGCAACTCCTTTCTGTCGAAGGCTGTCCTGATATCCGCGAACATCCGGGCCTTCGATCGCGCTGCCAATACCGAATTGGTCTTCCTGATTGTTAGCGGAACGTAAGTTCGTGCCGCCGCTGGGTTGAAGCAGATCGGCGCCCGTATCTTCTGATTCCAGAAATTGGGATCGTCGATCCCAGCCGTCCACGACCGTTCCACCAGGCACACGAAACCATTTCTGCCCTTCACCGCGGTTTCGTAGCCATGCGATCCGAGGACCATCACCTCGGCGCCGCTCGAGATTGCTTCCGGCGCAGCGCTCCGCGCCAGCGTTATCTCGGCGGATCGTGCCATCAGGTACTGGCCGATCGGCGCCATGCTCGGGTACGGAGTTTTGATCTCCTGTGCTTGTGCCGTCCACGCGGCGGCCAGGATAACGGTCAGAGCGCAGCACCTGGATGCAAACCTTACCTGATTCTTCCGCTTCATTATCTCCGCCTGAGATGAGCAATTCTTCAGAATCCCACATCAAGATCCTGCCGCCATCGGTCGATCTGTGACGAGCGCGCTGTCGAGACCGTGATTCCAGACAACGTGCGCTGTGCCATTCCGACCCGCGAGGAGCTTCACGAAAGTACGAGATCCCGCTGCGCGGCGATGTAATGAAATGGTAGTGGAACGCCACCGACCGGTCACGGTGCTTCATTTGAACCTTGGCGGCGCACGGCCGCAGCACGCGTACGGATGGTGGGATGGACCGCTGGCCATTTGCACCAATTGGTGCAAGCCGGTCGGGGTCGCAGCGGGCCTCGACACGCCACGCGATGCACACGATACTTCGCGCGGGTGACCGAAGCTGTTTCCGTCTTCCTCCGCGCAGCCATGACCGTTTCGTACGACAACAGCAAGATCATCTTCGACGGCATCAAGGCCGCCGGTATCAAATCCGTATCGGCGCTCCCCGAAACGTGGCTCGGGCTGCTCCTCCAGCGCGCGGAGAGCGATCCCGATATGCAGCTGGTTCAGGTCGCGAAAGAGGAAGAGGCGATCGGCATCGCGGCAGGCGCGTACTTCGCCGGCACGCCGCACGCGCTTCTCATGCAGAACCACGGCTTCCTGGGCGCGATCAACGGGATCGTCTCGCTCGCTCAACTCTATCACGTTCCGCTCTGCATGCTCATCGCGCTGCGCGGACACTGGGGCGAGCCATATCCATGGCACACACGCGGCGGCATCGTCACAGAAGCCGTTCTGCGCGCGCTCGGCATTCCCTTCGAGTACGCGCGCGAGCCAGCGCAGGTGGCGAAACAGATTCGCGAGGCGTGGACGTTCTCGCAGAGCTCCCTCTCTCCGGTCGCGTTGTTGCTCACGCGCGATCTCATGGAGGATTGATGGAACGCGCACGCTGTCTCGAAATGATCTATCCCGAGCTCACAGACGCGCTCGTCGTCACGATCATGGGGGCTTCCGCCCAGGAGCTCTACAACCTCGGCCATCGCGAGAACTTTTTCTATCTGCAACATGCCATGGGACTCGCGTCATCCATCGGCCTCGGACTCGCGATGCACCTGCCCGCCGAGCGTGTTGTCGTACTCGATGGCGACGGCTCGGTGCTCATGAACCTCGGCACGTTCGCAACGCTCGCGCGCTACAGGCCCAGGAATCTCATTCATATAGTATTCGACAACGGCAGCCTGCTCTCAACCGGCGGATTCGATTCGCACACAACTTCCGGGATCACCGACATCGCCGCGATCGCGCGCGGCGCCGGCATCGAACATGTCGCCGCAGTGGATACGGCCGTCGGTTTCGGTGAGGCGTTCATCGCGGCGCTCGAGCGCAACGATCTGAGCGTCATCGTCGCAAAGGTCGCTGCAGTCGGGCCGGAGCACTATGGAATGGATCTGCAACTTCCCGAGAACGCATTCCGTTTCAGGCGCTGGATTCAGGATCGCAAGCGCGCGACGGGACAAAACTCGTGACCGTCACGCATCCGCCTTACGATATCGAAGCATGGCGCCGGCGCATTCCGCTGCTCGCGTCGTGCATTCCGATGAACAACTGCTCGCAGGCTCCGCAGACCGACGCTACGCGCGCCGCTGCCGAGCGTTATCTCGAATCGTGGAACGGCAGCGGCATGGACTGGGACGCCTGGATGTCCGAGGTGGCGCTGGCCAAGGCCGAATTTGCAAAGCTGATCGGGGCCACGGCAGACGATATCGCCGTGTTCAGCTCCGTCTCCGAAGCGGCGAGCGCCGTCGCGAGCGCGCTTCCGCTGCAGGGTCGCCGCACGAACATAGTTGTGAGCGACGCGGAGTTTCCAACGGTGGCGCATGTGTGGCTGGCGCAGGAGCGACGCGGCGCGCGGGTGTCGTGGGCTCCCATATGTGAGAACACCGATGTGTCCCCGTACGATGCGGTCATCGATGATCGGACTGCGCTGCTTTCGGCGTGTCATGCTTACTACATGAATGGTCTCATCCAGGATTCGGCGCGCATCGCGTCCATCGCGCGCGACGCCGGCGCTCTGTCGTTCGTCGACGCTTACCAGTCGCTTGGCACCGTTCCATTGGATGTGCGCGCACTTGGCGTTGATTTCCTGGCGTCGGGAAACCTGAAGTTCCTCATGGGCATTCCCGGTATCGCATTTCTGTATGTGCGGCCGGAGATCGTCGATACGCTGCAGCCGAGCGTGACGGGATGGTTCGGTCGCGCCAATCCGTTCGCATTCGACGCGAGGTCGCTCGACTGGTCGCCGACTGCGAGCCGGTTCGACACGGGGACGCCGCCGGTTATCAACGCGTACGTCGCGCGCGCCGGCATGGAAATCATCAACGCGCTCGATCCCTCGACCATACGCGCCTGGCTCGTCGAGCTGGGTCAGCGCCTGATCGATGGCGGCCGCGCGCGTGGAATGGTGCTGCATGGTACGGACGATATGCGGCAGAAGACTGCGACGACTGCGTTCGTTGTTGGCGACTCGCACGCTGTGGAACGCGCGATGCGCGAGCGCGGCGTCATCGCTTCGGCGCGCGGCGACGTGATCCGGCTCGCGCCGCACTTCTATTCCACGACCGACGACGTCGATCGCGCGCTGGATGTGCTCGCCCAAGTAGTGCGTACCGCGTGACCGAAGCCCGCGAAACTTTCTCGTCCCGCTTCGGCGGGCTCATGACGATCGTCGGGGTATCGATCGGGCTTGGCCACGTCTGGCGCTTTCCATACATGGTTGGAAAGTTCGGCGGCGCGGCGTTCGTGCTCTTCTACACACTCGTATCCGTCGTCATTGGCGTGCCGGCGTTGATGGCCGAGTTCGCGCTCGGCCGCCATACGCGCCGCGGACCGGTCGGCGCATTCCAGCGCGGCGGGCTGCCCTACGGTCGATATGTCGGCTGGTTCCTCTTCTTCGTGGTCACCGCTGCAACCGGCTACTACTCGGCGGTGATCGGCTGGGTGCTCTACTACACAGTGGGCCAGGTCGCCGCGCTTGCGCACATTTCATTCGAGGCCGCCGCGATCCTGCCGCCGGATCACGGTTTCGTGTTGAAGTCCTTTCTGTTGCAGATGGCCTGCACCGGCATCGTGCTCCTCGCCTGCGCGCTCGTCGTGCTCAAGGGCGTACGCAAGGGAATCGAGGTGGTGAGCATCATCGTGTTGCCCGCGATGACGATCGTGACAATTCTCGTGATGATCCGCACGCTGACACTGCCCGGAGCGATGATCGGCGTGCGCTGGTATCTGCTCGAATTTCGCTTTGCCGATCTCACTGCGAACGTCATGGCAGCTGCGATCGGTCATGCCATTTTCGCGCTTTCACTCGGCGGCACCTTCATGGTGGTCTACGGCTCGTATCTGCACGCCGACGAACCGCTCGCGCGTCCCGCGATCTGGACGGTGATTGGAGATACGGGCTCGTCGCTCATCGCAGGACTCGCCGTGATTCCGGCGGTGTTCTCGTTCAGTCTGCAGCCTGCATCGGGGCCGGGGCTCATCTTCGATACGTTGCCGCGCGTGTTCGCGGCGATGCCGGCGGGTTGGGTGTTCGGCGCGCTCTTTTTCGCCAGCCTGTTCGGCGCCGGCTATCTGTCGGACATCGGTGCACTGGAAGTGCTCGTCGCGGGACTGACCGACAACACTCGACTCACGCGCACGCGGTCGGTGTGGGTGATGTCGGCTGCCTGTTTCATTCTGGCAATTCCGCCGAGCGTAAACAACGCGATCTTCGTTCCGTGGGATCTCACGTTTGGCTCGGGGATGCAGACGCTCGGTTCGCTGCTCGCGGTCGTTACCGTGGCGTGGTGCCTCAACCGCGCAGCGGCTCTGAAGGAGCTGTTCGGTGCCGGCGAGAAACCCGTGCCGATGTGGGTCTTTTATTGGATTCGATTCGGAATCCCCGTGATCATACTGGGCGTCGGCGTGTACTGGCTGCTGACGCAGGTGTTCGGCACATTTAGCGGTGTCTAACGCGCGTCGTACGTCGCAGTCTGTTAGTAGAGAACCCTTTTTTCGTAGAGATTGATCAATGGCCATACTCGCCGATCTCGTCGCCGCGCTCGATTCCGGTGCTCTCAGGATGGTGGACCTCTCGCAGCCGCTTGGCCCTGACACGCCGGTAATCGGGCTGCCACCCATCTTCGCGTCGTCGCCCGGCGTGTCGATGGAAGTGATCTCGCACTACGATGAGAAGGGGCCGGCCTGGTACTGGAACACCATCCACATGGGTGAACACACCGGCACGCACTTCGACGCGCCCGTGCACTGGGTCACTGGCAAGGATTTCCCCGACAACCAGTGCGACACGATTCCACCGCGTCGATTCGTCGGCCCCGCGTGCGTGATAGATGTGACTGCCGACGTCGCGAAGGATGAAGATTTTCTACTGATGCCGGAACACGTGGAAGCGTGGGAGAAACGGCACGGCAAGATTCCGCGCAGGGCGTGGGTTCTACTTCGCACCGGTTGGAGCACACGCACCGATCCGGTCAGGTTCCTCAACGTGAAGGAAGATGGTGCACACAGTCCGGGCTTTCACAAGAGTACGTCCGAGCTGCTGGCGAAAGATCGCGATGTTCTCGGTGTCGGCGTGGAGACAGTCGGCACAGATGCGGGCCAGGCGGGCACGTTCGATCCACCATTCCCGAATCACACGACCATGCACGGGAACGGGAAGTTCGGACTTGCGAGTCTGTGCAACCTCGATCAGCTGCCGGCGACGGGCGCGGTCGTGATTGCGGCCCCGCTCAAGATCGTGAACGGGAGCGGGAGTCCGTTGAGGGTGCTGGCGATCGTGCCGGGGTGAGGAAGCCGATCCACTGTCCGCTTGCCATCGATCTCCGCGCTGGTCGTCAACACATCAGCGACTCTTGGCGCGAACGCGCGTACCATCGCGCAGCGCTTCGGATGGAAACACGATGACGGTATCTCCTTCACCCACACCCGATAGCACTTCCGCGGATCCACTGCCGGTGTGTCCAATGTTCACATCGCGCAGCTGAGCACGGCCGTCTCGCAACGCATATAACTGCCACCGCTCATCGTTCCTGAATAGAGCGCTCGCGGGTACGGTGAGCGCTCGTGGTGCCTGCCAGACCACGATACTGCTCTCGAGACGGTAGCCGTCGCCGAGTGCGGCAGGGTGTGTTGCGAGATCGATGATCACCGAGAGACGTTGCTCCTCCACGCCGAGCGCCGAGATGCGTTTTCTCGCTGAAGGCTCGACGCGACGAACAGACCCATAGAGCGGTGCGCCACCCCAGCCTCGTAGAGTGACGGATTGGCCAGGGCGAATGGACGCGGCGTCGCTCGACAGCACATCGGCGGCGATCTCCAGCGAAGAGGGATCACCGACCTCCACGAGTGGGGTGCCGGGCGTCACGACTCGCTCGCTTCGCTCGGGGATGAGCAGAATGCGTCCAGCCGCCGGCGTACGCACCGTCGTCGTCGCTTGCGACGAGCCGGTCGTCGACAGTAGCGAGGCGCGTGCCTGCGCAAATTCGGCATCGGCACTGTTCACCTGCGCGCGTGCGGCCGCGACATCGCTGCGACGGCCGTCAACCTGCAATTGCGCCAGCTCGACATCCCGGTTGGCCAGCGCGCCGGCGGCGGCGAGAGTGCGCGTCCGGGCTGCATCGCGCTCTGCTTGTGCAAGGCTCGTCGTTGCGCGCGCAAGATTTGCACTGGCGTTCGAGCGCGCAGCCTCGGCGGCACGCAAGCCGGCCTGTGCGACACCGCGTGCAGTGGGATCCGTCGGCGGCGGTGCAATCACCGCGACGACATCTCTCGCGTTGACAGAATCACCCTCGGAGTACGTGATACGGCTCACGAGACCGGCAACGGGTGCGGTAATTGTGAAACGCGAACGGACACGCGTTACCGCATCCGCATCCACGGTGACCTGCAACGGGCCGCGTGTTACCTGCGCAACTTCCACCGGCAGGGGCGTGCCGCGCAGCAGCCGTACAGTGATCGCGATGATGGCAAGCAGGACAACAGCGGCTATGATGCGGCCGCGTGTAAGTATGCGGCGTGGACGCTCACTCGTTCGCCGAGCCGTGGTAGTCGTTGGCGGCTGCGCCGGTGGAATCGTTGCCGGTATCGTCGCTGGTACTGTTGCCGGAACCGTCGTTGGCCCCGTTGCGGGTACCGTTTGAGGTGACGTTTCTGCTTGCGGCGTTCGAGCGACGACTGGCACTGGATCGTCTGACGCCGGTTGAAGACCCGGATCGGGGACAGGAGTACGGTCGGACATCGTCATTCCCGTGTCTTGAGGACTGCAACGAGATCGAGACGCGTCGAGCGCCGGTACATGAGCGCCCCTGCGAGCGCCGAAGCAGTCAGCACAACGGCGGTCGCGAATGCGTACGTGCTTGCGCGCGTCACGATCGGAACCTGATAATTCTCACTGGTGAATCCGTAAGTCAGATAGGCAGCAAACGCGCGCCCAAGGACCCAGCCGAGCGGGATCGCAGCGATGGTGAGGATTGCCTCCTCGCCCAGCAGCATCACCCCGACCTCGCGATTCGTGAAGCCGAGCACGCGAAGGCTTGCGAGCTCTCGGCCGCGTTCCGACAGCGCAATGCGCGCGCCGTTGTATACCACGCCCAGCGCGATTATGGATGCGAACAACACAACGACTACCGCCGATATTCGAAAGCTCCTCGCCATCATGCGATCGAACTGTTCCACCATCGCGGTGCGCGACGTTACGCCACCGACGAGCGGCATCGCCCTGAGCTGCTCGAACAGCTCGGGTCGCGGCGGGCCATCGAGTCGCAGGTAGGCACCGTTGATCAGGTCTCCGTCCCCCACCAGTGAGCCGGCAGCGGTGAGATCCATATAAGCGTTTGGCGACATGAGCTCGTTCAGCAGCGCAGTCACCACGACTCTGCGCGTCGTGCCTCGTTCGAGCAGATCCATGTCCAGCGTATCACCGGTGTGAAGCGCGAGGATGCCCGCGACCTTCGTGCTGAGCACGATACCGGCCGGCGGGATTGCATGTATCTGCCCGTCCACGTCAACCAGCCTGTCCATCTTGCCGTCGCGCTCGAGCGCCGTGAGGCCGACTGTTCTGGACCGTCCCATGTGCCGGAGGCGGACCGGAACGACACGAACGAGCTCGACGTTGGTGACTCCGGGGAGAGACGCAAACACCGGGCGCGTCGATGCTGGGACAGCTGTTACAAGCTGTACCGAGAGCGCCTGACGTTGTCCAACCCGGAACTGGAGACCGATCATGTTGTCGGTTGCGTCGTAGAGAGAAAGAGCGCCGGCCATCATTGCGAGCGCCGCCGCAACGCCCATCGCGCCGAGCAGTGCACGGCGCGGCTGTCGTTCGAGGCCGCGGATTATCATGCGTACTGGCGTACTGAGAGTCAGGCGGCTGCCGATCGTGTCGAACGGCAGCGCACGATAACGCGCAGGCGCCGGTGGCTGGAGCGCCTCTGCGGGAGGCAGAATTGCGACTTTGCGGACAGCGCTGAGCGCACCGCTGAGCGCGGCGAGAAAGATCACGACGATCGCGCGACCGATCGTCACCCAGTCGGCGTGAAACTGGAGACCGGGGATGCGGAGCACGTCACTGTAGATACCAGTGTAGAGGCGTCCCACCCAGACACCGACTCCGACGCCAAGCGGTATGCCCACGGCTGCTGCTGCCGCTGCATAGGCGAGGTAGTGCAGACCCACGGCGCCGCTGGTGTATCCAAACGCCTTGAGCACCGCGATCTGTTCGCGCTCGGTGGCTATGAGACGCGATACGACGGAACCGACGAGGAACGCAGCGACGGCGACGAAGACCGCCGGAAACGCGAACGCCATCACTCCCATCTGATTCAGCTCGTTTGAAACAACGCGGTCCGACAGTTGATCCTTGCGACCGATCGCCCCGCGCCCACCGTACGGAGCGAGGAGTGTATCGACCTCGGCTATCACTTTGGACGGATGTGCCCCTCCTGCCAGCCCAATGGAAACATCATTGAACGCACCACGCATACCCGTTGCAGCGGCAGCGAGCTCGTGCGGGACCCAGAGGATTCCGAAACCGCGCGCGTCGGATGGAAATGCATTACCCGGCTCCTCGTACAGATAATCGGGCGCCGCACCGATACCGACGATTCTGAGTTCGACGTAGCGCTCATTGATAATTGCGGTGAGCAGCGAGCCCGGCCGCAATCCATTCGCCTCCGCAAAGCGGCCGCTTACGAGTATTTCCTTGTCGGCACCTGGCAACACAGCGCGCCCGCTCGTGATGTGTACCGCATTCAGCGGCACGCCTCCGCTACCAGGGAGCGGGAGCGACACCATGCGTCCGATTGCCGGCATGTCGAGACCGGGGACGTCGAGCCTTACGTCCTTCACGACACGCGTCGCCACGCTGTTCACACCGGGGATCGCTGCGAGCCGGACAGCGACGGCGTCGGGGGCGCGTGTGAGCGTCGCAAATACATCGGCAAAGTGACCGCTGAGGTAGTATTCGCGTGTTGCGGAACCCAGAGAGCTCGATGTGCCGCCGAGTGCGACCACCGTCATGACACCGCCGGCCATGACGGCAGCTATGGAGAATACCTGCGCGCGAATGCGCCAGAGATCGCGTCGCAGCTTGCTCGTAAGTGCGCTCACCAGGACAGATCCTCTGCCGAGATCCGGTGCGCGTTGCGGTACGAATCAGAGATGCGCCCGCTGGTCATGTGAACGACGCGATCGGCCATGCCGGCTATCGAGACGTTGTGCGTGATGACGACCGTCGCCGCGCCAAGTTCTCTGTTGACCAGATCTATCGTGCGAAGTACCAGGCGCCCCGTCTCGACGTCGAGCGCTCCGGTTGGTTCGTCGCAGAGGAGTACGTCCGGGCGCTTGGCGACGGCGCGGGCGATCGCGACGCGTTGCTGCTCGCCGCCGGACAGTTGCGCAGGAAAGTGATCCATGCGATCGCCGAGTCCGACCAGCGCAGCGCATCGTCGGGTCGCATCGGATCGCGTGCTATTTCGGTGACGAGCGCGACATTTTCACGCGCCGTGAGACTCGGGATGAGATTGTAGAACTGGAAGACGAATCCAATGTGATCGCGCCGGTATTGCGTGAGCTCACGCTGATTCATGCTGGTGAGGTCGTGATCCTCGAACCGCACAGTCCCGCTGGTTGCAGTATCGAGCCCGCCCAGGATGTTGAGCAGCGTGGACTTGCCACTGCCCGAGGCGCCGAGCAGGACCAGCAGCTCGCCGGCATAGAGCTCCATGTCGAGCTCGCGGAGCGCCCGAACCTCCAGGTCGCCGGATCGATAGATCTTTGTCAGTCCGCGGGCGAGAAATACCGGCGCCGACGGAGGTGGTCCGTCGTCGGAGCGTGCTGTGGCAGCTGGCTGGGCAGTGTTGCTCGCGACGGCGCTGGTCGGCATGGAATAGTCCACGCCGTGTGGTGCGTGGAACCTCCTCATGAGGAGGGTACGGCATTGCGAGCGCCGCGGCTATCGGGGAATCACTGGTTTGGAGTCAGGAGTTCGCGGACAGACGCCGGGAGCCTGGTCATGTCGCCCGCCGCGGCCTCCGGATCGCTCTCACGGTACCGCTCTTCCCGCCGCCGCAGAAGAACCGGTCGGCACCATCGGACTCCAGCCCGGACACACCGATTCCAGCCGGCATCTCGAGCCGCTCCAGTACTTCTCCGGACTGAGGATCGATACGCCGAACATCAGCATCATCGCCTTCCCAGGTGGCGTGCCAGAACTCTCCATCCACCCATGTGACTCCGGTGACGAATCGGTTCGACGTGATCGTACGCAGGATCGCTCCGGTCTCGGGATCGATCTGGTGGATACTCCGGTCGCGGTATGCTCCCACCCAGAGCGTCCCTTCGGCCCATGTGAGCCCCGAGGCGCTGCTGCTGGGCGCGGGGATCGTGGCGAGCACGCGACCGCTCTGGGGATCGATCTTCTGAATCCGATCCTCGGCGAGCTGGAACAGATGCTGCCCATCGAATGCAGTTCCGGCATGCGCCGCGACATCGATCGTGCGCACCGCCTCTCCGCTCACGGGATCGAATGCGCGCAGATTGTCTCCTGCGGCAAACCACACGTGACGCCCGTCGTACGACACGCCACCCACGTTGGGCGTGCCCGCGAACGGTCCGTACTCCCGAATTATGTCGGCCTTCTCGACAATCGATTTACGCATGTGTCCAGTCTAGTCCATCGGTAACGGAGCGGGGAGTAACAATGTTGTCGTGAACCCCGCCACTGGCGTCGTTATCCAGCGGCGCGCGCGCCCGCGGCCGAACGCCTGCACCTTGCCAGCCGCAGCGAGCGAGTCGATCACGCGCTGTACGGTACGCTGGCTCGCACCAAGTGCGAGCGCAAGTGCCGAGCTCGACCAGGCCTCGCCGTCGCTGAGGAAAGCGAGCACCGCACCATGCTCCTCTTCGACGGGCCGCGCCAGCACGAGGATCTCCTTTGCGTGGCGCGGTGTCATGACGAATCCCTGTTTCGTCGCGCGGACGTCCGCAACCGCGCGGAGAACGTTGCGAAGCCGTGCGACCTCGACACGTAATCTCGCGCGATGCGATGCGTCGATGAACTTCGCTCCGAAGGCGCGCGCAAGAAGCACATCTCTCGCCACATCTCCAGGCCACGCTTCACCCATTGCGCACGCGAGCGCGAACAGCACCGGGCGTGATGCGAGCGAGACTACAGTCTGCGCATCGCGAATTATGCCACGACACGCGTCGATGACTAGCGCGTCCGACGCCAGCAGCCTCTCGACGTCCTCGAGCAGCAGGAACCGTTCTTCGCCGCTCGCGATCAGGCGGGCAGCGGGCGTGTCTAGTGCAAGCCATGCAGTCTCGACCTCCGCCGTCAGCGCAGGAATGCGCGCCTGCTGCGCAAGACGCTCTGCGCGCATCAGCGCCGCACGCGCAACCGTTCCCCGAATGCGCCGCACCGCGATTCCTGCAACGAGCAACTCGTGCACGGTTTGCAGCGCGGGCGGAAACGATGCGAGATCGAGCTCGGCGAGCATGTGCTCCGCTTCGTCCACGCGGCGTATCAGAAGCAGGCGTCGGATCTCGAGGTAGCGCGCGTGTGCGGCGTTCATGCGGTCGCCGTGTGCTTCGAGCGTCGTGCGCGCTGCGTCCAGTGCTTTCGCGGGCCAGCTCAGATCTCGCGACGCGAGCGCAACTTCCGCCTCCGCAACGATACACCGTGCGCGCGCCACGGATTCATTCTGGCCGAAGGCGCGCGCTGCGCTACGCAGGAGTTCCCTCGCGCGCGCAAGATCGCCGAGCTGCGCCATCGCGATGCCCCGAAGCGCGAGCGCGGGTGCGTCGTCCCGCAGTGCGACTCGGTTCAGTGCGCCGAGTGGGTCGCCGGCGGCAAGCGCGCGCGCCGCAGCGGTGATCAGCGAGTCCATCGTAATCCCGTCACACTTGTAACTCCCACCTCTGCGATGTCTGGTGCCAGACTTGTCTCACGACCGATAACGAGCCGTGAGCGGCGAATGGAATCGCGCTTCACTCTCGCAATGCGGAAACCCGAACTCGATCAAACCAGGAGATTTCAGAGCCATGTCTACATCAACGCAGCCAGTCATGCATACACCACCGGTCGTGTCGTCCGAGGAATGGGAGACCGCCCGCAAGGAGCTGCTCGTCAAGGAAAAGGCCAATACCCGCGCCCGGGATGCACTGGCCGCCGAGCGCCGGAAGATGCCCTGGATGGCCGTCGACAAAGCGTATTCGTTCGAGGGGCCTCGTGGCAAGGTAAGCCTGCTCGAGCTGTTCGAGGGCAGGCGTCAGTTGATCGTCTACCGCGCATTCTTCGAGCCCGGCGTTTTTGGCTGGCCGGACCACGCCTGCCGCGGCTGCTCGCTCGGCGCCGACCAGGTCGCGCACGTCGCGCATCTCAACGCCCGCGATACCACCCTCGTCTTCGCATCGCGTGCACCGCAGCCCGATATCGCGCGACTGAAGGAGCGGATGGGCTGGAACAACATCCCGTGGGTCACCATCACCGACAGCTTCGACGCCGACTTTGGCGTGGACGAGTGGCACGGCACGAACGTCTTCTACCGCGACGGCGACCGTGTATTCCGCACCTACTTCCTCAACAATCGCGGCGACGAGCAGCTGGGCGGCACCTGGAACTACCTCGACATCACCCCCCTCGGCAGGCAGGAGCTCTGGGAGGATTCGCCCCAGGGGTATCCCCAGACGACGACCTACAAGTGGTGGAATTGGCACGACAGCTACGTCGCGGATGCAGCGCCCGATGAGAAGTGGGTCCAGATATCGACCGCGGGAGAGGAGGCGTTCCGGAGGCAGAGCGCGAGCGAGAAGCGATGAGCCACGGCTGTTCCGGCGGGTCGGAAGGAGGTGCGATCCGCCGGAACGGCGTCGCGGTGAGGGTGGCTGACGCGCTGGCCCTCGCAGCGTCGCCAACCTTCGCCATGATGGCGCTGCTAACAGCTGTAATGGGCGGCGGCTCATCGGAAATGCTCGGCATGACCACACACGCATCGCCCGTGAGTGGCATGGTGACGATGTACTTGCTGATGAGCGCGTTCCATGCATCGGCGTGGCTCAAGCTGATCGGCGCAGGGCTGGTTCGAAAATCCCCTGTATTCTGGCGTCGAGGCGCGCGTTGCTGTAGCGTTTATTTCAACCGCAGAAACAGGACGCCCGAATGAAAAGCCTCGTCACTGTATCGTTGCTCGCCCTCACCGCCGCTCCCGGAATGGCCCAGACTTCCTCGCATCCGTTCAACGTCCATGACCTGGTGATGATGGACCGGGTCTCCGATCCGCAAATTTCCGCGGACGGCAGCAGCGTGGCGTTCACAGTGCGCACCACGGATTACGAGGCCAACAAGGGCGTCACCAGCGTGTGGCTGCTGGAGCTGAACAAATCGGGATCGGCCCCGCGCCGCCTCACCGAACCCGCGCAGAACGCGAACAACGCGCGGTTCTCTCCCGACGGAAAGACGATCTACTTTCTCGCCGCGGAATCCGGTGTCAGCCAGTTATGGCAGATGCCCGCAACCGGCGGCGAAGCGAAACAGATCACGCATCTTCCCGTCGACGTCGACAACTACCGGATCTCGCCGGACGGTCGAGAGGTGCTGTTCTCGGCACAGGTATTCACCGATTGCGAATCGCTGGCGTGCACCGCGGCTCGCCTCGAAGCCGTCAAGAACGACAAGGCGACCGGCAGGGTGTACGATCGTCTCTTCATTCGCCACTGGGATACATGGTCCGACGGGCGCCGGTCGCAGCTTTTCATCACGCCCCTCGGCGCAACCAGCGAGCCGTTGCATCTCACGCGCGGCATCGACGGCGACGTACCGTCCAAACCGTTTGGCGACGAGAGCGAGTACAGCTTCTCGCCCGATGGAAAGACGGTGTACTTCGACGTGCGCATTGCCGGCAACACCGAACCGTGGTCGACGAATTTCGACATCTACTCCGTGCCCGCCGATCGCTCGTCCGCGCCGAAGAATCTCACCGCTCGAAATCTCGCCTGGGACGCGACGCCGGTGCCATCGAAGGACGGCAGAACCCTGTACTACCTGGCGATGAAGACACCTGGTTTCGAGTCCGACCGTTTCGGAATCATGGCGCTGGATCTCGCGAGCGGTGCGACGCGCGAGATAGACCCCAAATGGGACCGCTCGCCTGGCGGACTCACGCTGTCGGATGACGGCAGAACTCTCTACACCACAGTCGACGACGAAGGGATGCACGCGCTCTACGCCATCGACATCGCGAGCGGCGCGCCGCGGAAGGTGCTCAGCGATGGAACCGTGACAGGTTTCGCAGTCGCTGGCGACCGCATAGTTGCCGCTCGTCAGGACTTCAAGCATCCCACGGACCTGTACACGCTCGACGCGCGCGGTACGGGTCTGACGCAGGTAACACACTTCAACGCCGACCGGCTGCGCGACATTCGGTTCGGCGACGCCGAGTTCTTCAGCTTCAAGGGTGAGAACGGCGAGACGGTTCACGGATACGTGATGAAGCCCGTGGACTACCAGGCTGGCAAAAAATATCCTGTAGCGTTCATGATCCACGGCGGTCCGCAGGGCGCGTGGAACGAGGACTTCCACTATCGCTGGAATCCGGAGGCATACGCGGGTGCAGGTTTCGCCGTCGTCGCGATCAATCCACGCGGATCGACCGGCTACGGCCAGGCATTCACCAACGCAGTGTCCGGAGACTGGGGCGGCGCACCGCTCGGCGATCTCAAGAAAGGCTGGGCAGCGGCGCTCGAGCGATATTCATTCCTCGACGGCAACGAAGCCTGCGCACTCGGCGCGAGTTACGGCGGCTACATGGTGTACTGGATGGCCGGCGTGTGGAACCAGCCGTGGAAGTGCCTGGTAGACCATGACGGTGTGTTCGACACGCGCATGATGGCGTACGCGACCGACGAGCTGTGGTTCGAGGATCACGAGAACGGCGGTACGCAGTACGAGCACCCGGAGAACTACGAGAAGTTCAATCCGCTGAATCACGTAGCGCAGTGGCGCGTGCCGATGTTGATAGTGCACAGTGGCCACGATTTCCGGATTCCCGATAGTCAGGGAATCGGTGCGTTCACGGCGCTGCAGCGGCGTGGCATTCCGAGCAAGCTCCTGTACTTCCCGGACGAGAGTCACTGGATACAGAAGCCGCATAACAGTGTGCTGTGGCACGATACAGTCATCGACTGGCTGAACGAATGGACGGGGGGGAAGGGCAAGTCAGGACCATAGCATCTCCACCGGAGATCCGACAAACCGACCGAGCTTCTGAGCGGCAACGTCAACCGCTCGTCGTTCCGCTTCGTCAAGCCGGATCAACGGCTTTGGTTCGACAATTACAGCTCGCGCGGTCAGCATCCGCTTCCATCCACCGACGATCTGTCCGTTGACGACGAGCGCGTGCCCCGAAAGCGCGCGCGTTCTCGCCTTCACTCCGGCGGCCTCGAGCCTCGTGCCGAACGCGCTGCGATCCTTGAGTCCGACGAAGAACTCGTCGAAGTTCGGCAGCAGGTGCACTGCGGGAGAAGCGATGCGCGCCACGCGTTCCGCGGCTGGACCCCAGTAGGACCGCCCCTCGACCGACACGTGTTGCAGATGCGTCGCAGCCGCTTCGACTGCTCTCTTTGCGTCAGCCTTCGTGAGTCCTGACCACCATGCAAAATCTTCGACCGTTGCGGGTCCCCTGGTCGTGAAGTATCGCCGAGCCAGCTCGCACAACGCTGCGTCGCGCTCGAGCACCATCGGTTTCGGCACACGCTCTTCAAGCAGTGCGTACGTGAACTGTTTCCCGCGTCGTGCGCCATTGCAGATCGCTCCGTCGAGCTCAGCGCGCATTACGATGCATGCCAGCCGCATCGAATTCGTGACCTGAATATTTGCTTTCGTCAGCGCCCGTGCCAGCTCGGCGCGCGTGAGTTGCTTCCCGTCGCTCAACGCCCTCGTCAACACGGCTCGGCCTCGCCGCGCAAGAGCATCATCCACCTCGAGCCAGCGATACCAGTACGCATTGGCTGCGTGGACCCGCGGTGCAGTGAGAGCCAGCATCCAGTGAATGTCGGCAGCAGCGACGAAGTGCCACGTCGGGCGCAGTATGTGAGTCCGAACTATGCTTCCGTCGTCGATCTCCCGCTCGATCCGAGCGTCGGTGAGACCGGCAGTACGCTGAGCGATTCCCCACTTGGATGCAGCGTAATCCTGTGCCTGCACTGCGCCGAGTGTTGCCACCACCGTGCTTGCAGTCTTCAACGCGGGCTTGACGAGGCCCTGGTTGATGAGACGCTGTCTTGTGATGTCTGGTCGGGGCATGGGAGCATCATAGTATACGTCACTGGCTGACGAACCGCCGCGTGCGCCAGATAGTCGGAGCATGAGTCGGACCCCAAAGACGATACGTGACTCCGATGCTGATTGCACAACCCGGCATGGACGCTATCTTCCCGCGCATGACCGCCTCCGCGGCTGCTGCTCCCGGCGTTCGGCACCCGTGGGTCTGGGCCGTGTTGTATTTCCCCTACGGTCTCACCTTTGGTTTTCCCGCGATCGCGCTTGGCTTCCTCGGCAGGCGCGCGGGAGTGCCGCTGTCCGCCATCGCCGGCGTGGTGGGCATGTCGTTCCTTGCCGCGGGATGGAAGTTTCTCTGGGCTCCACTCGGCGACTACACGCTGTCGCGCAAGCGCTGGTATCTGCTCGCCGTCGCGATGCTGTGCGCAGGTCTGATTGCACTGACGACCGTTCCGATCTCCGTTCACACAGTGCCGCTCCTGTCACTGCTGGTGCTGCTTACGAGCGTCGCCGGAACTTTCCTCGCTTTCGCAACCGAAGGATTGATGGTGCACAACACTCCCGACGCGCTGCGCGGCCGCGCAGCAGGATGGTTCCAGTCGGGTAACCAGTTCGGACAGACTGCAGGCGGCGGAGTGGGATTGTGGCTCATGACCCACGTTCCATCGCCATGGATGGCAGGGTTGATACTCGCTGCGATCGTCTGCGCATGCGCGGCCGTGTTGCCGCTGTTGCACGAGCCGGAACGACTGCTCACGAACGCATCCGTCGCGACGCGTGCGACCGACGCGCTGCGCAATCTGAGCTTGATGATTCACTCGCGCGCAGGCCGCATCGCGCTGCTGCTTGCGATACTTCCCATCGGCACCGGTGCGGCGCAGTTCCTGTTCGGCTCGCTTGGCGCAGAGTGGCACGCACCTGCGGATACCGTTTCCGCCGTACTCGGACTGGGCGGCGGACTGGCCATCGTCGCCGGTTGCATTGCAGGCGGATGGCTGGCCGATCATCTGCACAAGCCTGCGGCATACGCCGTGTCGTGCGGCCTCGGGCTTGCGGCGTGCGTCGTGATGGCACTGTCACCGCGCACTGCCGCCGGTTACGCGACGTCCACGCTCTTCTACACGTTCACGCTTGGGATGGTAGCTGCATCGTTTACCGGAATGGTGCTCGCGATAGTCGGAAACGCAGCTGCCGCGACCAAGATCAATCTGTTCTTTGCGCTCAACACGCTGTTCAGCTTCGGCATGCTGCGAGTGGATGGCTGGAGCCACGACGCGTGGGGAGTGAACGGAATGCTGTTTACCGAAGCGTTGGTGGGAGTGGTTGCTCTGGCTGTGTTCGTTGCCGTTGCGAGCCGCGTGCGTGGAGCGGCGCTGGTGCTGGATGGAGAGAGTAGTTTAAACGGCGACGTGGTAGTTCAGGATCCGGGCTGATCCTTTCCGAGGAATGTCTCGTTGCCGGCCGATGTCCGCGCTTCAGAACAATTCCTCGGCCAGTGCAACGATTATCCCTGCAGGGCCGCGCATGTAGCAGAGCCGGTACTTGTCCTCGTACTGTACCACCTCGCCGATGAGCTCGCCGCCTTCGGCGCGCAGGCGAGCGACAGTGTCGTCGACGTTTTCGACTGCAAACATGATACTGCGAAGTCCCAGCGCGTTCGGCGGTGCGACCGCTGGTTCGATCTCGACGAGTTCCGGATTGCGAAACTTCGTCAGCTCGATCTGGCCCAGACCATCCGGCGTCCGCATCATGACGATGTCGACCTGAATACCTTCGATCCCGTTGACGCGGTCCACCCACGGACCCTCGATCGGCGCCTGGCCTGCGACCGTCATGCCGAGCGCGGTGAAGAAAGCGATAGCACCTGCAAGGTCGTCGACTACGACGCTCACGTGGTCCAATCTCTTGATCGTCATGCACGTAGTATAGCGGAGGTCGTGCGGGGCGGTCCAGACCGGTGCGCATGGCGGATCATCAGGTATTATGGTGCGGAGACGCGACCGCGCGTTGAACATCACAGACCATTTGCAGTGCACGACGACAGGAAGATTACCAATGCCGAACAACGATCGCACCAGGATAATCCACAGACGGACGCCGGAATCGGCGGCCATGGTGGCAAACGTCAAGCGGGCGATGACGATCACCGCCGCGCTCAACCGCTTGACATTAGACGATGCGGATGAGATTCGCACATTGTTCAGCGAACTCATCGGCGGGAAGGTGGACGAGAGCTTTTCACTGATCCCTCCGTTCTATACCGCTGGCGGGAACGAAATCCGCGTCGGCCATAACGTCTTCATCAATCAGAACTGCACGTTCTACGACCTTGGCGGCCTCGACATCGCGGACGACGTGATGATCGGGCCGAACGTGAGCCTCATCACGACCGGCCATCCCATCGAGCCCGCACAGCGACGCGCCGTTACGGGAACGCCCATCGTGATCGAGAAAGGCGTGTGGATCGCTGCGGGCGTGACCATCATTGGCGGCGTAACGGTAGGTGAGAATTCGGTCGTCGCCGCTGGTTCGGTAGTCACGAGGGATGTTCCACCGAATACTCTTGTCGGGGGGAATCCGGCGCGGGTCATTCGTTCGATTGAGGACGGCTGACGGAGCAATCCACCGTCGTTACGCGCGCCGCTCCGTCCGATCGCCGGCGCCTCTGGCATAAAGGCCTCTCAAAAGCCATGTTCCTGTGTACGCTTCGCGACTCTCAGGTCGTGGAACGACTCGCGCACTCATGTCCAACGACGCCGCCCACAGCCTGACTCCCGCGCTGGCAGATCGCTACCGCATCGAGCGCGAGCTTGGTACGGGCGGCATGGCGACGGTGTATCTCGCGGAAGATCTCAAGCATCACCGCAAGGTCGCAATCAAGGTTCTGCACACCGATCTGTCGGCGACGCTCGGCCCCGAGCGCTTCCTCAGGGAAATTGAGCTGACGGCGAGTCTGCAGCATCCCGTGATCCTGCCATTGTTCGACTCCGGCAATGCAGATGGGTTGCTGTATTACGTGATGCCGTACGTGGAAGGCGAAACGTTGCGAGCGCGACTGGATCGCGAGCGCCAGCTTCCGGTCGAAGACGCGATACGCATCGCATCCGACGTTGCCGATGCGCTCGAGTACGCGCACAGGCACGGCGTGATCCATCGCGACATCAAGCCTGAAAATATATTGCTCCAGGATGGCCGTCCGGTCGTCGCCGATTTCGGAATCGCACTCGCCGTGCAGCAAGCCGGCGGCGCACAGCGGATGACAGGGACCGGTCTCTCGCTCGGAACACCGCAGTACATGTCACCCGAACAGGCAATGGGTGAGCAGGCTCTCGACGCGCGCACGGACATCTATGCATTGGGCGCCGTCACGTACGAGATGCTCGCGGGCGAGCCGCCATTCGCCGCGCCAACGGCGCAGGCGACGGTTGCAAGAGTGATGACGGAGACGCCGCGCAGCCTGCGCGTACAGCGCCACACCGTTCCCCGGGCCGTCGACGCTGCCGTGCTTCGCGCTCTCGAAAAACTTCCCGCCGATCGATTTTCGAGTGCGCATGCATTCAGTCACGCGCTTTCTGCCGGTGCCACTGGCATTCCGACGCCGCCATGGTACAGGCAACGAAAGTCCTTCGCCGTCGCTGGAATTGTCGTAACTGTAGTGATCGCAATCGGCGCCGGTATTGCGCTCGCGCGACGAAGCTCGGAGGCAGGGACTGAAGCGAACGGCTCCGCCGCTGCACGGATCGTAGCGGTGCTTCCTTTTCACAGCATCGCGTCGGACAGCGCTCAGCGATACTTTGGCGACGGAATGACCGCCGAGATAAGCGGGCAGCTCTCGAAGCTCGCGGCGCTGCGTGTGGTGAGTCAGGCTGCGTCAGCGCCATACGAGAACGTATCCGACCGCCTGGGCCGGATGCGGCATGACCTGGGTGTCGGTAGCGTCGTGGATGGAACTGTACGGGTGGCAGGGAAGCGAATTCGTATCGACGTCGAATTGATGGACGCGACGAACGGTCAGACGCTCTGGTCGGACCAGTATGATCGCGATCTCACCGACATCTTCGCCGTGCAGAGCGACGTCGCGCATCGCATCGCCGCGGCGCTGCAGGCGAAGCTCACACCGTCGGAGGCAGGACGCGTGGATCGCGCTCCGACAGCAAATGTCGACGCGTATAGGATCTACCTGCAGGCGCACTCCATTCCGGTAGTGAGCAGTGCGGCCGCACAGGCAGCAATCACGGGCATGCACGATGCCATTGCGCTCGACACTACCTTCGCTCTTGCATACGCTGAGCTCGCGCGCGAATTCATGTTCATGGCGGCTTACACGGGGCCGGCCTATCTCGATTCCGCGAGCGTGGCGGCGCGCACGGCGTTACGCCTCCAACCGGATCTGGCATACGCGTCGTTCGTCCTCGGCGACCTTCAGGCTTCTCAGGGACATCTTGCCGACGCACGACTGTCCTATCTGAGGGCGCTGGAGTTGGACCAGAGCCTCGTGCCAGCAATGGAGGATCTATCGGAAGCCGAGACCATGCTGGGCCACTACGAGCAGGCGCTTTACTGGGCGTTGCGCGCGCAGCCACTCGATCCGAATGAGTTTCACGTCTATTACCACACTGCAGTTCCGCTTCTCCGGCTCGGCGATGATCAGGCGACCGAAGACCTGCTCGACGTGGCAGCACGGCGCTTTGCAGACAGTCCAGGCGGTCCACGCCTCCAAATTGCACTCGCCGCGCTTGATTTCCTGCGGGGCCGCGACAGCGAAGCGATGGCTCGTGCCCGGCGTACAGCGGCCAGCAACCCGCACGACGATGAAGTTGCGTCGTTCCTGGCACAACTCGCAGCACTCACCGGAGCGCCGGATGCGGATGCGTTGTTGAGCACGCGACTCCTCGCAAATCCGGAGTCAGGCGTGGATCTGGCGCCCGCGCGCTTCCCCGCCTGGCATGCGTTGTTCGCCGATCGGCGCGGCGACCACGCGATGGCAACGCGTACATGGAACGAGGTACTCTCGTCCGATGAGCGCGCCATCGCGAGCGGTAACGACGATCCGCAACGCCCGATGGAGATAGCCGCCATTCACGCCGTGCGCGGAGATTCAGCCGCAGCGCTCGACTGGTTGCAGCGCGGGTACAACGCCGGATGGAAGAACTATCGCGTGATCGTGCGCGATCCGTTCTTCGCACGCCTGACAAATAATGCGCGCTTCCAGCAGATCATCACATCGATGCGGAACGATACGGATGCGATGCGCCGGCGTGCCAGGACCGGGGAGAATTCGCTCGTGAAGTGGAGTAAGTAGGCGAGCGTCCGATTCTACTGATCGACGCCGGCCGCGGCCATCTGTGCCGCCATCCGCTTCTGCACCGCTTCGATATCTGCCGCGTGCTGCTGCAGGAAGTGGACGTTCGCGAGGCTGACGCCGTCCGGAAGCTTGGCCGACGGGTTCGTCTTCAACAGAGCCACGCCGAGTGCGGTCGCGGCGAACGTCAGATCGAGTCGGACGTACTGCGCGGGCGTCAATCCAGCTTTCCTGAGCGCTTCGACGGCGGCGGGAATTGCCGCGATCTTCGCAGTTGCCTGCGCTTCGCTGTCATCGGCATCGACCGATAGTGCGTCCTCGGACTCGGGGTGGCCCTTCGTTGCCACTGCGAAGTTGACCATCGCCTGGTACATGCGCGTCATCTTGTCCACCGTGAGCGGTTCGACACCCTGATGTACAGCGACCGTAGTCGCAACAGTGGTCAATGTCGAGAGCGCGAGGGCTGGTGCTGCGGTGCCGGCAAGCAATGCTGCGGTCATCGCTCCAGCGAGTGAGCATGCAGAGGAGAAGCGAGTGGACCCGTCATCCGCAACGCGTTCGGAACATGACCAGCACCACCTCACGTTCGTCGCCGCACGGAATGTTCATCTCATCCGGACGCATCCGCGCTGCCTGCCGTCGGCGCCGCCGCGGAAGGCGACAGCATTACAAACGCGCTCACCATCGCCAGCAGCCCGAGTCCATACCACTGGATCTGGCCGGTAACGTAAAAGATCACGGCGCCGAACAACGCCGCGCTCTCACCGACAGCCCACCCGACGAGGAGCATCGAGGCGCGGCGCTGCTGATCGGGTTCGCGTCGCACGCGTCCTTTCAGTACCGCGGCAATCGACACCGCCAGAATCGCGTCTGCCACCAGCGCGTAGTCAGCTGCGTCCGGGAGCGTTCCCGGTGTCCAGTTCGGCTGCCGGTGAACGACCAGAATGACGGCGCCGAACATCAATACTCCTGCCATCAGAAAAAGGCGGATCAGCTGCAGGGGCTGCGGACGTGGATTCGCGGACGCCATGGGTTCTCGCAGGTTGGTGGACATCGAACAGGTACGCAGGAGCCAATGATCCAGCCATTCAGTGGATTACGCCAGTACCCCGGCCTGAGGTGGTGCGCGTCACTGCGACAAGAAAGCGGCCCCGAGATCAGGGGCCGCTTTGTCGTGTTATTCCGCGGCTGCGAGAAACTCATCGCGCGCTGCTGGGTGGAACTCGAGTATCATCGGTGCAGCTGTTGCTCTACTTCAGCAAATACCTCGGCTGCGGAGATCCCATCCACCAATCTATTTTCTAATTCATTAGCGCGTCTGTCGATCTCATTGTCCCAGACTGAAGCAGCGCCTGCGTCGTGCTCTTCGATGCTTGCCAGGAGCAGTTCTGCAAGACGTGCGCGATCAACGGATGGGAGGGCGAGGAGTTGATCAGCGAGCGCGTCGGCGTTCCGATCCACTATGGAAGGTCCTGTGTACGCGTTAGTTCCGGTTTATCCGAACGACCGTTCGAGGGGGCTATGCACGGTCGTCCATGTATGCAAATCTATTGCCCTGGTCATATCGTGCGGCGTCATCGCGGGAGCGGGAGGCTGATTCGCGCGCCGCAGGGTTGATCAGCTCGCGCGTTGTTCGATCAGCCCGTCCATGCCCGTTAGGACCAGTCGCTGGAGTTGGACCTTGCGGCTGGCGTTGTCGATGTCGATGCCGACGAGTTGTCCCGCGGCATCATAATCCAGCACGACCCCTTCCGAGATCTCGCGACTCGACACGCTCGTCTGTTCGGACAGATCGATGTAGAGAGAATCAGTGTTCGCGTAGTATGCGAGCTTCATGGCCGGAATCCGCGATCGGGGAAGGCGTTGTGGATCGTACGCCTGTCATCCAGTGTCACTACACGAAGATACCGGCCTCCGAGATCGGCTACCATCCCCCAGAACCGGTATCGGTTGTCCTCTTGCCGCTCGACCCGATCCGGGGACTCGATAACTGCAATACACCATTCACGGCGTAGATACGGTCGTTTCCGAAGTACCTCACGTTCGAAATAGTCGGTGAACGAGTATGCCGGCATTTTCCAACCTACGACGCCTCAGCGCGTTCCATCGAATCGTTTCACCTCCCGGCTCATCGATTCGCCGCGTCGCACTCTCACCGCCGAGTCGAATTGGACACGCATGGACAACATCGCAAATGACAGCGGATTGAACCGTTCCGCCACCAGTCGATTTGTCGAGTGACTCTTCCTGCGTGATTTCTTGCGGTGTCCCCGCGCGAAAGACATCTTCGTCCTCGTCGATCGCCTGTCAGGCGCAACCACATGAAAAACCAATGATCAGCTCCACTCTCGCAGCCGCTCTGCTGCTGCTGGCAGCATCTCCCATCACGGGCTCGCCCACCACGGGTTCGCCCACCACGGGTTCGCCCACCACGGGTTCGCCCACCACGGGTTCGCCCACCACGGTCGACACCTATCCCCGCCAGACGGGCTTCCGGGTTGTCAACTACAGCTTCACTGTCCTGCTCAGCGACGCATCCAACGAATTGGTCGTCACCGATACAGTGAATCTCGCCTTCACGGCCGACGGCGTCACAGGTATGGATCTCGACCTCTGCCAGTTGCGCACCGCGTCTGAAGCCGCCAATCCCTCGAATCCATGCCTGGTACCTGCCGTTCGCACGCGTCGGGGAGAGCCAGCCGCCCCGCCGGTCTCGAGCGTGGGGCGGGGGATGGTCGTCACTTCCGTCACCTCCGCCGGGCAGGCATTGCACTACACTCAGGCCAACGATCGATTGCACGTCGTTTTCCCCGCCGCATCCAGGGCGGGTGGTCGCATCACCTTCGCGGTCTCTTATCACGGCGTGCCAGCAACCGGCATCCTGATCGCCGACAACAAGTACGGTGATCGCTCGTTTGTCTCAAACCCGTGGCCCGACAAGGCCCGCAACTGGCTCGCCGTTGTGGATCACCCCTACATGAAGGCGCCCAAGACAATCGCGGTCACCGCGCCCGCCAAATACCAGGTCATCTCCAACGGCACCCAAATGGAATCGACCGACCTGGCCAACGGTCTGCGTCGCACCGTGTGGAAGGAGTCGGTGCCGATCGCCACGTGGCAGTACTCGCTGGCCGCCGCCCCGTACGCGGTGGATTACTACGGGACGTACCACGGCATCCCCATGTCGGGATGGACGTATCCCCAGGAACAGGCAGTCAGCTCGAAGGCATTCGGCGAATTCACCCAGCCCATTCTCGAGTTCTACATCGACCACATCGGTCCGTATTCCTACGAGAAGCTGGCCCAGGTGGAAGCCAATGGCATAGGCGGCGGCATGGAGCTCGCCTCCGACATTTTCTACGGATACCCAGCCACCGGGCCGGATCGCCAACTGCTCGCCCACGAGATGGCGCATCAGTGGTTCGGCAACTCCGCTACCGAAGCGGATTGGGATGATGTGTGGCTCAGCGAAGGCTTCGCCACGTACTTCGCACTGCTCTATCAGGAACACCAGGACGGCCGCGACGCATTCATCAAGGGCGTGAAATCGAGCGCCGCTTCGGCCCGTCGCTACGCCGAGGCGAATCCGACTTCACCGCTGGTCCACAACAATCTGTCGGATATCAGCAAGGTGATCGCCAACAATGCGCAGATCTATCAGGGCGGCGCCCAGGTCCTCCACATGCTGCGCGGCGTACTCGGAACCGACAACTTCTGGGCCGGCATCCGCCTTTACTACTCCCGTTACCAAAACTCCAACGCATCCAGCCTGGACTTCCAGCATGCGATGGAGGATGCCTGCGCAGCCGCAGCCGATTGTCCCGCCTACGGCAAGGACCTCTCCTGGTTCTTCCCGCAGTGGTTGCACCGCGGCGGGGTGATGAAGGTGAATGGAAGCTGGCACTACGATGCCGCGAGCAAGCAGCTCGCGGTAACGCTCGACCAGACGCCCAACCAGGGCCAGCTCTACACCATGCCCTTCCAGATCGGCATTGAAATGCCGCCTGAGGCCGCGCCCGCTGGCAGTGGCGCCCGCACCGCCCCTCCGTCGCCGACGCCCACGCCGGTGTTATGGGTGCGCGCCGCTCACAATACTGTCTCGATCCCGTTGGCCAGTGCGCCGGTTGGTGTGACGCTCGATCCGGAAATCTGGGTCACCATGGTGGAAGCCACCTTCGTCGCCCGCTAAGCTGACGGGTTCGCCTTCAACACAGCCGCACCGATCAAGTAACCTTGAGCGCGCCACAGGTTACTGTCCCCGCGGCTGCCAGCTCACGATCTTGGAGTAGCTGCTCTAATGCATTGAAACACGAGGGACAGATGCCGTGGGTCAATGCCGGAAGTGGTGAGCCCGAAAACAGCCCGAGTGCATCCACGGCTTCCTCTGCCTCGACCCATCTGTCCGTCGATAGCGGAATATGTTTGCACCACGCGCACATGACGAGAAAACCCCCGCTGTGCAGGTCCGCGTGACCGAGTAGCGACACGTACGGCCGGGACTGCTCCACGGCGGACCTGACGGTGAACATTACGTCACCTTCCAGGTTGGACGTTATCTCCATCGCGAGTAGCCGTCGCCGATCGGGTGAGTCGCATCGGAAGCGAAACCGCACGGGAAGGCCGCCCTCGCGCGATTGCCGGATCATCGACTTGTACAGCTGGATGGTCGTGTCATCGGCCAGAAAATCCCAGATGGATCGCGAGAGAATGCGGGACGGCTCCAGACCATCGCCCTCGTTCTCCGTGGCGAACTTCGGCCATGCGTCATTCACCTCGGCGATCCGATCATCGCGATCGATGCGGTAGCGGACATGCGGACAGACATCCATGGAAACGCTTCCCTTGTTGGTTGCCTCGTCCAGCCAGGCTGCGCGGAGTGCCCCGGTCAACCGGCGCGCTCCTCAGGGGACCACAACTCGCAATATCACCATGCGACGTTGCTTACGCATGGGGCCGCGAGTTTGAGTAACCGCCCGAAAGGTGTCGAAAGGCATTCAACGAGTATCGGAACCTGGCGTCTGAAAGAGAACATCACGAATTAGCTGGAGTTCTGCAGGATGACCATGGGCTCCGGCGTTACGTCGGTGGCGCACATTTGGCCCGCGGCTCTGTACGAGCGAACTATTTCGTCCGCATCAGCCCGCCGAGCTAGCTTCCGTCATACGGTCGAGGACGCCGTCCAGGGCATCGGAAACGGCCTTCAGCGCGCCCACCTGGGTGAGATGCGCCAGGACCTGCTCGTTGATTCCACCGGCAGTCGCAAACTTCCTGGCAAGCGCCGGGAAAGGCTCTGCTGACTGATTCGCGGCAACAGTAGCGAGACCGTGGAACACGCCTCCGATGTAGCTGCGAGCAGTGGCTGGTGCTACTCCTTGTCGGGTCAGCCAGTCGGTAACCTCACCGGCGAAGGCGAAGTACGGCGCCATGGTGGCGGTTGCCGTACTGAACGCGTTGAATTGCTCGGGCGAGTCCAACGCGATGGTCGATCCGAGCTTGTTGAAGATGGCTCGGGCCGTAGAGTCATCCGGATAGACGACCGTCACGCCAGCACGCATGGCAACCATCGGCAGCGGAATTGCGCGAACGACGCGAGTCGCCGGTGCCACAAGGGCCTGCACGCGTTCGACGGAGATGAGCGCCATCAGGCTGATCACGTGATGATCGGCTCGAAAGTGGAGTGACTCGAGCACGTCGACAGCTACTTGCGGGCGAACAGCCAGTATGATGGTGTCGCAGTCATCGAGCACCGCTTGGTTGGACGCGGCCACGGTGACGTTGTCGCACGCAGAAGCAAGTGCGGCCGCCACGCCGGCGTTGCGTGGCGACAACAGGAAAGTGAAAGTCGTGGACTCCAGCGAATTCAGTCCGGACACGATGGCTGACGTGATTGTCCCGGTTCCAATGAACCCAATGCGCATGATTGTCAGAGATTGTTGGTAGTGCTGCTTGCAGTCGGCCTCAAGTGGCGAAATTCAACTGCCACTACCGAATCAAACCCAACGGATTCGGATGCTCCATCCCGGGGCACGAAATCGCGTAACCGAACGATCGTTCGATTACGGCAACACTGCACTGTCGTGCCCCCGCATCGAATCGCTGCCGACGCGGTCAATCACGACTTCAGGAAAGGGCGACGGCTGCTTCGCCAATAGCGCTCCGTCCGTCCCGCGGACATATCGATCGAGAAATGCGCGCGTATACGCCGAAATGATCTCGAAGCCGCGCGACGCATCGATGACCGTTCCGCCGAATCGCGTGATGGTGGTCGGCATGACGAACGGCGCGTCACTGTAGCTCATATGGCCGGTGCCACGGATGGATACCACATACGAAGGCGTGTCGAGGCGTTTGGCGAGAATCGAATCGATGCTCGTCTTGATCGATGCGCCCATTACGTCCCACTCCTTACGCGTACGGCCGCGCTTCGCCAGATCGGCATCGGAATAATTTGGATGGCTGCGCAACATCAGTACGGGACGGCCGATTCCGGAGTCGGCGACGGTACCGAACATTGCGCCGTCCATGTTGACGCATGCACGAATCCGCGAGTCGCGCCTGCACATCTCGAACGCGGCTGCGCCGCCAAGTGAATGGCCCATTGCACCAACGCGAGCTGCGTCGATGTCTGGCTGAAGCGAGCGCGCGACGAGCGCCGGCTCTCCGGCGCCGCTCGTGAGGCGAGACAGTACGAGCGAATCGTCGCGTGCCCAGTCGTCAACGCGTCGCGCCTCGGCCTCGTCGGAATCTCCGCCAATGGTATCTGATGCCGCAGTGAGCACGCGTCCATCGTTGAGGATGGTGAAGCCGCCGTATGGATGTTCGATGGCTGCGACGATGTATCCGTGACTCGCCAGGTCCTCGATTAACGTCGTATAATTCGACCTCGCGACGCCCTGCCCTTCCGAGAAGATGATCAGTGGAAGCGCTTCGCTGCGTGCGGGGGCAACATTTAGAAGCGCGTGAGTGTCGATATGCGCCCACGACATGATCGTAGCGGAATCGGCGTCGTAATATCCAGCGGAGCGCATGGCGGCGAGCAGTGCGCGGTTCGGTATGTACGGCGCGCGTGCGCCGCGGTTCGCATTGGTGGGATACCACAATTGCACGACAATCGTGCGGTAGCGCCGCGGTTGCGGAGCGATTCGGTCGGTGCGAGACGAGTCGGCGAATTGATAGATGGTGGTACCGATCCGATGAGGGCCGGTTGGCGCGGGGAGCGTCGTGGCGCTTGCAGCCAGGTGATCACTCGAGTTGGAGGACGCTAGCTGTGGATGCAGGGCGAGGGATGCCAGTGCGGCGGCAAGTATCAGCATGCTGGTAAGATGCCGTGCATACCGAAAGGGTTTGTGCTACTGCCGCGCCGGGTCGTCGTTTGCGTTGCTCAGCTCGCACGTTGCTCGATCCTTCCGTCACTACGCCTTCATTATCGTCGCGTCAACGTGACCCGTGCGAATGGACGGCGTACTCCGGAACTGTCGTTATCCATGTGCCATTGCCAGGACTCTTTCGACGGGTCGTAGAGGAACGTCGTATGAAAGCTCGTCGTGGGGGTGTACTGGAAGAGGAAGGAGATCGAATCTCCGGTGACCGTCCCGCGGCCAGTACCCTCGGGTGGGAAGGCCGCCGCGGCGGTGTTGTCCATCCACACGCACGCGTACGCGCCAGTCTTGGGATCGCGTCCGAAGAGTACCACGGCTTCGTAGGCGGGACTGCCATTGGGCGCTCGCTCGCGAGATACCTCGTGCATCTGAACGTACTCGCGGCCAAGCAGCCACTCGAAGTCCACATCATGGACAGTCTGCTGGCGCGCGATGGTGCCGCGCAGTACCCAATGCCCCACCATGCGCGGAAAGAGCGAGTCGGGAGCTAGCTCCTGCGCGAACACCGCTGCGGGCGAGCACAGGAGTGCGAGAGCGAACATCGATGCTTTGAGCATGGAGAAACCGGGGTCAGAGTGCAGTTTTTTCACAGCCATCCGAAATCCTTGATTCCGCAAAGCGCGTCCTGGCCCTGGTTCGCACAGTTCCGCCCGGTCGAAAGTACTCGTGATGGTAGCAATCCTCAACGCCCTTCCCCTTCAGCTCGGCTTGATGTTCTGGTTCATCCGGAAAAGGTTTGTCGGATCGTACTTCTTCTTGATCTCCACCAGTCGCTTGAATGTAGGGCCGTAGGCGAACGCGATGCGATCGGTCTCGTCCTGAGTCAGAAAGTTGATGTACGCGCCTTCACTCGCGAACGGCTGCGCCTTTGCGAAGAAACCACGCGCCCACTCGATACCGCGCGCGTCCTCCGAGGCCGACTCCCAGCGTCCGTGCACGTTCATAACGTAATTGGCGTCTCTGTTCGCGTAGGCCATTGCCTCGGGCGCCACTCGGCCGGTCTGCCCGCCGATTGTGCCAATGAAGATCTCGCACTGGGGCGACGGCAGCTTGGCGGCGTACTCGATGATCACATCGATCGCGCCGTCGCTGAGCTGCGCGAAGTTGTGCGACTTCCAGTAATTGCGGGCGCCCTTCGTCAGTAGCGGATCGAATGCCTGCTGCCACGCAGTGTACGGCTGCACGCCGACGTGTTCGCCGATCGGTGTGCCGAATTTGCGCAGCGGTTCGATCAGCGCCTCACCGGACGATGGACTGCCGGCATAGCACAACGCGAGCGCAACCATCTCCTTCCCATGAAACTCCTCGGCCAGAAATGGCAGCGGAGGCGCTTTGCGCGTCACCATCCATACGTTGAGCTCGTCCGGCATCGCGAGGGTGAAATGCGCAAACTTCGTGAGCACGGACTTGGCCTGATCGAAAGGGAAGACGATGAGCCCGCTCAGCACATCCGGCCCGACAGGATGGAGCTGAAATTCGAAGCGTGTAACGACACCGAAGTTCCCACCGCCCCCACGCAGCCCCCAGAAGAGGTCGCTGTTTTCCGTCTGGCTGGCATGCACCTGCCTGCCGTCCGCGGTAACGACGTCCGCGGAAAGCAGGTTGTCGACAGTCATTCCATACTTCCGGCTCAACCAGCCGAAGCCCCCGCCGAGCGTGAGGCCGGCGACACCGGTGGTCGAGTTGATGCCCAGTGGCGTGGCGAGGCCGTGCGCCTGCGCGGCCGCGTCGAAGTCGCCGAGTGTACAACCGGGATCGACAGTTGCGCGGTGACCCTTCACGTCGACCTGGACGTTCTTCATTCGCGAGAGATCGATCATGATCCCGTCATCGCAGACAGCGTTGCCTGCGATATTGTGTCCGCCGCCCCGGATCGCGACGAGCAGGTTGTGCGTGCGTGCGAATTTGACGGACTCGACGACATCTTCAGCCGACACGCAACGAGCGATCAGTGCCGGTCTTCGATCGATCATCGCGTTCCAGACCTGGCGGCTGTCGTCGTAGCCTTCGGCGTCAGGTAGGAGGACGTCGCCACGCAGGTGCGTCCTGAATTCGTCGACCGTCGCGTGTTGTAACTGCGCCATATCTGACTCCCCTGTTTGTGCCGGATACGTGCGTGGGGATGCAATGGGATCACGTAGGTGTGATGCATCCATCAGTTTCCGAATCCGGCAGGCTGTGACACAGCGATGCATATCGGATCGTTACCGCAGTACAGTTGTCCACGAACTGTTCGTGCTGGGCCGTTCAACGAAGGAGGTTGGATAGCATCAGGGGAGATCCACTATCGCTTCCACATGTCGCACAAGGTTCGCGTGGCGGGCATGGCCATACCGCAATTTGCCCGCCAAAACCGGGGTCAGAGTGGGGTTTCTTGCGGACTTTCCTGGCGCAAACAGTTGGGATGTCGCAGAAGAATTGGACTCTGACGCCGGTTTCGCTCGTTATGCAGCTATTGCGTGAAGCATGAGCGCGCGGACACCCAGAAGTGCCAGCACGACGCCTATCGCGTAGCAGACACGACTCGCAGGAATCATCCAGGGACGGACCTCGCCTGGCGCACGGAAGCCAAAGATCCGACGAGCGTTCGCAATCTGAAATCCAGCCAATGCGACGATCAGACCGGACAGAAGTGCGGTCCACGGCACGGGACGATGGTACGACGCAACGGCGGTGGCTGCGACCGCGAGCGCGGCGCTCATGACCGAGAACAACACCACCTGCCTGGTCGGTGCGACTATTTCATTGTCTGAAAGTCTCACAACGGGCCTCGAAGTGATTCGTAGCGCGATTCAATGCGTTGCTCAACCGCGATGGCTCTCATAAGGTATGGCCAAAGGCCGCATTTTGCAGTTTCCGGAGTCAGCAGTTGCGACCGACTGAAAAAAAATGCACCCCGACCTTCGTTCCTACTCCGATCCCGGCGCGCCCGTTTCGATGGGGCGCAGCTCGCTCTCGCCCTCGAACTCCGGCCAGTGTACGCGGTGCAGCTCCATGAACCGCATGGCCACGTCGAGTGCCTCCTCGTCCGAATCCAGATCGAGGATCGCGTAGCCGCCGACCAGTTCCTTCGCTTCCGTGAACGGTCCGTCGACCACACTGAGCTGGCCGTCGCGTAGCTGCACCTTCTTCCCCTTGTGACTCGACTTGAGCCCTGCGCCGTCGACGAACTTCCCCTTCGCGCTGTACTCCCCGATGAACTCACCCATCGCCTCGATGAGCGCCGGTGGAATGGGCTTTCCGCGATAGTCCTCGGTGTGCTTGATGAACATCATGTAGCGCATGGTCAGGATCCTGTGATGTGAGTGTGAGGTACCAACAGAACGAAATCACTCGCCGCGAAATGCGTGACGCGGCGCCCGAGCGCGATCACCGCGGTGATCGTGCCGACAACCGCCGGAAGAATCGCCGCCGCAGCGCCCATCGCCAGCACGGTGACCACCGTCGCGCCGATCATGATGATCGTCAATCCGGCTGCGGCAAGTGGCGTGAGCCACGTCTGGAACCGCAGCACACCCGGGAGAACGAGCCCGAGCGCCCCGAGACACTCACAGACACCGATGAAGTGAATGAACGCGATGGGCAGCACCACCGGCCCCTGCTGCATTTTCGCTGCGGGCATGATGAACTTCATCGACCCCGCGAAGAGGAAGAGCAGGGCGACGACAATCTGGGCCGCCCAGAGCAAACGGTTGATGGTTCTGGCGTTCGAGCTCGACATGGTTGGGTTCTCCGCTGGCTTCGGCGGCCGTGGCGCCCGAGGGATTCGAGCGTCTCGCTGCCTTCACTACCACGTCGAACGAACGGATACGAAATCGACACGCCAACGAAAATAGTACCGCAACCGGGCTCAACGATGGCTGGATGGCTGTATCAGGGCTGACAGCCGCACATCGTTGGATCGGAGTTGTCCTGCATCAGGTTACCGCGCGGTAACTTACGATAGTGTTATCGAACTGTCGTTCGAATCGCGCAAGACGTCCTGACCATAGCTCCGGATCGCCGAGCTTGATCAATTGGTGTCAGTGGGTGATTGTAAACGTCGTCGGTATCTCGACAACGACCGGTCTCGGAGCACTGGGTGTCTTCGGAGCGAAACGTATGAGGGGCGTGACGGCAAGAACTGCTTCCGCGAACTCCCGGTCGCCAACGAGTTTCACCACACGAATCGACGCCGTATCGGGAACTCCGGCTGAGTCTACCAGAAAGCGAACGCGCACTTCTCCCTGCTCCCCTATTCTCAGGAGATCGTACGGATAGCGAGCGACCACACAACGAACGACTTCGGGAGCGGCGAACGGTTGCCCATTCAAGTCCCAGGTGCTGGACGGTCGACACAAGCTCGGCGGGGCCTCGCTAAATCGTGGATCGCCACCCCAAAGAGCACTGCTGCTTGCGAGGCTGCAACTCTCTATGGTATTTAACGAGAGCAATAGGAGTCCGAGCCGCAATACGAGAGTGTGATGCTGCGTTATCCCGGATCGGATTGAGGGTACGCGCGGTCTCTGTTGGAGACGTTCCGTCTCCTGCGCCGCAAAGTCCAATTCAATACACTGCGGGCACTATGTAACAGTAGAACGGCGTTCACGGATCAATTGATCGATCAAGATCCTTGCGTGCTCCATGTTCTTCCAGCGGCCACTGCAGCAGCGAACGCAAGAAGTTTGCTACGCTCAGGCCGGCCTCCGTCGCCCTGCGTGTCAACTCGCGCTTTTGTTCGCTCGTGCAAGGGAGCGTCACTTTGGCGTCACGCATGCGCGGATTGATGCCTTGACTACTGTTCGGAACAGTTATAAACTTCCTCATTCTTCCTCCGAAATAAATCGCCACGACGCACACACATTCGTTTGCACATTTTCGGCAAACAAGGTACAAGTTGTGATAACGCCAATATACGATAAGCCAGCCGACCCCATGAACAACACACGGTCAGATCAACGGAAGCGTGGAGCATACTACACTCCGAATTTGTTGGCAGAGTATATGGCTGAGTGTCTCCTTGCACGCCCTGTATCGTCGATCTTGGAGCCTAGCTCCGGAGATGGGGCTTTCCTTCGGGCTATAATAACAGTAGCCAGCCGCCTTCGACTCCCAGTGCCGAAGGTAACAGCGGTCGAAATTAGCCATCAGGCAATAGAGCGTTCGTCGGCAGAGATCCCTTCCTCCAGAATTACATTCGTACACTCCGATTTCCTCTTGCATACCTCCAAGCAATACTCAGCGGTGATTGGGAATCCTCCATTTGTCAGATTACGGCACCTTGCAGCACCGGAACGACAACGGGCGCTCGCTGCTGCTTCAGCAACTCTGGGCCATGAAATGGATCCCTCTGGCAGTATATGGATGCCATTTGTGCTCCATGCCTGTCACCGGCTTCGTGCCGGAGGCGCCCTTGCGATGGTACTTCCACTTGACGCTACCTACGTGCGGTACGCTAGGCCATTCTGGCGGTTTCTCGCCGAATCATTTTCCGCCTTGCGTGTCGTCAGAGTTCGCGAACGGCTATTCCCGGAACTGTCACAAGACGTTGTCCTTCTCTTCGCAGATGGGGCTGGAGGGAGGACGTCCACTGTTCGTTTCGAAGCATTCGCCGATCTTTCATCGCTCGTATCCGGGAGAGCAGAACATCGGCGGGATGTAGACACGACGGAGGTAGTGCGCGGTGAACGAGCATTTCTTTCAGCGCTATTACATCCGAGGCTGCAAGCATTGCTGCAGGGACCGATTGCAGGGCGTCTCGTACCGGCCGCACAATTCGCCCGATTTCGAATAGGATACGTAGCGGGTGATAAGCACTTCTTTCATCCTACACACGATTTGGTGCGGCAGTATGAACTCAAGCGCAGCAGCTTGGTTCCGACTATAGCATCTGCGCGGAGCCTGCGACGCTGCGGGCTCTTCACGTCCGGAATTCCATCAACAAAACAAGAGCGTTTGTTCTTACCGAGCGCCGCCGCGCTCTGCCGAGGCGAAGCTAATTACGTCGCATCCGGCGAGAAGTCCGGAGTTGCCGCCGGATATAAGTGTCGCGTTCGCTACCCTTGGTATCGCGTACCGTATGTAACTCCACCGGACATTGTTATGTCAGTGTTCAGTGATCGGCCACTTGTTGCGATCAATGACTCCGGCAAGGCTGTGTCCAATAGCTTCCTATGTGGGACGTTGCTTTTGGACACTGCAGAAGCGTTTGCATGTCGCTGGTACAACAGTCTGACACTCCTTCAATGTGAACTCAATGTTCACTCGCTTGGCGGTGGCGTTTTTGTGCTCGTCCCGCGTGAGGCTGCCGCGGTCAAGCTTCTTAAATCCATCGCGTCCCCGAAACGACTCATAGCTCGAATCGATTCAGCGCTCCAGCGAGGAGATTTGATCGCTGCCTATGAAAGTGGCGACCAATCGATACTGCAAGCACGGGAAGGATTATCGTCCACTGATGTGGCCCTCATCCAAGAAGGGGTCGCCACTCTTCGTATGTGGCGTAACCCATCAGGTCGACCTGAGTCGATTTCAGAGAAACAGGTCGATGAACAGTTCGCGCTTCTTGAAGCATGAGACGATTTCGTCAACGAATAAATCGAGCTTGAGATCCTTCTCGAGCGCGGCCGCATTAAGGATATCGTCTCGTAATACCGGTGGCGTCTTCCCAAATTCAACAATCATGTACGCGAACACATCGAAGATACCACGTTGCATCCTAAAGAAAGCCGGATGGCGGCCCGTTATTGCCTGGTACATTCGGGCATATCGCTTGTGATCAATCTTCTGGTCTTCTTTTCCTTCCTTTATCGGCTGTAGCGGATGTAGATATACGTATCCGTGTACAGCCATTGGAAATCGATCTTGTAAGCTGATACACTCACCGACAATTCCCTCATAGTATGTCAAGACATTATTGCCAACAGAGCTCATTTGGCTACGAATGCCCACGATAACAAGTGGGCCATTCGCCGGATCTAGAACAACGATATCCACATCCTTTGGCTTGGTTGACCCAAAAATTGTCGTTTCGTATTCTACGCGGACGTGCCGTTGCTTGGCAGCGTCGGATAAACGTAAAGCGAGTTGGCCCCCAAGATACTTATGGAGGATCTTGATGAATGCCTGCCCTCTAACCGCCTTTACAGGGTCCTTCGAGTAAATCTCCCCCATCTGTTGAAGTATCTCACCCAGACTCGGCGCGACTACTTCGATCTCTTTGAATGAAGCCTTCTGGTTAGCTGTCTTCATGCTAATGTGAAATCCCTCCATAGCGGTCAGTAACATTCTCCAACTACCAACGATTCAAGCTGGATGCGAAACGGCCATTGATGCAACTGCAGGCCAGTTGTCAATGCTGCGACTAGTGCCGCGCCTTTTGCGGTTGCGTCTCGTCGCCTGGATCTCAAGGAATCGTGCCAACCCCTAAAGTCATGCAATGTCTCGCACGCGCGCACCAACTTGAGACGACTTCGAAGTAGACATAAGCGACTAGTACGATTCCTCTCTCGTCGACGACGGCAGCAACTCGCGCGTTACATTGCCTGGACTTGATCCGCCACCGGTCTAAAAACCGTATTTCTCTTGCCGCAAGCGGAATGCAGCCTTCCCTCCTTCCATTATCGATGCAATGTCTTGACGTACTGGCTCCAAATCGATCGCCCCTTCAGATCTAATCCAGCCACCGGATTGTTCTCCCGTAATGCGGTAATCGCAACATATTACCAAGTCCGCGTCGCCATTCACAACAACGTTCGCATTGTGACTGCTAAAAACTAGTTGGCGTCGGTCTTTCGCACGCCAAATTTGTTCCACAACTTTCAGTAAAATTTGATTGTCTAAGTCGTCTTCGGGTTGATCGATCATCAGCGGCGGGCCATCTTGGTTCAGAAGAGCCCAAAGCAGGGAAGTCGCCTGCTGCCCAGCCGAAGCGTTTACAAACGGAATGTATTCATTCTCTCGAAGACGGTACTCGAATGACGGTTGATCTTCCAATGATGTAGTAGCCAGCCCGATCCACGCATCAACCGTCATCTTTCCAGCAATGCGCTGCAGTTCGACTTGAGTGAAGCCGAGGTCAGAAAGAACGGGCGTATCGTGCGCCAAAGCCGTGTCGCTTTTACCATTACTTTGAATGAGTAATTCAATTTCGTCCAATACACGACCGGCTTCCCGAATTGGACTGGATGATCGTGTCAAATAATCAGCAACAGCATTGAACTTCTCCCGCCTGATATTTGTGCCAGTCAGGGATTGGCGCAGGCGCAATTCGAATGCCTCAGCAATGAAACCCGGTGCAAGTGTCGCGAGCAGCTGACCGTCCGATAGCCGGGTCAATGCTTCGCACTGAGCAGCCAGTAGCCTGACTCGTGCTTCGTGTAATTCGTACCATTTTTCACGAATTGCCTTTAAGACATCGTGCGGTTTACCCAATACGTCCAATTGCTCTTGCCTTAGAGCGGATCGCGTACGAATCTCCTGCACTCGTTGATCGATCTCCGTAAGTTGGTCCAACTCCACTTGCTGAGTAGTTGCCCTAGCTTTAGCTTGGTCGTAGCTCTCTAGAAAGGCCGCATATCGAATACGCCAACGTTCGAGGCCCTGCCCGACCGGCGCACTAAGAAGCTGGATTCGGTCCAACGTATCGAGCTGCTCTGCGAGTTGATGGTCCAAGCCCATTCGATATTCTTCGAAGGCTGCGTTTGCACTGAGAAGATCTCCATCGAGCGGACCGACCGTTCCAAGATTCCGAATCGTGTCGCGCGTGTTCGTTAGTATCGATCTGATGCGCTCGCCGGTAATGCGTATGCCACGCGCTGCGTCGTCCTCCAGGTCCTGAATTGGCTTGTCATTCAGAATCGCTCGATCTTGATCAGAAACTCCAGAGATAGCTGCTCGTATGGAAGATGCGCGCTCAGTGAGCGACTGAAGGGTCCGCTCATCGTCCTGCTCTTCTGCTTTAAGGCGTCGATAGGAAGCCAGGCTGCTATAGCTCGTGCGAATACGACTAGCGACGTCATCCAGATCTCGCTGAAGGTCTGATAACGCCGAGCGGATTGGTTCTCGCACAAATCGTCTGAGTTCTTCGAGGCGCACTCCGACATTGCTCAGTTGTTTTTGACTGTAAGCTTGTATGGGCAATAACGATTGAACATCCCCCTGATTGCATGATTCAAAAGCATCCATGCCAATCTTGAGAGCTATCGCCCCGTCGCCGGCGTGTCGCCGTATGACGTGTGGCACGCCGTTCAATGAGAGGTGTACAGTCACAGTCGCATTAAATGGCTTAAGCGTCTGTTCGACGAGTCTTTCGCGACGCGCGATATCCACCGCGTCACCGTCGTTAGGTATGCTTGAATCGCATAGTCCCCACCTTATATACTCTAGAATTGTTGACTTGCCTGTACCACGACCGCCAATCAAAGCATTAAACTGGGGATTGAAGTCAACGTGAATTGGTCCAAGAAACGAGCTATTAGAGACATCTAGTGCCGTGATCGTCACTTGCGGCAACTGAGGTGCAGATTGACTCAATCGTGATTCACGAGCCAAGCACGCTTGGCGGAGCGCCTCAGCGGTCGGCGCTGCCCACTTGACCCACGTTGTGCTCTTCCCTAGGTCGGCAAAGTCTCGTCGTCGGTTGTCGGACGTTTGATAAAGGCCGAGCTTACGGCTGCCATAAGCAACGTCCTGACCGCTAAGGATGCGAAGATTGCCTTCGCCGAGTTGGCTAATATTTCCGTCTAGATAGCCCCCAACACACGGCATGTCTGCGTAATGCGCAGCATGCCCTGACCGCATGAGGGTAGCAGTGCCACCTTCGCTAACGTTAGGAAGCAGGATGAACCTTCCACGCAAGAAGGAGTGTTTGTCTAGATCGTCGTGGACCTGCTGTAGCGAAGTCAGATGAGTTAGGCGAACTGTTTCGGCAGTGCGAGCCGCCGAGTCCGGCGAAGGTACGATCGCAAGCGCGGTCATCGCAAGTGTGAACAAATCATCGGGGAACGACGCATCAAAAAGCAAGAGTGGACTTGACCCGCTTTAATGGACACCAAGTTTAGGCTGCCTTGATCTCTTTCAG